>NZ_QETI01000012.1:0-150375 GCF_003105075.1 Comamonas sp. JNW
CTGCCCGCGCACGCCGGGCGATTGCGCGGCGCTCACCAGCTCGGGCGGGCCGCTGACGCTGACACCGGTTTGCGATGCAAAGGCCACCAGCGCCGCTGGCAGTGGCCCGGCCGGCACCTGCAGCGGTTGCGCCGCGCCCGCCGCTGCAGGGGCCTGCTCGGCGGCGGTTTGGGCTTGGGCCGGCACGGCCAGCCCCATCATGGCGCTGACACCCATGGTGATGACGGCGGCTTGCACCGCGCGGGCCACCGTAGATGGCATGGGCAGCGCTCCCGCGGGGGTGGTTTGGGGACGATGAAAAACGGTTGGCATAAGGCTTCCTGCTTGGGGTCGGTACAGATCAATTCGCTATCTCTATGCAGGACAGCCGACCGCGCCCAAAGGGGCCAACTTGGCAGAAAATTCTTTAAAAGCTCAGTGCCGCAAGGGCAGCACCGTGACCCAGTAAGGGGTTCGGGCGCTGATCTGCACCGGCAGCAGATGGGCCAGGTTGGCCAGCACCGCGTCGGTATCGGCTAGCTGGAACGCGCCCGAGATGCGCAGCGCCGCCACCTGCGGGTCGCAACGCAGCCAACCTTTGCGGTAGCGGCCCAGCTCGGCCAAAAAGGCATCCAGGCGCATGTTGTCGGCCACCAGCACACCTTGCGTCCACTGGCTGGCCCCGGCCTGGGCAAGCTGTGGCTGCCCTGCCTCGCTGTCGCTAAAGCGCAGTTGCTGGCCGGCCTGCAAGCGCAGTGCTGCTGCGCCGCCGCGTGGGCGTACCTCCACGGCATCCTGCTGCACGGCCACATCGCTGTAGCCATCACCGCAGCGCACACTAAAGCGTGTGCCCAGTGCGCGTATCTCGCCCTGCTCGGTGGTCACCAAAAAAGCCCTTGCGCTGGCCTGCGGATCGGGCGCTGTCTCCACATAGAGCGCGCCAGCGCGCAGATGGATGCGGCGCTGCAGCGCGTCGAACTGCACATTGGCCGCGCTGGCAGTGTCCAGCACCATGCGGCTGCCATCGGCCAGCGTCCAGCTGCGCCATTCGCCAGTGGTCGTGGCATGGCTGGACGTCCACTGCTGCACCGGCGCCATGCGCCAGGCCAGCCAGCCCGCTGGCACTGCCGTGATCAGCACCGCCAGCGCGCGCACGGTATCGCGGCGCGTGGCACGACGCTGGGGCCGAGACAGCGCGGGCGCGCCCAGCGATGCCGGAATGGAGCCCGCCTGCAGACTGACGGCCATCGCCCGTTGCCAGGCACGCTCATGCGCAGGCGATTGCGACCGCCAGCGCGCCAGCTCCGCTTGGGCACCGGCGCTGCCGGCCTCCTCTTGCAGGCGCACAAACCATTCGGCCGCCTGCATCGCCACCTCGCGGGTGATGAGGGGCGCGGCCACGGGCGGCGGATTCCAGGCACTCATGGCGGGCACCTCAGTCCGCCAGCAAAATGCATTCGGCCATGGCCTGGGCCATATAGCGCTTGACCGAGCGCAGGCCCACGCCCAGTACCTGGGCAATCTCGGCATAGGTCAGGCCGTCAATCTGCGAGAGGATGAACACCGCCCTTACCTTGGCCGGCAGTGCATCGAGCATCGCATCGACCTCCTGCAAAGCCTGCAGAATGACCAGTTGCCGCTCGGGCGAGATAGCCTCGGGCTCGGGCAACACAGCCAGCGCCTGCAGATAGGCCTGCTCCAGCGACTGGCGGCGCAGGTGGTTGACCAGCACATGCTTGGCCACCGTGGCCAGGTAGGCACGCGGGGCGCGCAGCGCAGCGGCCGGCGGCGCGGCCGCGCTGGCATCGCCATGGCTGGCAGCCGGGCTCAGCAGCCGCACAAAGGTGTCTTGCGCCAGGTCTGCTGTCTGGTGTGCATCACCGAGCCTGCGGCGCAGCCACCCTTGCAGCCAGCCATGGTGCTCCACATAGAGCGCGGCAATATCGGGCAGCATGGGGACGGGCTGCAGGGGCAAGGGGCTGGTCGCAGTCATGGGGCAAACCGCAGTCCGGCTGTCAGCGCTTAGAAGTCCACACTGGCGCTGACCGTGAAGGTGCGCGGGTTGGACAGCACCAAGTAGCCGGTCGAACCCACCGAGGCCCAGTAGTTGCGGTTGGCCGCGTTCTCCACGCGGGCGCGCAGGGTCACCAGGCGGCCATCGATTTCGGTCAGGTAGCGCGCACCCAGGTCAAACCGAGTCCAGCCTGCCACCTGCAAGGTATTGGTCGCATTGGCATAGCTGCTGCCGGTGGCCACGGCGCGGCCATCCAGGCTCAGGCCCCGCACGCCGGGCACATCCCACTCCAGCCCCAGATTGCCCTGCTGGCGGGGCACGCCAATCACGCGCTTGCCGGCATTGGGGTTGTTGCCATCGGCCAGCTGCTTGGCATCGAGCCAGGTGACGCCACCCAGCACGCGCAGGCCGCGTGTGACCTGGCCAAACACATTGAGCTCCAGGCCACGGTGGCGGTCCATGCCTTCAGGGCCGTAGACGCCCGAGATGGAATTGCGGAACACACGCGGCTTGTCGGTGGTGAACCAGGCCAGGCCCGCGCCAATATCGCCACCATCCCACTTCAAGCCCACTTCCTTTTGCTTGGAGACATAGGGTGCCAGCGCCGCGCCGGCATTGGCCACCGGCAAGCCCGACGACAGCGCCGGTGCAATCTCGCCCGGGGTCAGGCCTTCGATGTAGTTGGCGTAGAGCGATACCCGCTCGGCCGGCTTGAAGACGACGGCCGCCATCGGGCTGGTGCGGCTCTTGTCCACCTTGGGCGCTGCAATGCCGGTGTTATAGGCAAAGGTCTGCGTCTCGATGGTCTGGTGGCGCACGCCCAGGGTGAGCAGCAGGCGCTCGTCGAACATCGACAGGGTGTCCGACAAGGCCAGGCTCGACAGCTTGATGCGGGCCTGCACGGCCGGGTCATCCAGGTCGTTCGAGCTGGTGCCCAAGGGCGGTGCCGCGCCATAGACGGGGTTGTACAGATTGGTGGCCAGCGCGCTGGCGGCCGGCTGCGAGTAGAAGGCGTTCTTGCGCTTGTCCGAGAAAGCCGAGGCCGCCAGCACGATGCTGTGGCCAATGCTGCCGGTGGTCAGCTTGCCGCGCAGGCCCACTTCGCCGGTAAAGATGTCATCGGCGCGGGTATTGTCAAAGCGCCCTTGGGTGCCGCTGCCGGTGCTGCCATTGTTCAGGGTCAGGCTGGCGAGCGAATTGCGCTCGCGGCCAAAGCGTGCACCACCGGCCACCCAGGCGGTGAGCCGGCTGTTGATGTCGTACTCGGCGCGCACCGAGCCAAAGCTGTCGCGCTCGTTCGAATAGGTCCAGGGCTGGGCAAAGTTGCGGCTGTTGTCCGGGGCGCTTGGCACCTGGGTCACCGCGGCGCCCAGGGTCACATTGGGGCGTGGCGTGGTCAGCTTGTGGCTTTGGTAGCCCACATCGGCCGACAGGCGCAGATTGCTGGAGCGCCAGTCCATCCCCAAGGACACCACACTCAGGTCGACGCCTTCGTCGTCGATCGTGGTATCGCCCTTGCGCTTGGCCACGTTGAGGCGCAGGCCGGTGGCCTGGTCGGGACCAAAGCGGCGGCTGATATCAGCCGCGGCATAGCCTTGCGCGCCGCTGGAGCCGCCCACGCTGACCCGTGTCAGCGGCTCGTTCGATGCACGCTTGGGCAGCAGGTTCAGGGCGCCGCCAATGCTGTCACCGGCGGGCGATGCCCCATTCAAAAAGCCGCTGGCGCCGCGCAGCAGCTCTACGCGCTCAAACAGCTCGGCCGACACATACTGTCGCGGCAGCAGGCCGTAGAGGCCGTTGTAGGCAATGCTGTCCGAGCCCAGCACAAAGCCGCGCACAAAATACGATTCCTGGAAGTTGCCAAAACCGCGCGAGACCCGCACCGAGGCATCGTTTTGCAGCACATCGCCCACGCTGCGGGCCTGCTGGTCGCGGATCAGATCCTGGGTGTAGGCCGTCGTCGAGAACGGCGTGTTCATGATGTCTTCGGTGCCCAGAATGCCCACGCGGCCGCCGCGCGCCACCTGGCCGCCAGCATAGGCCTTGGACAGGCCCTGCGCCGATGCGTCGGCACTGGCGTTGACGGTCACGGTCGGCAAGACGCTGTCTTCGCTGGCAGGTTGAGCTGCCGCAGCGGTGGTGGGAGCGGTGTCAGCAGCGCCCTCCTGGGTTTGGGCCAAAGCGGGGGCGCCAGCAAAAGACACCAGCAGAGCGACTGCGCCAGCCACCGGGTGGAGCGCAAAACGGGAAGCAAAAAACATACAGACAAGCAGCCAAGAAGCAAATGAGACTGATTATCAATCATGCATCTGAGCGCCCTGGCAAACTGGCGCAAATCAGGGGCTTTGTCAGAGGGAAGTGTTGCCTGTAGCTGACAGACTGGGCACGGGCGCTGCTGCACCGCCCCGCCCCCAAAAAGCAAAAGGCCGGATACGGTGCAGCGCACCATCCGGCCTTTTTTCTGATCAGGTGTACCCGGCGATCACGCAGGGCAGCCGCTATCAGGCGAAATTGCTTTCCGCAAACTTCCAGTTCACCAGCTTGTCGAAGAAGGTTTCAACAAACTTCGGACGGGCATTGCGGTAGTCGATGTAGTAAGCATGTTCCCACACGTCGACGGTCAGCAGTGCCTTGTCGTCAGTGGTCAGCGGGGTGCCAGCAGCGCCGGTATTGACGATGTCCACCGAGCCATCGGGCTTCTTGACCAGCCAGGTCCAGCCCGAGCCGAAGTTGCCCACGGCCGAGGCCTGGAACGCCTTCTTGAACTCGGCGTAGCTGCCCCACTTCTTGTTGATGGCATCGGCCAGCGCGCCGCTTGGCTCAGCGCCGCCGCCGGGGGTCATGCAGTTCCAGAAGAAGGTGTGGTTCCAGATTTGAGCGGCCTGGTTGTAGATACCACCGGTCGCCTTCTTGATCACGGCTTCCAGCTCCAGGTTCTCGAACTCGGTGCCCTTTTGCAGCTCGTTGAGCTTGTCCACGTAGGCCTTGTGGTGCTTGCCGTGGTGGTATTCCAGCGTTTCCTGGCTGTAGGCAGGGGCCAGGGCATCAATCGCATAGGGCAGTGGTGGCAGAGTGCGTTCCATCGTGGTTTCCTCGTGGTTGGTATGGTTTCAAAGCCGGGCCAGGCGGTGTTGGCAAACACCGGCCAGCCCGCAGCCTCAGTCGTCGATTGTAAAAAGGAAAATCGACCCGTTGATGAATACGGGTTCAGCCCATTTACTATGACGACGATAGCATGCAAGCCAGGCAGCACGGCGTCAGAAAGCGCCGCCAATTGCCATCACGCGGCCTGGCAGCCGCAGTGGCGCAAGCGCGCGTCCGCCCCCAGGCCTGCGCAGTGGCACCTTGGCGCAGCGCTAGACCAGCAAGCGCTGGGTCGCCACCACATCGACACTGCCATCGGCCAGCTCGGCATGCAGGGCCTTGCCCGGTGTCGCCTGCGTTACCGAACTCACTACCTGGCCTTGCATGTCGGTCAGCAAGGCATAGCCCCGCGACAGCACCTGGCGCGGGTTGAGCAGCTCCAGCCGCGCATGCAATTGCGCCAGGCGCTGCTCACTGCGCTCCAGATGGCGCGCCGCGCCAGAGGGGAATACGCTGGCCAGGTGCTGCACGCGCTTGTCCTGGCCATGCAACTGGCTTTGTGCAGCGCTTTGCAGGCGGCGGCCAAGCCGGTCCAGCATCTGCTGCTGGCCGTGCACCAAGGATGACGGCCTGCCGATCTGGCGCGCCGCCATGTCCAGGCGCTGCTGCTGGCGGTCCAGATGGCGCTCGACACCATCGACCAGGCGCTGCTCCGCCAGTTGCAGCGCGCCCAGCCAGACATCGCGCGGCTGGCAGACCAGCTCGGCAGCGGCCGTGGGCGTGGGCGCGCGCAGATCGGCGCAGAAATCGGCGATCGTGAAGTCGGTCTCATGCCCCACGCCACTCACCAGCGGCACCGGGCTTTGCACTACGGTGCGGGCCAGTTGCTCGTCGTTGAAGGCCCAGAGGTCCTCCAGCGAGCCACCGCCGCGCACCAGCAAGATGGTGTCGATGGGCACCGCCGGCGCGTCAATACTCAGGCGGGCGTCATAGGCGATCTGGGCCTCGGCCAGGCGGTAGAGCTTTTGCAGCGCCGCCACCATCGATGGCGCCGCCTGCGCGCCCTGCACCAGCGCTGGCACCAGCACCACCGGCAGCTGCGGCACGCGGCGGCGCAAAGCGGTCACCACATCGTGCAGCGCCGCCGCGCCCAGCGAGGTGACGATGCCGATGCCGCGCGGCATCAGCGGCAGTTGCCGCTTGCGCTCGCTGTCAAACAGGCCCTCGGACTCCAGTTGCGCCTTGAGGCGCAGGAACTGCTCGAACAACGCCCCCTGCCCGGCACGGCGCATGCCTTCCACAATCAGCTGGAGATCGCCGCGCTGCTCATACACCCCCAGCTTTCCCACCACCTCGACCAGCTCGCCGTCGCGCGGGTTGAAGTCCAGCGCCTGCGCGGAGCGGCGAAACATCGCGCAGCGCACCTGGCCGTTGGCATCCTTGAGGTTGAAGTAGCAGTGGCCGCTGGCCGCGCGCGAAAAACCGCTGAGCTCCCCGCGCACCTCCACCGGGTTGAAGCGCGCCGCCAGCGCATCGGCCACCGCCCGGCACAGCGCGCCCACCTCCCAGATGCGGGGGCTGGGGGCGGCGTTGGCAGCGGCAGTGGGCGGGTAGTGTGTGGTGTCCATAAAAATGGCCGGCTTGGCGGCAGGCTCGGCTCGGCAGAAATCAGGAGAGGTGAGTGTTGGTTGCGCCGCAACGCGGCATGCAGCAGACATGGTAGCGGCTGGTACTTGCGCCAGGGATCCAGCGGGCTGGCCATCCACCGTCAGGTGCTGCCATTCCGCTATCGAAGGGGCTGCCAATTAGCTGCCAACGCAACCACTGGCAGCGGCATTTTTTCCCGTCACAGCAACGACATAGAGGCCAGGGAAGGCTCAAAAGCCGGCTTTTCCCACACCTCCAACACGCAGTAGTCCACAAGAAAGCGGCTCTGTGACAGCGTCATGCATACGTCATACTCTGTAGCACAAAATATTGAACCTACGTACAAGCTTTTGATTTTTCAATATTTTTATCAGCTTATTTTTTAAGCAATCTAAGAAAAACCCCGTAAATTGGGCAATTTTTCCGGCTGATGACACATTACCCACAAAGTTATCCACATTTTTTGTGGATGACTGGGCCTTTCCGGCATTCTGGGACTGTGGGTTGGACGCAGCGCCAGCGCCGATTTTAGGCGGACCGGCAGTGGCCTTGGGCCATAATGGCCGCTGAAAAAAGAAAGAGCGGAGAGAGAATCTTGTTTTCCATCATCCAAGCAGCAGGCTGGCCCATCTGGCCCTTGATTGCCTGCTCCATCCTGGCCCTGGCATTGATCGTTGAGCGCTTTGTGGCTTTGAAAGCGGACAAAGTCGCCCCAGCCAACCTGCTGCAGGAAGCCATGTCCGTCTCAGCCAATGGGGTGCCCAGCGCCGAAGTGGTGAACCAGCTCGGCCAGAACTCGTCGCTGGGCGAGGTGCTGGCCAGCGGACTGCGCACCATCACCTTGGAGCCCCGCATCTCGGAGGCCGACCTGCGCGCCACGCTGGAGAGCACCGGCCGCCGCGAAGCCCAAAAGCTCGAAAAGTACCTCACCGCCCTCGCCACCATCGCATCGGCCGCGCCATTGCTGGGCCTCTTGGGCACGGTGATCGGCATGATCGAGATCTTCGGCTCGCAAAGCGGTGGCGGCAACAACCCCAGCATGCTGGCCCACGGTATCTCGATTGCGCTGTACAACACCGCTTTTGGCCTGATGGTGGCCATCCCGGCCCTCATTTTCTGGCGCTACTTCCGCAGCCGGGTCGATGGCTATCTGCTCACCCTGGAGCTGTCAGCCGAGCAGTTTCTGCGCCACCTGAACAAGCTGCGCCGCAGCTGATCGCCGGGCAGGAGCCAGCATGAACTTTCGCCCCCGCACCACGACAGAGCCCGAGATCAACCTGATCCCGTTCATTGATGTGCTGCTGGTCGTGCTCATCTTCCTGATGCTCTCGACCACCTACAGCAAATTCACCGAGCTGCAGCTGACCTTGCCGACCGCCAATGCCGAGCAATTGCGCGACCGGCCCAAAGAGATCATCGTCTCCGTCGCTTCCGATGGGCGCTATGCCGTGGGCAAGGTCGCGCTGGAAGGCAAGACCGTGGCCGATATGGCCGAAGCACTGCGCAATGCCGCCACCGCTGGCAAGGACAGCGTGATCATCATCAGCGCCGATGCGCTGGCGCCGCACCAGTCGGTGGTCTCGGTGATGGAAGCCGCCCGCCGCGTTGGCCTGCAGCAGATCACCTTTGCCACCCAGACGGCGGCACGCTAAACCCCAGGCACTGCGCCTGGGCAGTGCTAGCATGCAGCCTGCATGACCGTCCCGCCTCCCCCTCCATCCACGCCTGCCGCGCCCCCCAGTGCCACGCGCCCCCGCTCGGCACGCATCACCGATGCCTGGCAGCGCAAAGGCCTGCTGGCCATCGCGCTGCTGCCGCTGTCCTGGTGCTATGCGGCGCTGGGCGGGCTGCGCCGCGCCCTCTACCGCACCGGTCTGTGCAAGGCCTACCGCGCGCCGGTGCCCGTGGTGGTGGTGGGCAATGTGATCGCCGGGGGCGCGGGCAAGACGCCTGTGACCCTGCACCTGGTGCAGGCCTTGCAGGCCCAGGGCTGGCGGCCAGCGGTTATCTCGCGCGGCTATGGGCGCGACAACAGCAAAAATCCCAACGCGATAGCCGTCACCCCCGGCAGCAACCCGCGCCTGGTGGGCGATGAGCCCTTGCTGATCGCCCAGCGCAGTGGCGTGCCGGTGTATGTGGCTGCGCTGCGGGCCACGGCCGCCCATGCGGCCCTGCAGGCGCACCCCGATGTAGATGTGCTGGTCTGCGACGATGGCCTGCAGCACCTGGCACTGGCCCGCGATGTGGAGATTGCCGTCTTCAACGCCCAAGGCATTGGCAATGGCTGGCAACTGCCGGCCGGGCCACTGCGCGAGCCCTGGCCCAGGCGGCTGGACATTGCGCTCTACGCCGGCCCAGCGCCCCAGCAGCTGGCAGCCACTGGTGCAGCGGCCTGGCCGCTGCAGCGCAGCCTGGCCTGCTATGCCGTTGGCCAGGATGGCCGCCACCATGCGCTTGCCGATCTGCGCGGCCGACCAGTGCATGCGCTGGCCGCCATTGCCTATCCGCAGGAGTTTTTTGCGATGCTGCAAGCCCAGGGCCTGCAGCTGGCCCGCAGCGATGCACTGCCCGACCATGCCCCGCTGGACGACCCGGCCTGGCTGGCAAGCCTCGGAATCGCCGCGACCAGCGCACCTACAATAGGCGCACCCGATGCACCCGTGCTGCTGTGCACCGAAAAGGATGCGCACAAGCTCTGGCGCATTGCCCCCCATGCACTGGCTGTGCCGCTGGAGGTCGCCATCGACCCGGCCTTTGGCCAGCATGCCGATGCACTGCTGCGCCAGCACCAGCCCGCATCGCCCCCTGTTAAGAAAGACTGATTGCTGCTATGGACCCGAAACTGCTCGAACTGCTGGTTTGCCCCGTCACCAAAGGCCCCCTGCGCTATGACCGCGAGCGCCAGGAACTGGTCTCGCGCAGCGCGCGCCTGGCCTACCCGGTGCGCGATGGCATGCCCATCATGCTCGAAGGCGAAGCGCGCCCGCTCAGCGACGAAGAAATCGACGCTTTAGCTGCGGCAGATTAAGGTTTGATGAAGTTGCGGCCCCACCGGGGCCGGCATGGCCGTCCGCACAGGCAAACCCCAATAGCGGTTTTGTAAAAAAAAGACACAATTTGCTGAAATTTTAGGCACAGCGCCTCCGGGCAGGCCTTGTGGATTGCATCCATTTTTTCAGCACATTGCCATGCATACCCTGATTCTCAAGAAAACCGACAAAGGCATGGAGGCGCTGCGCGCCCGCGATCCCTCGTTGCCGCACCGCATGCGACCGGCCTTCATCATGTTTGATGGGCAAAAAAGCATTGAACAGGTGATGGCGCTGGCGCCCTCGGCGGGCGGGCAGTTGCAGGTGCTCGAAGACATCAAGCAGCTGCTGCAGCAAGGCCTGCTGGAGCTTTTGCGCCCCAGCGACGCAGGCCAATTGCCCGCCAGCGCCAGTGCCATCATTGACAACCTGACCGACCCTGCGACCACGCCGCCACCCGCTGCTGCAGCCGCCCCAGTTGCCGCGCAGACCGCAGCCAGCAATGCAACTGCTGCCATCAGCAACCCCAGCGAGCGCTATATCAAGGCCTATGCCGCTGCCAGCCAATTGGTCAGCGGCCTGGGGCTCAAAGGCTTTCGGCTGCAGCTGCAACTGGAAAAAGCCCAGGGCTACGACGGCCTGGTCGCCGTCCTGCCCAAGCTGCGCGAGGTGATCGACGCCAAGAAACTGCGCCCCATCGAGGCCATTCTGTTTGGCAGCAACGAGACCAATACGCCTGTCAAGCCTGCACCCTGAGCGCGGGCGCCGCAGCAGCGGCGACTGCCTGGGTAGGTGGCTTGTGGCTGTCGGGCCTGGCCGGCGGCGACTAGCTGGGCGCACCTGGCCGGCCGCACCTAGTCGGCTACACCTCGCTGGCAGCGCCTGGCCGGCCGCACCTAGCCGGCCGCACCTCGCGGGCCACCCTCCTCGCTACAATTTAAGTTGGCTTCACTCTCCTCTCCTTTAGCACCATGGCATCCGCACCCGCGCCGTTTACTGTCTTGATTCCTTCGCGCATGGCCTCCTCGCGCCTGCCCAACAAGCCCCTGGTCGATATCGCCGGCCTGCCCATGGTGGTGCGCGTGGCCAAACGCGCGCAGGAGAGCGCCGCCCAGCGCGTGGTGGTGGCTGCAGATGACGAGCGCATCATCGACGCCTGCAAAAAGCATGGTGTGCAAGCGGTGATGACCTCGCCCAAGCACCCCAGTGGCAGCGACCGCCTGGCCGAGGCCTGCAATGTGCTGCAATTGGGCGGCGATGACATCGTGGTCAATGTGCAAGGCGACGAGCCCTTGATCGCGCCGGCGCTGATCGATGCGGTCGCGGCGCTGCTCAGCGACCGGCCCGAGGCCAGCATGGGCACGGTCGCGCACCCGATTGCTGATCTGGAGTCGCTGCTCAGCCCCAATGTCGTCAAGGTGGTGCTCGATGCACAGGGCCTGGCCAGCTATTTCAGCCGTGCGCCCATCCCCTGGGGCCGTGATTTTGTGAATATGGCCTGGTGGAAGAACCCCGGCACCACCGGCACGCCCGGTTTTGCGCCGCTGCACCATATGGGCATCTACAGCTACCGCGCCCAGTTTTTGCATACTTTCCCTACGCTCAGCCAGGCCCCGACCGAGCAAATCGAGATGCTCGAGCAGCTGCGCGCGATCTGGCATGGCCACCGCATCGCCGTGCATGTGACGCGGCAGATCCCTGGCTCGGGCGTCGATACGCCCGAAGACCTGGTGCGCGTGCGCCAGCTGCTGGGCGCGGTGATGTAACCCGCGTGCCTGCCCTGCACCGCGACGGCCTCCGATGCAAGCGCACCGTAAGCTAAAAGGCGCAGCATGCCTGTCTCGCGCAGCCGAGACACGGTATTGGTGCCAGTTCGCTGACAATCCCCTGATGCGTGATATGCTCAAGCCCAGTTTTTTTGTGTAAAAGCGGGCTTTAGTGCCCGCTTTTGCCGTGCAAGTTTTTTATTCTCCAAGGACCGTCATGAAATTAATTCTTTTGGGAGCACCCGGCGCCGGCAAAGGTACGCAAGCTGCCTTCATCTGCCAAAAATACGGTATTCCCCAGATTTCCACCGGCGACATGCTGCGTGCTGCCGTCAAGGCTGGCACGCCGCTGGGCTTGCAAGCCAAGGCCGTGATGGACGCCGGCCAGCTGGTCAGTGACGATCTGATCATCAATCTGGTCAAGGAACGTATCGCCCAGGCCGACTGCGCCAATGGCTTCCTGTTTGACGGCTTCCCCCGAACCATCCCCCAGGCCGACGCGATGAAGGCCGCCGGTGTCAAGCTCGACTATGTGCTGGAGATCGATGTGCCGTTTGAGGCCATCATCGAGCGCATGAGCGGCCGCCGCAGCCACCCCGCTTCCGGCCGTACCTACCACGTCAAGTTCAACCCGCCCAAGACCGAAGGCCTGGACGATGTGACCGGCGAGCCCCTGGTGCAGCGCGAAGACGACAAGGAAGAAACCGTCAAGAAGCGCCTGGATGTGTACAGCAACCAGACCCGCCCCTTGGTGGACTACTACAGCAGCTGGGCCGCCCAAGACCCGGCCGCCGCCCCCAAGTACCGCGCCATCAGTGGCATGGGCTCGGTCGAAGAGATCACGCAGCGCGCCATTGCCGCGCTGCAGGCCTGATAAGTCGCACAGACTTATCCGCACAGCCACTGTCTTGCGACAGTGGCTTTTTTAATGCCTGCTCATGCCATCAGCAGACCGGCATGCGGCGGCTGCTTTAGGCCTTGGCTTGGACCTGCGCCAGCGCCAGTTGCAAGCTGACCCGGCATTTGTAGGGCGTCAAGGCCACCGCCAAGTCCTTTTCCAAATCGGCCACTCCAGGCAACACCGCATCGCTGATCACACCATCGCTGCAGCGGCTGCTGCGCCATACCGGCAGACCTTGCTGGCGTGCGCGCGCTATCGCCTCCAGAAGCAGCTCATGCACGGTGCCATTGCCGGTGGTTGCCACCACCAGACCGTCGATGCCCTGGGCGTGCAGGGCGTCCACCAGCCCGGGGCGCATACCGGCATGGCTGGTCACGATCTCCACCCAGGGCCAGGGCTGGCTGGCGGGGGCAGGCAAGGCGGCCAGCCACTGGCTGCCGGTGTAGCCATCCGCTGCGCCTGGTGCCGGCGAGGCATAGCCCTGGCGCAGGCGCACGGTCACGCCATCCACCCAGCCCAGGGGCCCCTGCTCGCCCGATGAAAAGGCCAGCAAACGGTGCGGATGCACCTTTTGCAGCCAGCGCGCGCTGTGCAGCTCGCCGCCGCCCGTCACGGCCACGACCTCGCGCAGCAGCGGCTGGCCATCCGCAGCCAACGCCGCAGCGGCGGCCACGGCGTCCTTCAGGTTCTGCGGGCCATCGGGCATCAAGGCATTGGCCGGGCGCATGGCACAGGTCAGCACCACGGGCTTGGCCAGGCGCCCTAAAACGCAATGCAGGAACCAGGCAGTCTCTTCGAGCGTATCGGTTCCGTGGGTGATAACAACAGCACGCACGGTCTCATCGTGCATGGCCGCATCGCAGCGCTTGAGCAGCGCATGCCAGACCTCGTCATTCATGTCCTTGCTATCAATTTGCGCTATCTGCACCGCATCCAGCGGGCCTGCCGCCGCAGTCTCAATACCGCTCACGCCCGCCAGCAAGGCCGCGATGGACAGCTGGGCCGCGCGGTATTGGCCGGGTTTCTCGGCGTCATCAGCCATGCCGGCAATGGTGCCGCCGGTGCCGATGATCAAAATTTTTGGCTGCAAGGCTTGCCTCCTGCAAAAAACTGGTTAAAAATACAGGTACTGGATTGATATACAGGTGTTGGGATGCACAGTGGCTTTGCTTCTGCCCGGCACCGCAGATCACACGGAGATCTTATGCGAGACCATCCCAAACTGACCGCGCGCCAACAAGAAATTCTGGACCTGATCCAGACCGCCATTTCGCGCACCGGCGCCCCGCCAACGCGCGCCGAGATTGCCAGCAAACTGGGCTTCAAATCGGCCAATTCGGCAGAAGACCATCTCAAGGCGCTGGCCCGCAAGGGCGTGATCGAGCTGGTCAGCGGCACCTCCCGGGGGATTCGCCTGCAAAGCGATACCGTGCGCTCTATCAACGCCGCACGTGGCACGCGCTTTTCGTCGCCGCTGGCAGGCGTGTCCAATGCCACGGCCGGCCTGGGCCGTGTGGTGCAAGAGCTCGCCCAGCTGGCCCTGCCGCTGATTGGCCGCGTCTCGGCCGGCTCGCCCATCCTGGCGCAAGAGCATGTCGACCAAACCTATACCGTGGAGGGCGGCCTGTTCCAGCAGCAGCCCGATTACCTGCTCAAGGTGCGCGGCATGTCGATGCGCGATGTCGGCATCATCGATGGCGATCTGCTGGCCGTCAAAGCCACGCGCGAGGCCCGCAACGGCCAGATCATCGTGGCGCGCCTGGGCGATGATGTCACCGTCAAGCGCCTCCAGCGCACCAAGGACGGCATTGAACTGCTGGCCGAAAACCCGGATTACCTGCCCATCATCGTGCAGCCCGGCGAGCCCTTTGAGATCGAAGGCATTGCCGTGGGCCTGATCCGCAACACGATGCTGAACTAGGCCTAGCGGCCCCCTCGGCCCTCCCTTTTCTGCGCAACCCCAGGTAGCGGGCGTTGTGGGCTCTTGGCCCACAGCCCTGGGGGATGCGCTCGCCCTGCGCAATCCTGCTGTTACCCGTATACCAAGGAGTCTCCTATGCTTGTAGCAGATGCATTGCGCGCGCTTGCGCCTTTTTCCCTCGTCGCCGGCCTGCCCTGGTTCCAGTCCATCCAGCGTGCCATTGTGCGCAGCAACCGCCGCCGCCCCGGCCATGGCGCCGCCAATGACGGCCAACTGGCCGCCCAGGTGCACTGCTTTGCCACCGCGTCCTCTGCCGCTGTACAGCGCGGCGCCGCCCAGCAGCTGAGCTTGCTCGATGGCCCGGTAGCTCAGTCCAGCGTGGATACGTCAGGCGCGGATACCTCCTGCATGGACACGCCCCGCGTTGACTCGCCTGCCGATGGTGCACCAGTGCAGCGCCCCATCGACCGCATCCGCCTGCCGCGCAAACCCGCTGCGCGCCGTCGCCTCTCAGCAGCTGCGCAGTCCCACACCCGCCCCTTCCTGTCGGTGCAGCGCTGCAGCGCCCAGGCCGCCAATGATGCGCCCATCAAGATGTACTGGGCCCAACCGGCCAGCCTGCACCGCCAAAAAGGTATGCGCTGGGCCATGTCGGGCAGCATGGCCGATATCTGTGCCGAGCTCGAGCGCCTGGAGCGGCTGGAACATCTGCACGCGGTCTAAGCCGCCGCCCAGGGCGGGGATCAAGTCTGGCCCCCAGCATGCGTTGAACGCCGCAAACAGGGCCAGACTAGCCGAAGGTTTGCGCATGGGGCTCAGCGTCCCCGGCGCGGCATCTTGCCGCAGGCAGACCCGATTGCCGCTAGGTGCGGCCGGCTAGGTGCGGCCGGCTAGGTGCGGCCGGCTAAGGGTGAGCAGCCAGGCAACAGCCTACCGGAGGGTTTCCAGAACAACGCTGAGATAGTCTGGGCAACATGCAAGACAGGTGCAACGACGGTACAGCACGGCCCCAGCCAGCAGCAGCCCCCTGCCGCACAAGCCAGGCCTTGGTGGTGCAAGGCCCATGCGCTGGGCACCCCGCGCTGTCAGCCATCGCTCCCTGCTGCCCACTTGCACCAGCTACGCGTGCTGTCAGCGCGCAGCAGCGACCACCTCCAGCGCCTGCTGCTTGAAGGGCGCCAGCTGCTCCCGCAAGGTATCTCTTGCGCTATCCACCGCAGCGGCGACGGCATCGGGGCCAAATACCAGGCCTTGCAGCAATACAAAATGCACATTGCGGATGCCGATGGAGGCCAGCGCATAGCGCAAGTAAGGCGTCAGAAAATCTTCCTGCCGGGCCCGGGGGCCCGTGTGGAAGCCGCCCGAGCTCACCAACACCAAGGTGGGCCGGTCTTTCATCAGGCCGATCTTCCCTTCAGGCGTGGATGCAAAGCTGCGGTGGATGCGGATCACATGGTCCAGCCAGAGCTTGAGCGTGGCCGGCACCGCAAAGTTGTGCATGGGGGTCAGAATCATCAGCAGATCGCTGTCTTCCAACTCCTTGATCAGCGTTTCGGACCAGGCCAGCGCCGGTGCATCCGCGCTCGCATTGGCGGTGATCGCCAGCGCATAGTCGCGGCTGATCGGCGGTATCGGGGTGGCCACCAAGTCGCGCTCGCGCAGCGGCTGCTGCGCCAGGCCCAACTCGGCGAGCATATCGGCCGCCAGTTGGTAGCCATGGCTGGCCTGGCCATGGGGGCCACAGTTCAAGAGCAAGGTACGGGTCATCAGTCGTCCAATCGTTTGAAAATAATCACACCCCGGTGTCCAGCCAATGCCTGGGGCATCAAGCCGCACTGCATTTGCAGACCCAGGCCGCCAGCGTGGTCCGCCCCAGGCGAGCGGGTCCCATGGGCAGCAAGCTGTCACCGTCCAGCAACGCCCCCCGATACAGAGCGTGGGCATCGCCCAGCACTTCCCGCGGGTCGCCGCGCAAGCGCAGGTACTGCTGCATCCAGTCGGCCATCGCCATCTTCTGGGGCCCGGCCACCTCCATGCAGCCATCCAACGGCTGCGCCAGCGCGGCATCGGCCACCAACATCGCCAGGTCCTCTGCGGCCATCGCCTGCATACGCGCTAGGGGCATGGTCAGCGCGGTGCCGGCAGGGCTGCCCTGTGCCAGCTGTGCCAGACTTTCGTACAGGGGTGCGGCACGCAGTACCGTATAAGGCGTGCTGCCCGCCTGGATCAGCTGCTCTCGCAGCGCCAGCGCCTGGTAGTAGCCGCTGCGCTGCAAGCGCTGCACCCCCAAGGCCGACAGCGCAATATGGTGCGCTACTGCTGCAGCGGCGATGGCGGCGTTCAACTGGCGGCATGTGCTCGCCCAGCCATCCAGCGCATCGGCCGTCTCCATCACAGGTGGCTCACGCACATCGATCAGCACCTGGGCGCCATCCAGAGCAGCTGGCAGCCTGGGGTCCACATCCGCAACCACCGGGTAGCCCAGCTGCCGCAGATTGCTGACCACCTTCGCGCCCAGCAGCTTGCAGCCGCCCAGAACCAGGACTTTCATAGGCCGTCTTGCGCCACGCCGGGAGCTAGCTTCTTAAACCGGCATCTTGCGAAAGGCAATCGCAAAGCGGTTCCAGCTGTTGATCGAGGTGATCACGGCCGTCAGCTCCATCAGCTCGGCATCCGTGAAGTGGGGGCGCACGGCCTCCCAGACGGCATCGGGCACATGGTTGTGCGAGACCAGGGTCAGCGCCTCGGTCCACTCCAGCGCAGCGCGTTCGCGGTCGCTGAAGAACGGCGTCTCACGCCAGGCGGCCACGGTGGCCAGGCGGCGGCTGGATTCGCCGGCCTTGACCGCATCGGTCACATGCATGTCCAGGCAAAAGGCGCAGCCATTGATCTGCGAGGCGCGCAGGCGCACCAGTTCCTTGAGCAGAATGTCCAGGCTGCCCTTGGCAATCTGGTTTTCCACGCCCATCAGGGCCTTCATGATGGCGGGGTCGGTGGTGTAGAAGTCGAGTCGGGTTTGCATAGCTATCTCCATGGCTGGGTTGCGTCGGTGAATTCCGTTGCTGATAGGCAGTATGCAGTTGTCTTGGCCAAGCCAAAAGAGCCAAGAAATGCAAAAATGACTAGGCCAAGATAGGGATGCCATGATTTCAGACCCCGCCCACACCGATCCCCTACATGCGCTGCAACTGCAGGTGGACCGCAGCCTGAAGCTGCCCATGTACCTGCAGATCTGCCAGCGCTTCAAGACCGCCATTGCCCAAGGCCATCTGCGCGCCGGCGACCGGGTGCCTGCGTCGCGGGCGCTGGCCACCGAGCTGAACCTGGCGCGCGGCACCGTCGATCTGGCCTACCGCATCCTGGCCGACGAAGGCTACTTCCAGGTCCGCGGCGCGGCAGGCACGGTCATATCACCGAGCCTGCCCCCGGCTGCCACGGCCCCGGCGCCGCAAGCCATCGCCCGGCCACCGGCCGCCGATATCGTGGACCACGACGGTCTGCAGCCCCGCCCCCTGCAACTGGGCCTGCCCGCGATCGATGCCTTTCCGCGCAAGGTCTGGAACCGGCTGGTCACCCACCGCCTGCGCAGCAGCGAGCCCTACCGCCTCGCCTACCCCAACCCGCAAGGCGATGAGGAGCTGCGCCAGCGCATTGCGGCCTACCTGGCGGTCTCGCGCGGCGTGACCTGCGTGCCCGAGCAGGTCTTCGTCACCACCGGCCTGCGCAACACCCTGGAGCTGAGCCTGCGCAGCCTGGCCAGCCCTGGCGATGCCTTCTGGTTTGAGGACCCGGGCTATATCCTGGCGCGGCCGTTTTTGCAAAATGCCGCCGTACAGATCGTGCCCGTACCCGTCGATGCCCAGGGCCTGCAGGTCGATGCGGGTCGCCAGCTCAGTCCGTATGCTAAATTTGCCATGGTGACGCCTTCGCACCAGAGCCCGCTTGGCGTCACCCTGTCACTTGACCGGCGTATGGCGCTGCTCGAATGGGCGAGCGAGGCGGGCAGCTGGATCATCGAAGACGACTACGACAGCGAGTTCCGCTACCAGGGCCGGCCCCTGCCCGCGCTCAAAAGCCTGGACCGGCAGGACCGCGTGATCTACGCCGGCACCTTCAGCAAGGTGATGTTTCCCGGCCTGCGCCTGGCCTACGCGGTGGTGCCGCTCGAGGTCGTGCCCCGCTTTCAGGCCGTCAGCTCCAACCTCAATGCCGGCTGCCCCTATCTGCTGCAGGCCAGCGTGGCCGACTTCATGGCCCAGGGCCACTTTGCCCGCCACCTCAAGAAGATGCGGCTCTTGTATGCCGAGCGCCGCGCAGTCGCACAGCGCAGTTTTCAGCAAGTGCTGGGCGATCGCCTGCGCATTGACTTGCAGCCCGGCGGTCTGCACTTGCTCGGCCAGATCCAGGACGGCGACAACGACAGCCTGGTGGCCCAGCGCGCCCGCGTACAGGGCCTGGCCACGCACCCGCTGTCGCGCTGGTATATAGACGCAGCCCCTCGCCAAGGCCTGCTGATGGGCTTTGCCAATATCACCAGCGAGGCGCAGGCCTTACAGCTGGCGGGCCAGATCCAACAAGCCTTCGGCTAGCGGAACGCGGACCAGGAAGACGGACTGCTTAGCCCTTAAACGCAGGCGTGCGCTTTTCCAAGAAGGCAGTCACCGCTTCGCGGTGGTCAGCCGTCTGGTGGGCCAGCGCCTGGTAGGCGGCTGACAGCTCCAGCAACGAAGCCAGGCTCTGGTGCATGCCTTCGCGCATCAGCTTCTTGGTCATGCGGGTGACCTGGGGCGGGTTGGCCGCAATCTCGCTGGCCAGGGCGTTGGCGGCGTTCAGCAATTCCTCGGGCGGCACCACCTGCGAGACCAGGCCCCACTGCAAGGCGGTGGCGGCATCAATCATGCGGCCGGTCAGCGACAGCTCGGCCGCGCGCGCCATGCCGATCACGCGGGGCAGCAGCCAGGCACCGCCGTCGCCGGGGATGATGCCCATCTTCACAAAGCTCTCGGCAAACTTGGCCTTGTCCGAGGCCACGCGCAGATCGCACATGCAGGCCAGGTCCAGGCCCGCGCCCACCGCCGCTCCATTGATCGCCGCGATGGTGGGCACCTCCAGGTTGAACAGCGCCAGCGGCAGGCGCTGGATGCCACGGCGGTAGTCATCGCGGATGCGCATGCCATCGACATCGCCAAAGGACTGCTGCTGCATGGTCTTGATGTCGCCACCCGACGAGAACGCGGGGCCCTCGCCCGTCAGGATGACGGCCCGCACGCTGCTGTCGGCCGCAATGGTCTCGCAGGCGGCCAGGATCTCCGCCACCGCCGTGTTGCCGGTCAGCGGATTGCGGCGCTCGGGCTGGTTCATCGTCAGGGTAACGACATGGCCTTGCTGTTCGTACTTCAAAAATGCAGTCATGGAAAGGGCTCCTGGTTCCGGGTAGGTCTCGATGCGCTCGTCGCTGCGCAGGTTATGCGCTGGACAGCATACGAGGAAAGCCCGCATGCGCCTGCATATCAGCTGAGTGCAATTTGGTATTGGACGCTGCCCAAAAACGGCCCTAGCCTGCATGGATGCTGGGGCAGGCAGCGCCCCACATGCCGATAACTACATGCTGCCTAGGAGACAGTTGATGCCCGTATCCCGACGCCAGTTCCACCACCGTCTTGTGCAATGGGGCGCAGCCGCCAGCCTGGCCAGCCCCTGGCTGGCACGCGCGGCCGATGCCCCCTTGCGCTGGGTCGTGCCCTACCCCGCAGGCGGCGCCGCCGACCAGATCACCCGCATCGTGGCCCAGGATGTGGGCCAAAGCACAGGGCAGCCCATCGTCATCGAGAACAAGGCCGGCGCCGCCGGCATGATTGCGGCCGAGACCGCGCTGCGCGCCCCCGCCGATGGGCTCACCTTCTTTGTCGGCTCCAATGCGCCGCTGGTCATCAACAGCGCCATCTACGCCAAGATGAGCTATGACCCGGTCAAGGATTTTGTGCCTGTCGCGGGCCTGGGCAAGGCGCCTTTGCTACTGGTCACCCGCAAGGACCTGGGCGCCAGCGATCTGCGCGCGCTGATCACGCTCGCCCAGCAGGCGCAGCGCCAGGGCAAGACGCTCAGCATGGGGTCGGCCGGCAGCGGCAACATCACCCACCTGGCGGGCGAATATGCCGCCGAGCGCATGGGTTTTCAGGTGACGCATGTGCCGTTTTCCGGCAGTGCACCGGCCATCACCAGCATGATGGGCGGCAATGTGGACATCATGTTCGACGCGCTGCCCTCCTGCATGCAGCAGGCCATTGGCGGGCGCATTGTGCCACTGGCGATTCTGGACAAGCAGCGTTTTGCAGCACTGCCCCAGGTGCCTACCCTGGCCGAGCTGGGCTTTGGCGATACCGAGGCGAGCGCCTGGTTTGGCGTGGTGGCCCGCAGCGGCACGCCCGCTGACGCGGTGGCGCGCATGGCCCGCGCCATCAACCAGTCCCTGGCCAAGCCTGAGGTGCAAGAGCGCCTGCGTCGCATAGGTGCGCAGCCGATTGCGGGCAGCACCGCAGAATGGGGGCAGTTTGTGGCCTCCGAGCGCGAACGCTGGATACCGGTGGCCCAAAAGCTGGGTATCCGCGCCGAATAGCCCCCGCTCCCGCCGCTGGCTTGCCTTACCGTTTTATTGTTGAAAACCGACTGATATGACCGCCCTGACCCTGAGCATGCATGGCACCACCGCCGTGCTGACGATGAACCGCCCCCAGGCCCGCAATGCGCTCGACGAGCAGATGCGCGAGGATTTCACCCGCCTGATCCCACAGGTGCGCGATGACCGCGCGATCAAGGCCGTGGTGCTGACGGGGGCCGGCGGCCATTTCTGCGCCGGCGGCGATATCAAGAGCATGCAAGCGGCCGTTGCCGGCAAGCAGGATGTGTTTGACAGCCGCAACCGCATGCTGGGCCTGCACCGCTGGTTTGACGAGCTGCTGGACATGGAAAAGCCCGTCATCACCGCCGTGCAGGGCAGCGCCTTTGGCGCCGGCCTGTCGCTGGCCCTGGCAGGCGATTTTGTGCTGGCCGCACCGTCTGCCAAGTTCTGCTGCGTGTTTGCCAAGATCGGCTTTGTGCCCGATCTGGCCGGCATGTATTTGCTGCCGCGCCTGGTGGGCCTGCAAGCGGCCAAGGAGCTGGCCTTCACGGCCCGCGTCGTCGCCGCCCCCGAGGCGCAGCAGATGGGCATGGTCTACAAGATCACCAGCGAAGACGTGCTGGCCGACGCCCTGGCCTTTGCCGAGCGCTTTGCCAGCGCACCGACCGAGGCCATGGGCTACACCAAACGCGTGATGAACCGCGCCTTTGAGACCCAGCGCGACGAGATCTACCAGCAAGAAGCGCTGGCCCAGACGCTGTGCCGCGAAAGCGCCTTCCACCAGGAGGCCATTGCCCGCTTTGTAGCCAAGCAGCCGCCGCTGTTCCAGTGGCAGGACTGAGCACGTGATCGGAAGGCGCAGCTGCAGCAGCCCTGGTGGGCTGCTGGTGCGTCAGATCAGTACTTCACATTGACAATCGTCGCCTGCAGCAGCGCCACTACCTTGGGTGGCACTGCCGCATCTGCGCCATAGGCCAGCACCTCGCCGCTGCACACCGTCAGCAGCTTGCCGGCGTTCACCACCTTGCCAATGGCGACAAAGCGCTCGCCAATCGCCGGGCGCATCAGGTTGATCTTGAACTCGGCCGTGACCACCTCATAGCCCTGGGCCGCCACCGTCAGCGCCGCATAGCCTGCCGCGCTGTCCACCACGCTGCTGACGGCGCCGGCATGCAAAAAACCATGCTGCTGCGACAGCGCCTTTTGGTAGGGCAGCGCAATCTGCACCTCCCCCGGCTGCACGGACAGCAGGCTCGCGCCCAGGGTCTGCATCAGCCCTTGGGCATGGAAGCTGGTGGAGATGCGTTCAAACACTGCGTTCATGGTGGTATGCCTTTGTGGCCAAGCCTCGATAGCGATCAGCCAATCTAGCATGCAGCGCAACTGATGGTGCAGCCCTGCGTCCTGCACATGACAGCTGCCTTTGCCACTATGCTTGCAGCCATGGACAGTCCCCAACTCCTGATCGTCTATCACAGCCACACGGATGGCAGCCGCCAGATGGCCGAGGCCGCGCACGCCGGTGCGGCCAGCCAGCCGGGTGTGCAAGTGCGCCTGCTGTGCGCGCCCGATGCCGGGCCTGCCAATGTGCTGGCCGCCAGCGGCTACCTGTTTGTCTGCCCCGAGAATTTGGCTGCGATGAGCGGGCTGATGAAGGACTTTTTTGACCGCTGCTACTACGCGGCGCTGGGCCGCATTGAGGGCCGGCCTTATGCCGCCCTCATCTGCGCTGGCAGCGATGGCAGCAACGCGGCAAGGCAGATTGCCCGCATCGCAACCGGCTGGCGGCTCAAGCCCATTGCCGAGCCGCTGATTGTCTGCACCCATGCCCAAACGCCCGAGACCATTGCGGCGACCAAGCAGATTGGCGCAGACGATCTGCAGCGCTGCCGCGAGCTGGGCGAAGCCTTGGCAGCAGGTTTAAGCATGGGTATTTTTTAGAGTCACTGACATAACCCTTGATACTTCGTTCTCAAGCCTTGCCGTACGTCTGTACTGTCTGCGGCTTGAAGCCTCGTCTCAACCGCAAACCTTCGGTTTGCTGGGCTATGTTAGCGCCTCTCAAAGCAGGCCCGCATCCCCAGCCGGGGCGGCTTGGCGCGTACCATAGCGCATCCCCACACAAAACTAAACGGCGCCCCCCGATGCTCTACATCATTCTCAAAACCGTGCACCTGTTGTCCATCATCGTCTGGCTGGGCGGCATGGCTTTTGCACATTTCTTTCTGCGCCCTGCGCTGCAGCAGCTCGAACCCCCTCAGCGCCTGATGCTGATGCGCGATGTGCTGGGGCGCTTTTTTGCCGTGGTGCTGGTCATCATCGCCGCCGTGCTGCTGTCGGGCATCGGCATGATGGGCCTGGTCCACCAGATGGCCGCGCAGGCCAGTGCCAAATTCAGCATGCCCGTCTCCTGGATGGTGATGGCCGTGCTGGGCCTGGCGATGATGGCCGTGTTTGGCCATATCCGCTTTGCGCTGTTCAAGCGCCTGGACCGCGCCGTCAACGCCCAGGACTGGCCGGCAGGCGGCAAGGCCCTGGGCCAGATTCGCCAGCTCGTCGCGCTGAACCTGGCGCTGGGCGTGGTGATTGTGCTTTTCTTGCGCGTACCACTGTAACTGGTACAAAGCTGCGCGCCGCCGCCAGCACCTGGCTGGCAGCAGCGCAGGCCTGCCTCAGAACTTCAAGTCGCCCCGCAGCCACAAGGTGCGACCCGGCTCATGGATGCGCACCCCACCGGGGAAACCAAAGCCCGCATTGCCAGCCAGGTTCAGGTGCTCGGCATAGGTCTTGCCAAAGACATTGTCGATGCCGGCCGTCAGGCGCAGTTGCTCGCTGATCTTGTAGCCGGCATTGAGCGACAGCACGCCAAAGCCAGCACTGGGCCCCAGATCCTGGCCCACGACATTGCCCTGGCCGCTGGCATAGCGGTGCTGCGCGGCAACCAGGCGCCACAGCGCGCCCGCGCTCCAGGGGCCTTGCCGATAGTCCAGGCCCAGCTTGGCTTCGAGCGGCGGCATCTGCGGCAGCGGCTTGCCATCGCTGCGGTTGCGGGCCCAGCTGTAGGCCAGGGTGGCCTGGGCGGTCAGGCCGGGGCTCAGCCGGTAGCTGCCACCCAGCTCGGCACCAGCGGTGCGCGCCTGCACATTGCGCACGTTGGCGGCCATGCCGGCATAGTCAAACAGCAGATAGTCCTGCACCTGGCCGACATAGGCCGAGGTCCACAGCTGCCAGTCCGCCCCCTTCCAGCTCGCGCCCACATCGATCTGCGTGGTTTTCTCCGGCTGCAGGCGGTTGAAGGCATCGCCCTTGTCGGCTGCGCTGTTGCTCGGCGATATCAGCTCCCAGTAATCCGGGAAGCGCTGCACATGGCCGATACCGGCGTAGAGCGTGCTGCCATCGGCGCGGGCCCGTTCCCAACGCAGAAAGCCACTGGGCATGGCGCTGCGCTCGCGGTGGTTGCTGGCCGTGGCGGCCATGCTGCCATCCATGCCCGCCATGGCCTGCATGCCCGCCATACCACCCATATCACCCATCCCATCCATGCCACCCATACCGCCTTTGCTGGGGGTGCGCCAGGCCTGGGCGCGGTCCAGCCGCAGGCCGGCGACGAGCTTGTCTTCACTACCCAGGTGCTGCGTGGCCTGCGCAAACAGGCCCTGGTTGCTGAACTTGGCATCCCGCGCCCAGGGCTTGCTGCGGTAGGACTGCATGGCCGTGCCCGATCGGCTGTCGTGCGGGCTGCCCATGGCATCCACGCCCAGCACCGCTTCGGTGTGCGGGCCCAGTTGCCAGGTGCTTGCGACCCGCATGCCGGTGGTGGTGCGCCGCACATTGGCCGCCATCGGCATGGACATGCCGCCTTCCGGCACAAAGGGCCGCAGGCTGAAGTTGTCCATCACATGGTCGGCGCGGTGGTAGTACAGCTGCGCCTCCAGCTTGGTCCAGCGCTCGCCCAGGTTCTTTTTCTCCAGCCGCAGCCCATAGCTTTCGCGCTTGAACTGGGTGCCGTCCATGCCCCGGCCGCCATAGCGCGCCTCGCCATCGCCTTGGCCCGCGCTCAGCTCCAGCCAGGTGTTGGCATCGGGCGTCCAGCCAAGCGCGACATCGGTGTTCCATTTGTCCCAGTGCGAGGGCACGCGCTGGCCATCGCCGTCGCGGTAGTCCTTGCTTTGCGAATGGTTGGCCGTGAGGCGCAGGTAGTACGCGGCATTGCCGGCCAGCAGGTCGATGTTCTGGTCGCTGCGCGCCGCGGTGCCGCCTTGCAGGCTGGCAGACAGGCGCACCTGGCCGCTGTCCAATTCGGGCCGTTCGCGGTCAAAGCGCACCACTCCGGCCGATGCACCCGGCCCCCAGATCACCGTCTGCGGGCCTTTGACCACCGTCAGCACATCGTAAGTCTCGGGCGAGATATAGGAACTGGGCGAATCCATGCGCGCCGGGCATGCACCCAGCAAGGTCTGCCCATTGGTCAATACCGGCAGGCGTGAGCCAAACTGGCCCCGGAACACCGGGTCGCTGTTGGAGCCGCCACTGCGGATGGCCGAAAAGCCTGGAATGCTCTTGAGATAGTCAGCCGCATCGCTCGCCGGCACCGGTTGGCGCGGTTGCTTGGGATCGGCCACCACCTGCAGTGGGGAGTGTTCATGCACCGCTGTCACCTCGGTCTCCTGCAGGCTGATCTCAGGCACGCTGGCCGCAGGTAGCGATGGTGCAGCAGGGCTTTGCGCCCAGGCAGAGCTGGTGGCCAAGACCAGCGCGGATAGCGCCATCTGCGGTCGCTGCAAGCGGGCGCGTGGCGGGGCAGGCAGGCGCAGTCCAGGCGCTGCTGCCAAAAAGAAGGAAGTCATCAATGTCTCTCGCAGCAAGCGCTGCAGGGCGCAGCGGCTTGCATCAATGTGGTGGAGGCACTCGCAGCCATGCCCAGCCGGCCGCAGCGAAGGCGGCTAAAGCAGACATGACGAAGAGGCCCATGGGCCGCAAGGTTGCGCGGCTGCCCTCCCCGCGCGATGGGCGCGGAGAGCAGCGGCAGCATCACTGCGGCATAAGTGCGTTAGACAAGGACGGGAGGTGGGCCGCGCGCGGGCAGCGGTGCGCCCGGCGCCTGGGGGTTGTGCGCCGCCTGGGCCTGCCACTGCGCGTGGAAAGCAGGGGCCGCTGGCCGGTGCACATCGGCGGCAAAGGCCAGTGGCAGCGCCATGGCGATACACAGCACGCAATCAGCGCCATGGGCGCTGTGCGCGCTGTGGCTGCCATGGCTGTCGCTGCCATCGGCCAGCAGATCATCCAAGGTCTGGTGGTCGCCATGGGCCAGCGCCACATCCAGCGCCGGCGCATTGACGCTGCAGACATCGGCCGCCAGCACCGCAGCAATGGGCTGCGCCAGCACTCGCACCTGCACGCCCGCCACCGATGCCACGAGCAGCAGCAACGCAAAAACCGCCGTGATGACGGCGGAAAAGCGTGGGCGGCTGCGCAGGCGTTGGAGCATGGTCAGGCAGCAGTGTAGGTGACTTCCAAACCTGTATGTTCAGAATTTATTAAATTATCAGTTCAATCAAGAACGGGCCGGATTTAGCAAAGCTGGCCTGCATCAGCTGGGCGCACTCCTCCATGCTGGTGGCGCGCGCCGCTTCCACGCCCATGCCTTCGGCCAGCTTCACCCAGCCAATCGACGGGTTGCCCAGGTCCAGCATCTGCATGGCGGTGGCGCCCGGCGTGGCGCCCACGCCCTTGTATTCGCCAATCAGGATGTTGTAGCGGCTGTTGTTCAGCACGATGGTGGTGACAGGCAGCTGCTCACGCGCCTGCGTCCACAGCGATTGCAGCGAATACATCGCCGAGCCATCGGCCTGCAGATTGATCACCCTGCGCTGCTTGCCCGCACCAATGGCCGCGCCGGTCGCCACCGGCATGCCATCGCCAATCGCGCCGCCAGCCAGGTGCAGCCAGTCATGCGCCGGCGCGGCATGGGTGTGCGGGTAAAAGCCCCGGCCGTAGGAGATGCTCTCGTCCGAGACGATAGCGCCCTCGGGCATCAGCGCGGCCACGGTACGCGCCAGGCCCTCGGGCGTGGGCGCGCCAGTCGCTGCCTCGGGCCGGGGGCCCGCATCGGGGATGGCGGCCTGCGGCGCCTGCAGCGCATCGACCAGGGCTTGCAGCGCGGCCAGCGGCTCCTGCTCGGGGCGCGTCAGCACATGCAGCTGGGCGCTCGAAGGGTACTGGGTCGACGGCAGGCCGGGGTAGGCAAAAAAGCCCACCGGCGGCTTGGCGCCCACCAAGATGATGTGCTCAAACCGGGCCAGGGTCTTGATCGCGGCCTCCATGCCATAGGGTACCCGCTCCAGCGCCATGCGGCCCTGGCCGCGCTGCAGGTGCGAAGCGCCGTACTCGGCCAGCACGGCAGCGCCGCTGGCCTGCGCAAGCCGCCACACCAGCGCCTGGGCCGGCGCAAACACCGCCGCGCCCGACAGCAGAATCAAGGCCTTGCCGCCCGCCTGGCGCAGCAGCTTTGCCACTTCATCGATCGCATGGCCATCCACTGCGGGCGGCGCAGGCAGGGGCAGCGGCTGCGCCACCACACCGCCCTCGTCCCAGGAAACATTGGCCGGCAAGATCAGGCTGGCGATTTGCCCGGGAAAGGCGGAGGCCGCACGCACGGCCATCGCCGCATCCAGGCCCAGGTCCGCACTGTGCGTGCTGGTATGCACCCAGCCGGATACGGCGCGCGCCAGGCCATCGGTGTCGGCCGTCAACGGCGCATCAAAGGGCCGGTGGTAGGTGGCCTGGTCGCCCACGATATTGACAATGCCGCTGCGCGCGCGGCGCGCATTGTGCAAATTGGCCAGGCCATTGGCCAGGCCCGGGCCGCAGTGCAGCAAGGTGCAGGCGGGCTTGCGGGCGATGCGGTAGTAGCCATCGGCCATGCCGGTGACCACGTTCTCTTGCAGGCCCAGCACGCAGTGCATGCCGGGGATCTGGTCCAAAGCTGCTACAAAGTGCATCTCGCTGGTGCCGGGATTCGCAAAGCAGGTATCCACACCTGCAGCCAGCAAAGTCTTGACCAGACTGTGTGCGCCATTCATCTCTATGTCCTTATGGGGTTGCCTATCACTGCGCGACACCTTAGCCGCAACAGCGCAAAAACCGGGTCGCCAAGATGAAAGCGGGCCAGGCCGGGCCATGGCCGCGTGCCGCACAAGCGCATGGGCACAGGGTCTGCCCGGTTTTGCATCGAACCACTATGTAGGCCAATTCTCAAGCCCTCTTACGGCATCGGATGGCCCCACCTTGGCCGGCCGCGCGCCACAGTAGAGGTCCACGCAGAGCGGCATCCGATGAAGATGCTTGGCTCGCCCGTTCTGGGCTGCGAGACAGGCGCCGAAAACGGCCCTCCGCCCCCACTTTTAGCCCCTTCAACTGAACACCAAGTGTTACCACCAGCGCGCCCACTGCGCCTAGGATGGCCCGATGCAAAACCACACCAAGGAAACCCGCATGCACCGTATGTCCCGCCACGCCCTGTTGTCCACCGCACTGGCCTGCGCCGCTTTGGCGGCCCAAGCCCAAAGCAGCCAGGGAGCGGCCAACCCAGCAGCGGCAGCCACGCCGCCCGCAGCCGAGGCAGCGCCCCAGGCCCCTGCGCCCAACCCGGCTGCTGAAAAGGCGCTGGCCCAGCGTTTCCAGGCGCTCCTCGCCGCCTTTGAAGGCAAGGCCGCCGTGCCCGATGCCAAGACTTTCACCGAAGACTTCAACAAGCAGGTCACGGCCGACCAGATGAAGCAGGTGTTCAACGACGTGCACCAAAGCGTGGGCAGCTGCAAGGTCGGCGCGCAGATGACCAGCCCCACCCCTTACATCACCAGCTACCTGCTGCAGTGCGACAAGGCCTATGTGCCGATGGACATCGGCATTGAGGAAAAGGCGCCCTACCGCGTCCACAGTCTGCTGATTCGCCCAGGCTACTGGAAGAAGTAAGCGCGGACGTTTCGACAAAATAGACGATCAAATCGACCGTCACAACCCATACTTATTAGTGTTTCCCTGGATAGGGCGTAAAAATTGACGCTTCAACGTCGATTTTTGCGCTCAATGGCCGTT
This sequence comes from Comamonas sp. JNW, assembly GCF_003105075.1. Classification (NCBI taxonomy): domain Bacteria; kingdom Pseudomonadati; phylum Pseudomonadota; class Betaproteobacteria; order Burkholderiales; family Comamonadaceae; genus Comamonas; species Comamonas sp. JNW. The sequence goes on from NZ_QETI01000012.1 coordinate 29,058, forward strand.
TAGGCTGGTGATAATGCGCACAAGCTCGCCGCTTTGCCACAAAGCACAGCGCAGAGCTGTCGCCGGGTCGCCACAAGCCGATATCAGACCCCGACGGCGGGCAGCAAAAGCACTAGCATGCTAGCCACCTTATCAACATTCGGATCCGAGGATTCACTATGCGTAAAACCTTGATCGCACTGGCAGTGGCCGCTATCGCCGCCCCTGCTTTTGCTGCAGACCTGAAAGTAGCTGTCGACCCGACCTACGAACCGTTTACCTACAAGACGCCCCAAGGCGAAGTCACCGGTTTTGACGTGGACATCGCCAAGGCGGTGTGCGAGCAGATCAAGCGCAAGTGCGTGTTCGTCGAGCAAGTCTGGGACAGCATGATCCCCGGCCTGCAAGCCAAGAAATACGACGTCATCGTCAGCTCCATGTCGATGACCGACGAGCGCCGCCGCGTGGTCGATTTCAGCGACCGCTACTACAAGACGCCCAGCGCCGTGGTGCTGAAGAAAAGCGTGGAATACAAGGGCCCGGCTTCGGCCAAGGGCCTGAAGATCGGCGTGCTCAAGGGCTCGACCCAAGAGAAGTGGGCCAATGGCGAGCTCAAGCCCGCAGGCGCGACCATCGTGCCTTATGAAGCCCAGGACCAGGTCTACCTGGACATCAAGTCCGGCCGCCTCGACGGCACCGTGGCTGACAAGGTCGAAGTCAACGGCGGCTTCCTGCGCAAGCCCGAAGGCGCTGACTACGGCTACAAGGGCCCGGACCAGTACGAGACCAAGTACTACGGTGATGGCATCGGCATTGCGCTGCGCAAGAACCAGGGCGACCTGAAAAAGCAGATCAACGAAGCGATCAAGACCATCCGCAGCAATGGCACCTATGCCACGATTGCCAAGAAGTACTTCGATTTCGACCCCTACGGCAACTGATCTTTGCAAAACGCGGTGGCGCGCCTAGCGCCACCCGCGTCCTCGATCAGGGCTAACACCAAGCGGCGCGCTGCTCCAGAGTCTTCATACTGGATGAATCGCGCCGCAATTCCATGGTGCCAGGCCTTTTTGCAGCGCCCACCCAAGGCAACACCAGGCCACCGATGGGCCCGATTGCACAACGCGATCCCGGCGCCCAAGGCCAAAAAATATGAGTGATTACTTTCAATCGATCCTGATGGGCTCGCTGCTGACGGTAGCGGTCTCACTGGCATCAGCGGCCATTGCCACCGTGCTGGGCCTGCTGGGTGCCAGTGCCAAGCTGTCGGGCCGCCGCCCGCTGGTGGTGCTGGCGACGGTCTACACCTCCATCGTGCGCGGCATCCCTGAGCTGGTGATGATGCTGCTGATCTTCTACGGCGGCGCCATCGGCCTCAATACCTTGCTCGAGAAGATGGGCAGCGAAAGCTCGGTCGACCTCAACCCCTTTGTGGCCGGCTCGTTCACGATCGGCTTTATCTACGGCGCCTACATGACCGAAACCTTCCGGGGCGCGATCCTGGCCATCCCCAAGGGCCAGATGGAAGCGGCCTGGGCCTTCGGCATGAGTCCGGTCAAGACCTTCTTTCGCATCACCCTGCCGCAGATGGTGCGCTATGCCCTGCCCGGCTTTACCAATAACTGGCTGGTGCTGATCAAGGCCACCGCGCTGGTCAGCCTGATCGGCCTGCAAGACATGACCTACCTGGCCAAGCAGGCCAGCGCCGCTGCGCGCGAGCCCTTTATCTTCTTCCTCTTCACCGCTGCGCTGTACCTCGTCTACACATCGGTATCACTGTGGGCGCTGGGCCGCCTCAATGCCCGCTACAGCTTGGGAACCGAAAAGGTGCAGCTATGAACTGGGACGTCATTTTTCAGCCCGACACGATTGCGCTGTACGGCGAGGGCCTGGTCACCACCCTCAAGCTACTGCTGTCCAGCCTGGCCATTGGCGCTGTGCTGGCGCTGCTGGGCGCGCTCGCGCTGGTCAGCCGCTCCTGGCTGCTGCGCAAAACGGTGGGCGCCTTTACCTATTTCATGCGCGGCACGCCGCTGCTGATCCAGGTCTACCTGATCTACTACGGCTTCTCGCAGCTCGAATGGGTGCAGGCGCGCTGGGATGCGATCTGGCCCTGGACCTACTTCAAGGAGCCGTTCTTCTGCGCGTTCCTCGCCTTCACCTTGAACAACGCGGCCTACACCGCCGAGATGCTCGCCGGCTCGATCCGCGAGACCTACAAGGGCGAAGTCGAAGCGGCCCGCGCGATGGGCATGAGCCGCTGGCAGCTGATGCGCCGCATCGTGATGCCCAGCGCCATCCGCCGCACCCTGCCCGCCTACAGCAACGAGGTGGTGATGATGCTGCATTCGACCAGCCTGGCCTCGACCGTGCCGTCGCTGGTGGACCTGACCGGCGCTGCCAGCCGGGTGTACTCGGACTACTACCTGCCGTTTGAAGCCTATATCGCGGCAGCTGCCATCTACCTGAGCATCACCTTTATCCTGATTGGCATCTTCCGCCTCGCCGAGCGCCGTTTCCTGGGCTATCTGGCCCCGCGCAAGGCCTAAGACATTCGAGCATCGAGATATGAACGCATCCAACTACAAACTGCAGGCGCAGGACATCCACAAGAGCTATGGCAGCAACCAGGTGCTCAAGGGCGTCTCGCTCAACGCCTGCGCTGGCGACGTGATCAGCATCATCGGCAGCTCCGGCTCGGGCAAGAGCACCTTTTTGCGCTGCATCAACCTGCTGGAGCAGCCCCAGCAAGGGCAAATCATCGTGGCTGGCGAAAGCCTGCAGCTGCGCACCGGCCGCAATGGCGCGCTGGACGCGGTGGACCCCAAGCAGCTCCAGCGCCTGCGCAGCAAGCTGGCGATGGTGTTCCAGCACTTCAACCTCTGGGCGCACATGACGGTGATGCAGAACATCATCGAAGTGCCGGTGCATGTGCTGGGCATCAGCAAGGACGAGGCCGTCGCCCGCGCCCGCAAGTACCTCAAGCTGGTGGGCCTGGAGAACAAGGAAGACAGCTACCCCAACCACATGAGTGGCGGCCAGCAGCAGCGCGTGGCCATTGCGCGCGCGCTGGCGGTCGAGCCCGAGGTGATGCTGTTTGACGAGCCTACCTCTGCCCTCGACCCCGAGCTGGTCGGTGAGGTGCTGCGTGTGATGCAGGTGCTCGCCCAGGAAGGCCGCACCATGCTGGTCGTGACACATGAGATGGGCTTTGCCCGCGAGGTCTCCAACCATGTGATCTTCCTGCACCAGGGCCTGATCGAAGAGCAAGGCCCGCCGCGCGAGGTGCTGGCCAACCCCAAGAGTGAACGCCTGGCACGCTTCCTCTCGGGCAGCTTGAAGTAAGCCGCGCAGGCCAAGTTCTGCCCGCGACAGGATCACTGCTATCCAAGCGCCGGGCAGACGCACAATCTGCGCTTGAGGTGCTGATCCACACAGCGCCCCAGGCAACCAGCGCAGATTGATACCCACCTTACCGCGACCATGGGCACGCCCAACTCCCCTCCTCCCGCATCCGAACCGGCCCTAGACAGCGACGCAGCATTCTCGCTGCGCCGCATTGCCGTGGCGGCCTTTGGCCCCTCGCTGCTGTTTGGCATTGGCGAAGGTGCGGTGCTGCCGGTGATCGTGCTGATGGCGCGGGACCTGGGCGCCTCAGTCTCCATCGCAGCGCTGGTGGTGGGGCTGGTCAGCATTGGCTCCTTGCTGAGCAATATCCCGGCATCGCTGATAACAGCCCGCTGGGGCGAGCGCTGGGCCATTGTGGCCGCAGGCCTGTGGAGCGCCATCGGCATGGCCCTCTGCCTGGCCACCCAGCAGCTGTGGCTGTTTGCGCTGGGCTGTCTGATGGTGGGCATGTCGCAGGCGGTCTACAACCTGGCGCGGCAAAGCTATCTGACCGAGGCCGTGCCGGTGTCCTACCGCGCGCGGGCGCTGTCCACCTTGGGTGGGGTGATGCGCATCGGCATGTTCATCGGGCCCTTTATCGGCGCCTGGGCCATGCATGCCTTTGGCCTGCATGCGGCGTTCGCGGTGGGCATCGTGGGCGTGCTCTGCGCCGCAGCCATTGGCCTGCGCGTGCCCGATCTGGCGGCGCCCGCCGCGCTGCCGGGACAGCCGGTGCCCACCGAGGCTCCGTCCATCGCCCGCATTCTGCGCGATCACCACCGGCTATTTCTCACGCTGGGCCTGGGCGTGCTGCTGGTCAGCGCCGTGCGTGCCTCGCGCCAGGTGGTCATTCCGCTGTGGGCCGACCATCTTGGCCTGGCACCCGCTGCCGCCTCGCTGGTCTACGGGCTGGCGGGCGCCATCGATATGCTGGTCTTCTACCCTGCGGGCAAGCTCATGGATCTCAAAGGCCGGCGCTGGGTGGCCGTGCCGTCGATGCTGGTGATGGGCGCGGCCATGCTGCTGATGCCGCTGACGGCCAGCGTGACGACCTTGCTGCTCGCAGCCATGGCGCTGGGCTTTGGCAATGGCATTGGCTCGGGCCTGATCATGACCTTGGGGGCCGACCACGCGCCGCGCCATGCGCGGGCGCATTTTCTGGGGCTATGGCGCCTGGCGGCCGACCTGGGCTCATCGCTGGGGCCAGCGCTGCTGTCGTTTCTGGCAGGCAGCCTGTCGCTGGCCAGCGGCATCGCCTGCATCGGCTTGCTGGCCTGGGGTGCGGCGGCTGCGCTGGCGCGCTGGATACCGCCAGCCAAGCGCTGAGCCCTTTAGCCCGCGCTGGCGCAGCTACCAAACGACGGGTTCGGGCTCCAGCTGGATGCCAAAGCGCTCATAGACGCTGGTCTGGATCGCGCGCGCCAAGGTCACCACCTCACCGCCGGTCACGCTGCCTTCGCCCTCGCCCAGGTTGACCAGCACGAGGGCCTGGCGGTCATAGACACCGGCCTTGCCAATGCTTTTGCCGCGCCAGCCGCAGGCATCGATCATCCAGCCCGCAGCCAGCTTGATGCTGCCGTCCAGCATCGGGTAGTGCACAATTTTGGGCTCGCGCGCAATGATGTCCTCGCACTGGTCGGCGGTGACCTGCGGGTTCTTGAAAAAGCTGCCGGCATTGCCGATCTGCGCTGGATCGGGCAGCTTGGCGCGGCGGATCTCCACCACCCAGTCAAAGATGTCCTGGGCCGTGGGCTGCGCAATGCCTTTTTCGGCCTGCTTGCGGGCCAGGTCCAGGTAGCCCAGCTCGGGCTTCCAATCCTTGGCCAGGCGCAGCCGCACATGGGTGATGACGGCGCGGCCCGCCAGCCCCATGCCCCGGGGCTCGGCCACGCCGGTGGCGCGGGCAATCATGGTCAGCGGCATGGTTTCGGCCGGCGCATGCTTGAACACCGAATCCCGGTAGCCAAACGCGCACTGCGCCGCCTGCAGGCTGAAATGCTCGCCATTGCTCAGGTCGATCGCATCGAGCGAGTCAAAGCGGTCTTGCAGCTCCACGCCATAGGCGCCAATGTTCTGCACCGGCGCGGCACCTGCGGTGCCCGGGATCAGCGCCAGGTTCTCCAGCCCGGGGTAGCCCTGGGCCAGGCTCCAGGCCACGACCTCGTGCCAGACTTCACCGGCACCCACTTCAATGATGTAGTGCTTGTCGGTCTCTTCGACCAGGCGCTTGCCCATGATCTCCATCTTGAAGACGGTGGGCTCGACATCGCCGGTGATGACGATATTGCTGCCGCCCCCCAGCACCACCACCTGGCGGCTGGCGCCCAACGGGGGCTGGGCCAAAAAATCACGGATATCCTGCGGGGCCTGCACGCGCACCAGGTTCATGGCCCGCGCCATGATGCCAAAGGTGTTGTATTGCTGCAGCGGGGCATTTTTCTCGACTAACATCGCTAGATTGTCGCACTTGTCGCGACCCACTCAGGCGCTCAGCCTGGCCTGCAAGGAGAGTATTTATGCCATCGTTTGACACGGTTTGCGAAGCCGACTTCGTCGAGGTGAAAAACGCTGTTGAGAATTCCGCCAAGGAAATTGGCACCCGTTTTGACTTCAAGGGAACGTCGGCCGGGATCGAGCTCAAGGACAAAGAGATCATCATGTACGGCGATGCCGACTTCCAGCTGGTGCAGGTTGAAGACATCCTGCGCAACAAACTGACCAAGCGCAATGTGGATGTGCGCTTTCTGGACAAGGGCGATGTGCAAAAGGTCGGCGGCGACAAGGTCAAGCAAGTGATCAAGGTGCGCAATGGCATCGAGCAGGAGCTGGCCAAGAAGATCCAGAAGCTCATCAAGGACAGCAAGATGAAGGTGCAGGCCGCCATCCAGGGCGATGCTGTGCGCATCACCGGCGCCAAGCGTGACGACCTGCAAGCGGCAATGGCGCTTTTGAAGAAAGACGTGACCGACGTGCCACTGTCGTTCAATAACTTCCGCGACTGATCCGCACTCGATCAAAAACAAACAGGCCGCGCTGCAGGGATTGCAGCGCGGCCTGTTTTTATGGCGCCTGGGCGTTTAGAACTGGTAGTTCGCGCTCAGCAGCGCACCACGCGGCGTGCCGGGCATGCTGCTGGACCGCCAGTATTCCTTGTTGGTCAGGTTGGACACTGCCAGGGTGACGGTCCAGGGCGCGGCGCGCCAGCCCACCAGGCCATCCCAGCGGGTGTAACCCGGCACACGGCTGGTGTTGGCGTCATTGGTGTAGCGCGCGCTGGTGTGGGTCACGCCCAGCTCGGCATACCAGTTGCCCGCAGGCGCATAGCGCAGAAAGACATTGCCATTGCGGCGCGCGGTGTTGGCCAGGTAGTTGCCTTCCAGGGCGGGGTTGGCCTTGTTCTCGGCAACCTTGGCGGCCATGATGCCGACGCCGCCGCGCACATACCAAAACGGTGCCACACGGCCAGACGCGCTGAACTCGATGCCGCGTGAGCGCTCCTTGCCACGCACGGCCCAGGTGAAGGGGTCGTTGTCCGGATCGGGGCGGTAGCGGATGTTGTAGTGCTCCAGCTGGTATACGGCCAGCTGCGTGGACAGCGCGCCATCCAGCCAATCGCTCTTGACCCCCATCTCGAACTGCTGCGAATGCTGGGGCTCGTCGTCCAGCACCGCGCCAGCGCCGGTATCCACCGACAGAATGCCGCGCCCGCCATAGGGCGAGAAGCTGCGGCTCCAGGACGCGTACAAGCTGTGCTCACGCACCGGCTGCCAAACGAGGCCCGCACGCGGGCTGACGGAGTTGCCGTCGGTGCTGCGGCTCGCATGGGTCAGCTGGTTCGTGCTGTTGAAGTCAAAGTTGTCGTAGCGCGCGCCCAGCAGCAGCTTCCACTGGTCGCTCAGGCTGATCAAGTCCTGCACATACAGCGCGCGGGCCGTGCCCTTGTGCAGGTTGTGCTGCGATGGCGCGCCTTGGGGCGGGCGCACGGCATCGAACACCGGGTTGTTCGGGTCGATATAGCCATTGCTGTTGGCGGTGCTGAAAAGGCGCGGCGCGCGCTCTTCCTCGCTGTGCTCCACGCCCAGCAGCAGCTCATGGCGCATGCCGGCCAGGTCCAGCTTGCCGGTCAGATCCACGGTGTGGGTGGTGGTGCGGTTCTCGGTTTGCTGCCAGGCATAGCTTTGGCGCAGCAGGCCGGGGTTGGCGCACTTGGCGCCCGCAGGGGTCAGGCCCTGGGGGTTGCAATAGGTACCGGCAAAGTAGTGGTCAAAGTCCTGGCTGGCCTCGCGCTTGCTGGCCACCCAGCGCACACTCCAGGCCTTGTTGAACTCATACGACAGGTCCGAGCGCAGCACGCGCAGGCGGTCCTCGACAAAGTCGCCCGGCTGGGCAAAGCCCTGGCGCAGCGACATGCCCGGCGGCATCTGGTCGTAGGATGGCCCCCGGTCCGGCACGCGCCAGACATTGTCATAGGTGTACTGGCCGGTCCAGCGCAGGCCCGTGCGCGTATCCACCAGGATGCTGGGCGAGACCATCTCATTGCGGTTGCGGATGCCGCTGCGAAAGCTGTGCGCCTGCTCGCGGTCGGCCGTCAGCCGCATGACCACATTGGGGCTGATCACCCGGTTGATGTCGATGGTGCCGCCCACGTTCTCCCAGGAGCCGCCGCGCAAGGTCACGCTGCTGACGCCATCAAAGCGCGCTTGCTTGCTGACCATGTTGACCACACCGCCACCCGCGCCACGGCCATACAGCACCGAAGCCGGGCCTTTGAGGATCTCGATGCGCTCGACGTTGGCCGTGCTGCGGCGCACCTGGCCGGATTCACGCACGCCATCGCGGTAGATATCGCCGCTGTCGGCATTGAAGCCGCGGATCATCACGCCCTCGCCACGCATGTCATAGCTGGTGTTGACCCCCGGCACGCCATCGAGCATGACCGACAGGTCATTGATGCCATAGCTCTTGAACTTGTTGACTTCCAAGGTGTCGATGGTCTGCGGAATGTCCTTGGGCGCCATATAGGTCTTGGTCGCCGTGGTCACGCCTTCGGGGCGCACATCATCGGGATCGAACTGGTCGGCAGACACCTGCACCGTTGGCAAGGTGTGCTCTTGTGCCATGGCTGGCATGGATGCCATCATCAACAGCGCGGCGACCGACAGGCCGGCGCGCTCGCCTCTTGTACGCGCGAGCGTCTCGCTGCGAAGGGCTTGGATCATTGAAAACTCCTGAAACAATAATTCCGCTTGGTAAACGGCTTGTAAATTTGAGTAAGGAATGCTAATGATAACGATTATCAATAGCAATATATTAACCTTAAGCGGCTGCTTACTTTTCAAAAAAACAACGGGCTAGACTTTGGGTCAAAAAAATAAATCGCAGCTTTTGGTGCCGCGCGCATGCTTTAGGATGTAAAGCAGCCGACCTGCCTGTGACCCGCGCTAGACTCGGCCCCGCCCTGTTTGTATGCACCACCATGCTGCCCCGCGACCTATGAAGCTTTCAGTCCCCAAGCCCTGCCCCGCCCCAACCCGCCTGCACCACTGGGCGTTGGCACTGGCCCTGTGCGGCAGCGCCAGTTGGGCCGTCCATGCACAAGATGCCGCCGAAGGCCCCCGCTCGGTGGCGCTGGCCGGCATTCTGGGGGACAAGGCCTTGCTGGTCATCGATGGCCGGGCGCCCAAGGCCGTGGCAGCGGGCAGCAGCTACCAGCAGGTGCAGGTGGTCAGCGTCAAGGATGGGCAGGCGCAGGTCAGCATCGCGGGCGCCCTGCACAGCCTGCGCATGGGCGAGTCGCCGGTCAGCGTGGCCGATGCGGCGCTGCCCGTCAGCAACACGGGCCGTATTGTGTTGGCAGCCGATGCCAGCGGGCACTTCATGACGGCCGGCATGATCAACGGCAAGGCCACGCGTTTTCTGGTCGATACCGGTGCCACCACGGTGAGCCTGGGGATGAGCGAGGCGCTCAAGCTGGGCATTGACTACAAACAGGGCCGTGCAGTGCGCATGGGCACGGCCAATGGCGTCAGCAACGGCTGGCACCTCCAGCTGAGCAGCGTGCGCATCTCCGATGTGGAGCTGCGCAATGTCGATGCCGTGGTCACCTCGGCCAACATGCCCTATGTTCTGCTGGGCAACAGCTTTCTCAATGCCTTTGAGATGAAACGCGCCGGCCCGCAGATGACCTTGGACCGGATCAAATAGCGTGCAACGGCTGGGCCGAAAGCCAGCAAAACAAAAGGGCTGAACCCGCTATGGGGGTTCAGCCCTTTTGCCATCTGCCCGTCGGCAGCGCGACGCATCACTTGCTTTTCTTTTGACCCAGTTTGGATTCCTTGCCTTCGACCAGGCGCTGGATGTTGAGCTTGTGGCGGTAAACCAGCAAGGCCGACATCACCAGGATCGCGACAAAGATCTCGGCATGGAAATCCCAGAGCTCGCCACCGATGAGGATGTAGAACACCGGCGCCAGCACCGCCGCCACCAGCGACGACAGCGACGAATAGCGCCAGATGGCAGCGACCGCCACCCAGGCCAGCAAGACCAAGAGACCCAGCCAACCGCTAAAGCCCAGCAGCACGCCCAGCGCAGTGGCCACGCCCTTGCCGCCTTCAAACTTGAAGAACACCGGCCAGAGGTGGCCCAGAAATGCCGCAATCCCTACCAGGGCGACAGTGCCCTCTTCGAGGCCATAGGGCTTGCCCAACCAGGCCACCAGCGCCACCGGCAGCCAGCCTTTGGCGGCATCGAGCAGCAAGGTCAGCACGGCCGCAGCCTTGCTGCCCGAGCGCAGCACATTGGTGGCACCCGGGTTTTTGCTGCCATAGGTGCGCGGGTCACTCAGGCCCATCGTGCGGCTGACGATCACCGCAAATGACAGAGAACCGATGAGGTAGGCCAGGATGGTGGCCAGGATGGAATAAACGGTACTCAAATTGCTCCCCTTGTCTGCGCGCCTGGGCGGCCGGTGCGCACTGGTATATCTAGGTCAAAAACAGGCATCATTCTGCCAGCGCGCATTGCACCGGCTGGGCACCGAGCACCTCTACGCATGCTTTGGGGTCGATCTGCACCAAAAAACCACGCCGCCCGCCGTTGATGGCGATACGCGGCAGCGCCAGAATCGTCTCCTGGATATAGACCGGCATGGCCTTGCGCAGGCCAAACGGTGAGGTCCCCCCCACCAGGTAGCCGCTGTGGCGGCTGGCCACTTCGGGCGTGCAGGGCTCCACGCTCTTGGCGCCAATCTGGCGCGCCAGGCTCTTGGTCGACACCTTGCAGTCGCCATGCATCAGCACGATCAGCGGCTTGGCATCCTGGTTCTGCATCACCAGGGTCTTGACGACGACATGCTCATCGAGCCCCAGCTGGCGGGCCGACTCGGACGTGCCGCCATGCTCCACATAGTCGTAGGGATGCTCGGTAAACGCCACCTTGTGCGCCTTCAGAAACTGGGTGGCAGGCGTTTCGCTGATATGGTTTTTTTTGCTCATCGGTAAAGAGGTGGCCACAAGTGCCACACAAAATCTGCCCCTATTGTCCCGAAAAATAAGTGTGGGGCGCCGCCAAGCATAGTGGCCTTGGCAACGCCAAAGGCCCTGGTTTGCACCAGGGCCTGCAGGTCAGCGCCTTTCATCAGCCCCGTCAGGGGCCTCAGAACCTGTTGGAGACTTATTGCGCCGGATCGCCCAGCGCCCAGCGCAGTGCGTCAATCTCCTGCAGCAAGGCCTCGGACAGCTGCGTGCCCCAGACATTGAGGTCTTCGTCCAGCTGCTCCATCGTGCGCACACCGATGATGGTGCTGCCCACCTGCCATTTGTTGTAGCAAAAGGCCAGTGCCAATGCAGCCGGGGTCAGGCCATGGTCGCGCGCCAGCTGGTTGTAGCGCTTGGCGGCATCCAGCGCCTCGGGGCGGCCCCAGCGCTGCTTGCGCACCGATTCATAGCTGGCAATGCGCGCGCCCTGCGGTGCCTGGGGGCCGGTAATGCCGCTGTCGTCGTACTTGCCCGTCAGCAGGCCAAAGGCGAGGGGCGAGTACGCCAGCAGCGACACACCCAGGCGGTCGCAGGTTTCATCCAGGCCGTTTTCCCAGCTGCGGTTGATGAGGCAGTACGGGTTTTGCACGCTGGCCACGCGCGGCAGGCCATGCTGCTCGGCCAGGCGCACAAACTCATGCACGCCATACGGCGTCTCGTTGGACAGGCCAATGTGGCGGATCTTGCCGGCCTTGACCAGGCCAGCCAGCGCCTGCAGCTGCTCGCCAATCGTTGTCTCGCTGGTTTCCTTTTTCGGGTCGTAGTACAGATTGCCAAAGGCGGGCACATGGCGCTCGGGCCAATGGATCTGGTAGAGGTCGATCACATCGGTCTGCAGGCGGCGCAGGCTCGCCTCGCACGATGCCACGATGTCGGCCGCCGTCATGCCCTTGCCTTCGCGCACCCAGGGCATGCCGCGCGACGGGCCCGCCACCTTGCTGGCCAGCACCACCTTGTCGCGCTGGCCCGGGTTGGCCTTGAACCAGTTGCCGATGATGGTCTCCGTCGCACCATAGGTTTCGGCGCGGGCGGGCACCGAGTACATCTCCGCCGTGTCCCAGAAGTACACGCCGCGCGCCAGCGAATGGCTGAGCATCGCATGCGCATCCGCCTCGCTCACTTGCTCGCCAAACGTCATCGTGCCCAGGCAAATGGGCGAAACCTTCAAATCACTGCGGCCAAGTTGGATGTCTTGCATAAGAAAAATTCAGCGGTGTCGGTCAAAAAAACCAAGTGTAAAAGCATTTTTTGACACCTCGCTGGCCATGGCCGCCATGCGCGCCAGGCAGAGACGCCCATCGACACGGGCATCACCGCCGCTCAGCTAGCACCGCGCAGCAGATTGAGGCGCTGTCAAGCGTTATTCATCGCTCTTTTGATCCGCATCAGCCGCCAATAACCCGTAAGTTCTGCTGAAGCTTCATCTTTTATTATTTATAAAAAACTATCGAGATCATTAATCCGTTCAATACAGTTATAGCGACAGCCCCCGATGTTCCAGCCGCCCAACCCCCACAGCCACCCTCCCCCCGCACCCCGGCCAGACAAGCCGCGCGACCCCAAGCCCGAGGACGGCAAAAGCATACCCACGCCTTGCACCCAAGCCCATTGCCCTCAGTGCGCGCCCCATGGCAGGCAGGCGTGGGCCTGCAGCAGCACGGCGCAATACGCACAGCACCACAAAGGTCCAGTTGCGGGGCAGGCAATGTCCTGGCCCAAGGGCAGCGCCCCAGGCATCGTGCATTGCATGCTGTGCGACGCCAGCGGCCATGCACACGGCACGGTCCGGCTGATCTTTGAACCGCAAGCCCCCCTGCACTACCACCAGGGCCAGACCCTGCGGGTACTGCTGCCCGGTGGATGCGGCCCTGAGATACTCATTACCTCCCAGCCAGGCGATGCCGGCGTGATGCATGGCCGCCTGCTGCTGACCCCGGGCGAGCCTTGGCCTGCCCAGTTTGGGCCCGATGCGGGCTTTGGATTGATGTTCCAGGTCTGCCTGCGCCACAGGAGCCGCTCCAGCTGAACCCTTAAAGTCCCGAACACCGCCCCCTGTCTCTCTGGCGCGCCGTAGCCGGCCGGGCCGCTTCTACAATGCAGCAGCCCTATGACCCATGCCATGCCCCTGAGCGACGCCCTGCGAACGCGCATCCACCACAGCCTGCAGCATTTTGATGTGCAGCGCATGGGCGTCGCCGGCCAGTCCCAGGCCGCCGTCGCGCTGGTGCTGCTGGACGAAGGCCCCGGCGCCGGGCTCGAAGGCATGCCCCCACCCGTCCAGTGGAGCAACGAGGCCGCTTTGCTGCTGACGCGCCGCGCCCTGCACTTGCGCAACCACCCGGGCCAATGGGCCCTGCCCGGCGGCCGCATCGAGGCGGGCGAGACCGCCGAGCAGGCGGCGTTGCGCGAACTGCATGAAGAGGCGGGCCTGTTGCTGGCGCCCAGCCAAGTGCTCGGTTGCCTCGATGACTACGCCACGCGTTCTGGCTTTGTCATCACCCCGGTGGTGGTCTGGGCCGGTGCCACCGCCCAGCTGCAACCCAACCCCGATGAAGTGGCCAGCGTGCACCGCATCCCACTGGCCGAGCTGCTGCGCAGCGATACGCCGATGCTGGAAAACACCGATGCCTCGCCCCACCCGGTGCTGCGCATGCCCATGGGCAAGAGCTGGGTGGCCGCACCTACAGCCGCATTTTTGTACCAGTTTCGTGAGGTTTGCCTGCTGGGGCACCCCACCCGCGTCGCGCATTTTGACCAGCCACGGTTTGCCTGGAAGTGAGCCTCGCCTCGCCCAGCGCCGCAAACGCGGCGCAGCGGGAGCAAAAACATTATTAAATCAAGCATATGCCCTAAAGCACCACTGGCCGGCCAAGCGCTGCCAGCATGCGACAATAACGGGCTAGACCGCAATAATAGGACACAGTGACATGGAAGCAGAACGCATCAACCAAATCGGCAACACCCTCGAAGACCTGTCCAGCCGGACAGAAGAGCTTCGGAGGTATCTTTGACTACGATGCAAAGTACGAACGACTGCGCACGGTAAACGCCTCGCTGGAAGACCCCAGCGTCTGGAACGATCCCAAGAAGGCCCAGGAGCTGGGCAAGGAAAAGAAGGCCCTCGACTCCGTCGTGCTGACCTTGCAAAAGCTCACGAGCGAGCTGGCCGACAATACCGAGCTCTTCGAGATGAGCAAGGAAGAAGGCGATGACGCCGGGCTGGAGACCATCGAGGCCGAGGCAGCCAAGCTGCGCCCGCTGATCGAGGAGCTCGAGTTCCGCCGCATGTTCCGCAACGAGGCCGACCCGCTCAACTGCTTTGTCGACATCCAGGCTGGCGCCGGTGGCACCGAAGCCTGCGACTGGGCCAGCATGCTGCTGCGCCAGTACCTCAAGTATGCCGAGCGCAAGGGCTTCAAGGCCACTGTTGAAGAAGAAACCCCGGGCGACGTCGCCGGCATCAAGAGCGCCACGATCAAGATCGAGGGCGAGTACGCCTTTGGCCTGCTGCGCACCGAAACCGGTGTGCACCGCCTTGTTCGCAAGAGCCCGTTCGACTCCTCGGGCGGCCGCCACACCAGCTTCTCGTCGCTGTTCGTCTACCCCGAGATTGATGACTCCATCGAGATCAACATCAACCCCTCGGATGTGCGTACCGACACCTACCGTGCCTCGGGCGCGGGTGGTCAGCACATCAACAAGACCGACTCGGCCGTGCGCCTGACCCACATCCCGACCGGCATCGTCGTGCAGTGCCAGGATGGCCGCAGCCAGCACAGCAACCGCGATGTAGCCTGGCAGCGCCTGCGCTCCAAGCTCTATGACTTTGAAATGCGCAAGCGCATGGAAGAGCAGCAAAAGCTCGAAGACACCAAGACCGATGTGGGCTGGGGCCACCAGATCCGCAGCTACGTGCTGGACAACAGCCGTATCAAGGACCTGCGTACCAACGTCGAAGTCTCAGCCACCCAAAAGGTGCTGGACGGCGACCTGGACGTGTTCATCGAAGCCTCGCTCAAGCAAGGCGTTTAAAAACCTGTGGCACTCCCCATGCAGCGGTGCATGCGGCGTGCCTCAGCCCCTCTATCGATTGGCTGGGCCTCCCAGCCGATACGGACCTGAAGACAAGCCCAATGCCTGCGATCGAAGCGCTGATTTTTGACATGGACGGCACCATGGTTCACTCCATGCCCTGGCACACCCAGGCCTGGGTGGAGTACGCACGCCGCCACGCCATGGATCTGGATGTGCCCGCCTTCATGGCGCAGACCACCGGCAAGAATGCCTTTGAATGCGCCTGCGCGCTGATGGGCCGCACGGTGAGCGCCGAAGAGAGCGAGCGCATCACCGCAGAAAAAGAAGGCATTTACCGCGAGCTGTTTGCCGCCAACTTCTGCGCGGTCGATGGCTTTGACCGTTTTCATGCCCAGGCGCGAGACATGGGCCTCAAAGTGGCCATTGGCACTGCGGGCGACCAGGACAATGTACGCTTTGTGCTGGACAACCTGCAGATGCAGCCCCCGGCCCAGGCGATTGCGCGTGGCGACGAGGGCCTGCCCGGCAAGCCCCACCCCGATATTTTTCTGAAGGCGGCCGAGCGCCTGGCAATAGACCCGGCCGCCTGCATCGTGTTTGAAGATGCGCCGCACGGCATTGAGGCGGCGCGGCGCGCCGGCATGCGTGCGGTGGGCATTGGCACCACGCACGATGCCCAGCAACTCAGCGGCCCCCATGTTCTGGCATGGGCGCCCGATTTTTCGACCCTGCTCAACAACCAATTTTTGGAGAAGCTCCATGATGCGTGAAGGACAAGCACACACCGTGTACCGCGCCGACTACCAGGCCCCGGCATGGTGGATTGATACGGTCGACCTAACATTCGATCTGGACCCGGCCAAGACGCGCGTGCTCAACAAGATGCGCGTGCGCCGCAACCCCGATGTGCCAGCCCAGCCGCTGCACCTCAATGGCGACGAGCTGAACCTGGCCCGCGTGATGGTCAATGGCGCCGCGTCCTCGTTCAAGATGGACGGCTCGGACCTGGTGCTGGAGAACCTGCCAGAAGGCAGCGACCCCGTCGACCTGGAGATCTTCACCACCTGCATGCCCGAGAAGAACACCAAGCTGATGGGCTTGTACACCAGCAATGGCTCGTTCTTCACGCAGTGCGAGGCCGAAGGCTTTCGCCGCATCACCTATTTCCTGGACCGTCCCGATGTGATGGCCATGTACACCGTGACCCTGCGCGCCAACAAGGCCCAGTTCCCGGTGCTGCTGTCCAACGGCAACCTGGTCGAGCAAGGCGACTTGCAAGGGGCCGGCAACGAAGGCCGCCACTTTGCCAAGTGGGTCGATCCGCACAAAAAGCCCTGCTACCTGTTTGCGCTGGTGGCCGGCAACCTGGTCGCCCGCGAGCAGAAGATCAAGAGCCGCGCGGGCAACGAGCACCTGCTGCAGGTCTTTGTGCGCCCCGGCGACCTGGAGAAGACCGAGCACGCGATGAACTCGCTGATGGCCTCGATCGCCTGGGACGAAGCCCGATTTGGCCTGAGCCTGGACCTGGACCGCTTCATGATCGTCGCCACCAGCGACTTCAACATGGGCGCGATGGAGAACAAGGGCCTGAACATCTTCAACACCAAGTACGTGCTGGCCAGCCAGGCCACCGCGACCGATGCCGACTACGCCAATATCGAGTCGGTGGTGGGCCACGAATACTTCCACAACTGGACGGGTGACCGCGTCACCTGCCGCGACTGGTTCCAGCTCTCGCTCAAGGAGGGCCTGACCGTCTTCCGCGACCAGGAGTTCAGCATGGACATGGCCGGCAGCGCCTCGGCCCGTGCCGTCAAGCGCATCGACGATGTGCGCGTGCTGCGCACCGTGCAGTTCCCTGAGGACGCCGGCCCCATGGCCCACCCCGTGCGCCCGGACAGCTACCTCGAAATCAACAACTTCTACACCGTCACCATTTACGAAAAAGGCTCGGAAGTGGTGCGCATGCAGTCCACCCTGGTGGGCCGCGACGGCTTTGCCAAGGGCATGAAGCTCTACTTTGAGCGCCATGATGGCCAGGCCGTGACCTGCGACGACTTTGCCCAGGCCATTGCCGATGCCAACCCCGGCTCGCCACTGGCCCAGCACCTGCCCCAGTTCAAGCGCTGGTACAGCCAGTCGGGCACGCCCCGCGTGGCCGCGCAAGGTGTGTACAACGCAGAAGCGCAGACCTACACCCTGACCCTGACCCAGTCCTGCCCGCCCACCCCGGGCCAGCCTGGCAAGGAGCCCTTTGTGATCCCCGTCACCCTGGGCCTGCTGGCAGACGACGGCCGCAGCCTGCCGCTCCACATCCGCCCCAGCCAGGCGCTCAGCAGCATCGCCCACAGCGCTACCAACCACACCGTGGTGCTGACCGAGGAATCCCACACCATCGTGTTCGACGGTGTCGAGCAAGCCCCTGCCCCATCGCTGCTGCGCAACTTCAGCGCCCCGGTGGTGCTGCAGATCGAAGAGAGCGACGACGCGCTCTTGCACCTGCTGGCCCACGACGAAGACGCCTTCAACCGCTGGGAAGCGGGCCAACGCCTGGGCCTGCGCTTTGCGCTGCAAGCCATTGCCGCACGCAACGCCGCCGGTGCCGATGCCCCCGCGCTGCAAGCCAATCTGCTGCCCGCCTCGTTTGTGCAAGCGATGCGCGAAGTGCTGCGTGATCCGCAGCTCGACGCCGCCTTCAAGGACCTGGCGCTGACCCTGCCGTCCGAAGGCTATATCACCGAGCAGCTCGACCAGGTGGACCCGCAGACCGTGCACGCGGTGCGCGAAGCCATGCGCCAGCAACTGGCCACCGAGCTGGCCGCCGACTGGGCCTGGGCTTACGACGAATGCAGCCACACCGGCGCCTATGTGCCCGATGCGGTGAGCGCCGGCAAGCGCGCACTGGCAGGCCATGCGCTCTTGATGCTCTGCGTGGCCGCCCGTGAATCGGGCGACAAGGTCTGGCCTGGCAAGACCTTGCAGCGCTACAAGGATGCCGGCAACATGACCGACCGCTACAACGCCTTGAGCGCGCTGGTGGTGAGCGGCAGCCCGCTGGCCGACGCAGCGATCCAGAGCTTCCACCAGATGTTCAAGAACGACGAGCTGGTGCTGGACAAGTGGTTTGCGCTGCAAGCGAGCGCACCCGATATCAACGGCAGCGCCCTGCCCGCTGTGCGCGCGCTGATGAAGCAGCCCGACTTCAACATCAAGAACCCCAACCGCGCCCGCAGCGTGATCTTCAGCTACTGCAACGGCAACCCCGGTGGCTTCCACCGTGCTGACGGCGCTGGTTACGCCTTCTGGGCCGAGCAGGTGGTGGCGCTCGATGCCTTCAACCCGCAAGTCGCTGCCCGCCTGGCCCGCGCGCTGGACCGCTGGAAGAAGCTGCCCGAGCCCTACCGCAGCGCGGCGGGCGACGCGATTGCCAAGGTCGCCGCCAAGCCCAAGCTCAGCAACGATGTGCGCGAGGTGATCACGCGCGCGATGGCGGACTGATGCGCCAAGGCATGCGCCAACAGCTGCTGGCCCAGGGCATTGCCGCCCTGGCCAGCTTGGCTGCCGCCATGCCCCTACTGGCCAGCGCCCAAACCGGCCGCAACGCCGGGGCGGTGGCCACCACCGCGCCCGAAGGCCTGGCGGTCACGCCCAGCAACAATTTTGAAAAGCGCTTTGCGCCGCTCTATGCCGCCGTGTTCAGCGAAGGCGGCCGTTTCAGCGGCAGCGCGATGAGCGCCGATTTGCAGGCGCTTGAGCCGATCCTTAAGCGCACCAAGGCGCCGGCGCTGGATTTTTTCCGCCTCTACTACACCCAGGCCACCATCTTCAGCCGCCGCGCCATGCCTGCTGAGGCCGGTCAGGTGGCACAAAAGGCCTTGGTGGCCATGCCCAAGCCCAGCGATCCGCAATGGGCCTACCAGCATCTGGAGCTGAGCATTGCCAGCATCCGCTGGCTGGCCGAAGGCGGGCGTTATGAGGCCGCGCTCAAACAGGCGCAAACGCTTATCACGCGCTATCCGCTGCAAGAGATTGCCAGGCTGCCCGCGCAGATGCGCTGGGACAACAGCACCCCCATCCCGCAGGCGGCCGACTACCCCACCCAGCTGCAGATACTGGGCGTGTACGAAGACCTGGGCTATGTGCTGCACGAGCAAGGCCAGTACCGCCAGGCCCTGCAGGCCAACCAGCAGCTGCTGCCCGTGGCGCGCGAGCGCCTGCTAGCGCTGGGCGAGACGCCGCGCCTGCGCGGCCTGCTGGCCAACCTGGCGCAGAACAGCTACATGCTCGGCCAGATGGACGCCGCCCGCAACTACCTGCAAGAGCGCCTGCAGATCGCCATCAGCGCGGGCGACCATGACACCGTGTACGACAGCTATTTCCAGCTGATGGTGCTGGCCCATGAGCAAAACCAGCCGCAGCAGGCGCGGCAGTGGCTCAGCGCCTATGCGCAATATGCCCGCGCCCAGGGCCACAGCGACCAACTGGCCCGCGCCGAGCAGCTGCGCGACGAGCTGAACGGCCGCGAAGCAGCGCCCCCGCCGCAGCAACCGGCCCAATCGCCAGCCCCACAGCCAGCGCGCCAGCCCAAGCGCTGAGCCCACCCAGATTGACCCAGTTTGAAGGAGTTCCACCCATGAAGAAAAACATCACCCTCAGCCGCTACCTTGTCGAACAGCAACGCGTAGACGGCCTCATCCCCGCCCAGCTGCGCCTGTTGATCGAAGTGGTGGCCCGCGCCTGCAAGCGCATCAGCCACAGCGTCAACAAAGGCGCACTGGGCGATGTACTGGGCACCGCCGGTAGCGAGAACGTGCAAGGCGAAGTACAGAAAAAGCTGGACATCATCGCCAACGAAGTGCTGATCGAAGCCAATGAATGGGGTGGCCACCTGGCCGCCATGGCCTCCGAAGAGATGGACAGCATCTACCTGGTGCCCAACCGCTACCCGCAAGGCGAATACCTGCTGATGTTCGACCCGCTCGACGGCTCGTCCAACATCGATGTGAACGTGTCCATCGGCACCATCTTCAGCGTGCTCAAAAAGCCCGAAGGCCACCCTGGCGTGACCGAAGACGACTTCCTGCAGGCAGGCGCCCAGCAAGTGGCCGCCGGCTACTGCGTCTACGGCCCACAAACCACCCTGGTGCTGACCTTTGGTGACGGCGTCGCCATGTTCACGCTGGACCGCGAGCAAGGCAGCTTTGTGCTGACCCAGGAGAACGTGCGCATTCCTGAAGACACCAAGGAATTCGCGATCAACATGAGCAACATGCGCCACTGGGATGCCCCCGTCAAGCGCTATGTGGACGAATGCCTGGCCGGTGTGGAAGGCCCCCGCAACAAGGACTTCAACATGCGCTGGATCGCCTCGATGGTGGCCGACGTACACCGCATCCTCACCCGTGGCGGCGTCTTCATGTACCCCTGGGACAAGCGCGAACCCAATAAGCCCGGCAAGCTGCGCCTGATGTACGAAGCCAACCCCATGAGCTGGCTGGTAGAACAAGCCGGCGGCGCCGCCACCAACGGCCGCGAACGCATCCTCGACATCAAGCCGACCAAGCTGCACGAGCGCGTCAGCGTGGTCCTGGGCTCGAAGAACGAGGTCGAGCGCATCACCCGCTACCACACGGAAGCATAAATTCTGCAATTTGGTCTGAGAGCCAAAATTTCACGCTATAATTTCTCTCTAACGCCGGTGTAGCTCAGTCGGTAGAGCAGCTCATTCGTAATGAGAAGGTCGGGTGTTCGATTCATCTCTCCGGCACCAAATTTGATAGCAATGTCAAGCACTTAAGCCATCCCTTGGGATGGCTTTTTTGTTTCTGGCGTTTGCCGGACAAGAAACAAACACAGGACGGCGAATTCATTGAGCGAGGGACGCCGTGTGGCTCAGCGACTTCTCTTAGTCTTCCTGACCCTCGGAAGCCTCCCCTGCCGACTACGCTGCTCAAGGTACTCACTCAGAAGTTCTATCGACGGAACTCCAAGAGCCTCAGCAAATTCCACCAACTCGACAGCATCAATACGGCGCTCGCCGCGCTCACACTTGGACACGAAGGTCTGGGTGTTTCCAAGACGCTCCGCCAGGTCAACCTGAGACACGCCCATGCGCTTGCGGGCCGTCTTGAGAACGGACAGCAGGAGCTGGTAGTCGGTATTGTAGGTCGAGAGACACATTGTGAAGTGACTTGGAGGTCAATGCACGACAAAGTCCGTTTCATATTAGTCCAAAACAGACTATTTACTCTGGAAGGTAGGCATGAAATGGACGGCAATTCTTTTACTGGTTCTCACCGCGTTAACTGGCTCCTCAATCACCTCCAGTTCCGATGCCCGTGTCAGTCGCTGCGGCTTCGACGGTGCACGCATCGTCACCGTCAACCCCCACGGCAACGCCTGTCGGTCGATGAGCTGCACAGGTCTGGGCGCGCAATGGAGCTCGAAGACCCCTACCCCATCGGTCCTAGGCGTTAGCCTGTTCAACGAGATCAAGGCGATCGTGGGCACTCAGCTCAATATCGACGGACAGTCTATAACCTGTCAACCATGCGACCCTTTACCAACTCAGTGACTTCGGAGCGACAACCAAGGAGTTGCAAGATATCGACCTCACAGAGCACGTGGCTGAGGGTGACGACTGCTGCCGGGAACTACGAGGATGCCGTCATCGACGATTAATTGGAAAGCAATGTCTACCACGCTCTGAAGCGATTTCTGGTGACCGTGGATTAAAACTAATGCCACTAACCGTGTGAAAAAAAATCCCCGGAGATCCGGGGATATTTGCATTGATAGTCAGAAATTACGCCGATTGACGTTCGAGCTGTGTTTCGAAGGCGTCATAGATCAAATCATACGAGCCCTCATTCTTGCCAACCTTTTGGGGGTCAAAGCGGAAGGCATCCAGGACTGGTCTGTACTTGCGCACAATTACAGCAAGATGCTCGTCAAGAAATTCTTCGGGATCGGTTGCCCAGTCAACGGTGCCGTCATCGCCAACCTCGATCAATGCCTTCAAGCCATACACGAGCGGCATGATAAGACCATCGGGGTAGCTGTAATCGACCTCTTCTTCTGTGAAATAAGTAGTAGGCTGCGTGCGCATATTTCCAGCTATTTTCACAACGTTGATATTTCCGAACTTTCCACCATTCGCTTTATAAGCCTCGGGAAAATCTCGGTATATCTTATCGTATAACTTCGGCAATGCCCCAGCAAGCTTCAATGCGCTCACCACCTGCTTACTATAAACCTCTCGCGTATATTCTCCATCAGTAGCCTTAGAAACATCATCGCGACTCATGAGTTCATCAAAAAGTTTCGCACACTCGCCCTTGTTTCGATAGATATTCTGCGGCAAAAGCTTCGGCATATCTTCCAACTCAAGTTTTGTAAGCGGGATCCACGACAGCGCAATAAGATCGCGAACCTTCACGTCGCCGCCATCATTGCTCTTCCACTCCACCCGCTTTTCGATTCCTTTAGGAAGCGCCGAACGAAGTACCTCGTAGAACCCTTTTTTCGCAGCCTTAGTTTCCAGTGTCAATTGAACATTGTTGTTCCGGGCTGAGCAGATGGACAACAAAGAGCTGTTAAACGCCTCAGTTGACTCCTCGTCCTCAAGGTCTGACGGAACAAGTATTTCCAGCGGAACGAGGAAGTCGAGCGCATCTGCATCGTAGTCATCATGGCTCGTTTTTCGAGCTCTCAATTCCTCGATTTCATCGCGATGCTCTTCCCAAAGGTCTTTGAAATTTGACCATGTGCGAATTTTCCGCTTGATAGCGTTATCGCCGAGCGCGCGCATAAGGATGTGAGTACCCAATGCGAGTGTATTGTGTCCGCCGTCCAAAATCCCCTCGATTTTGGTATTTTCAAAACTAAGTCGATAACGGTTGCGCTGCAATTTTTCGTATGAGCTCGCGCCCACTAAAATGCCCTTAGTCTTAAAAACAAACGTTTCGGGCGTTTCGGTTATGCTTTCTAAAATGCTATCTGTGACTGGTCCGGCCTTAGCGGAACGGGGGTTGGCCTCCAGATCGGCGGAGTCGAGCAGGCCAAAAAGGTCGCGCGCGTGCGCAAAGCCGACTATGCGGCGGACGGGACCAGCAGTTTGCTCCGCAACGGTTTCGAAGCGAACAATGACAGTATTGGGATTCATTTTTCCGGATTCCTTTACAAGAAAGATCCGGTTCTAGATCGGCGCGACCACTCATGCAAAGTTGAGCAATCGCCGTTTCACCATCCGGTGATCCACGTTCCAGAACCATTTCCAAGTTCATATTCCGCCCGCTATCCAGCGAGCACCGCTAGTGAACCACGAAAAAAGAGATGCGTCAAGATTTTTTCACACGTGTCACTTATTCCGCTTGGTACCAGTTTGCCGCCTCATTGCATCAGGCAAGCCACGCCGCGCCTGATGCAGCCGTCCGTGACACCGTGCAGCCAAAACCTATTCGGACGTACTAGGTTCGCCTGCCTGACCGAGTAGTATTGGTGTCGGCGCACGAATCGTTCAGGTAATATATGATCTGTCGGCGCTACCAGCCTCCGAAGTTCGGCCTTCGGCGGCCCAAACTGCCGTGACCCGCCCCGATCGACTGACGGGTCCCACGTGTCTTTCTCTGCGACGCGCAGAAGGCAGTCCCCTCGCAGCCTTCGCTGCGGCGGGAACGACTGATCCGGAGCGCAGAGATGCCCGCTACGATTCCCCCCAACTCTCACCCGTGTAGCCCGCCGAGTTGCACGAACTGCCCGACCAAGCTCTGGCGACCGCCCACTGCATGCGATATGCAGCGCCGTGACCAGCGACCGCAAACTGATCGACGCCCTGGCCGACACCGCTCAGCGCGTGGACGTTCCCTTCGGCTCGGAGCACTTCGATGAGGCTGCCGCGAGGGCGGGCATCCCGTACAGCCGCTCCCTCGACCTCTATCTCGACCGGCAGAGCCAGCGTGAGGCTGACTCCCTGCCGCTCCACCTTGCCCACATGGCGTTGATGCACTGACGCAGTCCCCGCCATGCCTGAGGGGCGATCCGTGATGGGTCGCCCATTTTGCTTTTCAACAAGTTATTGGAGTTAAACTAACCGTTACAAAATTACAAGGTTGTCTTGAGCCGTCTGTTTTTAACTAGAAAGAGGAGTGGGTAATGGCTTTATATAAGCATGGAAACCGTCTTACTCAATCGAACGATGCTGCGTTCGACACCACGCATACGCCAGGCACGGCGGCCCCGCATCCCGGTATTTATCGGTGCACGAACTGTGGGGACGAAATAGCCATTGCGGGCGGACACACATTACCCCCGCAGAATCACAAGCAGCACAATCCCAACAACGGACGAATTGCTTGGCAGCTTCTGGTTTACCCGGTTCAGCAGTGATGACGAATCAAGAGCCAGCATCTTGCTGACATTAGGTTGCTCAGCCCTGTCCAAGGGGCGATCCGTGATGGGTCGCCCCTTTGCTTTTCA
This sequence comes from Comamonas sp. JNW, assembly GCF_003105075.1. NCBI lineage: Bacteria > Pseudomonadati > Pseudomonadota > Betaproteobacteria > Burkholderiales > Comamonadaceae > Comamonas > Comamonas sp. JNW. The sequence continues at coordinate 53,471 of NZ_QETI01000012.1, forward strand.
AGGGCTTATGGAGGCTGGTGTGCCGTGTGGCAGTTAGAGGGCAAGTTTTTCGAGGGCCCCTCGGCCCCCGAAACCCCACGAACACGACCTAATAGCTCCTACATACCCAACGCACAGGAGCGCGCCATGAAGCTGGAAGAAATGAACATGAAGGACCTGCTTGCCCTGCACAACCGAATAGCCGACAAGCAGGCTGACACGAAGACCTTCGCAACCCGAGGCAAGCCGGTCGCGCGGATCGAGTCGATCGCGGCCGACAAGAACGTCGACCTCGCCTCTTTCGGGCGACCGCAGACGCCCGAGGCAGCCGTGCCGAGCGCACAGCCGCAGGCCGAGGCCGCCGAGAGCCCGGACGCTCAACCCGAGACCGCGAAGACCCCGCGCAGCAAGGGCATTGGCGCGCTCACCCGTCAGTTCCTGATGGTCCCCACGGGTTATCCACATGCGCTCATCGCTACTATGGTTAACGCGCAGATTGACGGTGCGCAGGCGACCGATAAATCGGTGAGATGGTACGCCAACGAGATGCGCAAGAAGGGAATTGAAGTCCCACCCCACCAGAAGGCTGACCCCTCGGACATGGACGCGGAGCATTCGGCCGAGGCGATGAAGATCGTGCAGGTGATTGCCTAAGGCTAGCTGCCGCTGTTGCGTCGTGCATGAAGAAGGGCCACCGTTGTGAACTGACCCCAAGAACTTGGATAGCGGGCTTTTTCGTTTTGACACTCATCCAACCATTCTGTTGTTTGTGACAGTCCAAGTCTTCAGCTTATTGCCAAGTCACGCGGCAGCAGACCGGCGCAAAGCCGGTGAAGGGAACTGCCAAACAGCACGAATCTCCGCTGCATAAACCGACGCATTGCACCCACCAGCGCGCAAATGGAAGAAGGGCTGTAAAAGCCCTCCGAAAAACATCAGAACACAGATAAATAACCTTATCATCTGTTCAAAACGAACATGTTGCGCTCTCACGCAGAAGAAGCACTCTAGTGCTACAGGCAGCATCGTTTCCGATGCCCGAATCCCGAGATCAGTTTGAACCGCAAGCTGAGACCAAAGGTATGACCCGTGGAAAAAACTCTTGTTAACGTTGACGGCGCCGCTCAAGCATTGAGGCAATTTGCTGAAGAGCGAGATTGGCATAAATTTCATTCGCCCAAAAACCTGGTCATGGCGCTCTCCGGAGAAGTTGGCGAACTCACCGAAATATTTCAGTGGATGTCGGAAGCGGATTCGCTCGGTGCTGCGACCTCACCAAAAACATCCCAAGCAGTGCGCGATGAGCTCGCGGACGTCGCGCTTTACCTTGTCCGACTTGCCGACGTGCTTGGGGTTGACCTTAATGCTGCAGTGAGCAGCAAACTCGCATCCAACGCTGCCAAGTACCCCATCGAACTATCCAAAGGCGTGAGCACCAAGTACGACCAGTTGCCAAAGCCATGATCGTCTATCAAGCTGACAAGAAGGACTTCTTGGTCGACTACAACGATCGTGACATCGAAGATGTCATTTACGAAAAGTACCGTGCTGCCACAGACCGAAAAGTGGCGCAGGCGGAGATCCGATCCTGGCGAGAATCCCTTGGCTATGTGGCACGTGTCCTGAGTGACCCGGACATTGCCGACGATGTTGGGGTGGCGGTGGAATTCATCCTTCCGCAATCTGCCAAACGCATCGACGTCATTCTTGCTGGACATGCTGACGATGGTTCGCGACGTCTGATTGTTGTGGAGCTAAAGCAGTGGTCCTCTGTTAACGCTACAGACCGCGATGCTATCGTCTTGCTACGTCATGGCGGTCGATCAGACCAAATGCGTGTGCATCCCAGCTACCAGGCATGGTCCTACACCGCATTTTTGGAAGGCTTCAACGAGGCTGTCTACGACGGCGGTTTGCAAGTACGCCCTTGCGCCTACCTGCACAACTACGCAGCGGATGGAATCATCGATGCGGCTCACTATCAACCATATATTGAACGTGCACCACTGTTCCTGAAGGGTGATGATGATCGCAAGCGACTCAGAGAATTCATAAAACAGCATCTTCGCCATGGACGAGGTCGGCAGGTACTGTTCGATCTGGACCAAGGCCGTCTTCGCCCGTCCAAAGCGCTTGCTGACGTGGTCGGGAAGCTTCTCAAAGGCAACGAAGAATTCGCGTTGATCGATGATCAGAAGGAGATCTTCGAGGCTGCAAAGGCTGCATGCCGTCAGGCGAGCGCTTCCAACCAACCTCGTGTGGTGATCATTGAAGGCGGTCCAGGAACCGGCAAATCGGTCGTTGCAGTAAACCTGCTCGCCGCCTTGCGAGAAGGGCTGACTGTTAAATACATCTCCAAGAATGCGGCACCGCGTGCGGTGTATAGCGAAAAGCTCATCCAGACCCAAGAGAACGCGCATCTGGTCAATCTGTTTGGTGGCTCAGGCTCGTTCACTGAAACAAGCACGGATGCCTTCGACGTGCTGGTTGTTGACGAGGCGCACCGCCTAACCGAGAAAAGTGGTTTCTATGGGAACCTGGGTACACACCAAGTCCAGGAGCTTATCAATGCAGCCAAGTGCAGCATTTTCTTTATTGACGAAGACCAGCGCGTAACGCTCAAAGATGTAGGAACCAAGGCAGCCATCCGTAAGTTTGCGGCCGCTCGCGGAGCAGAGGTTGAGGAGTACGCTCTTGCCTCGCAGTTTCGCTGTGCAGGTTCAGATGGTTACCTTGCCTGGGTGGACGATGTGTTGCAAATCAGAGCGACTGCGAACGGCAGCCTTGAAGATATTCCGTTTGACTTTCAAGTTTTCGATGACCCCGAGGAAATGCACGCAGCGATTGAGGCAAAGAACAGCGGCAATCGAGCACGCGTGGTCGCCGGATATTGCTGGCCATGGAACAGCAAGAAGGACTCCAAGCAGATGGATGTGGTGATCGGCGATTACCAGCGTCAATGGAATCTTGACCAAGACGGCAGTCTTTGGATCATGGCACCCCATTCAGTGCAGCAAGTGGGTTGTATCCACACCTGCCAAGGCCTGGAAGTCGACTACATCGGAGTGATCATCGGTCCTGATCTGGTGATGGACGGAGAGAAACTTACCACTCTACCCAGAGCGCGCGATCGGCACGATAAAACCATGAAAGGCTTCGTGAAGATGTCCAAGGAGCAGCCTGCTGAAGCTGCACGGCAGGCGGACATGATCATCAAGAATACGTACCGCACGCTTATGACGCGTGGAATGAAAGGGTGCTATGTCTATGCGACTGATGCAAAGCTGGCCGCCTATCTCAGGTCCCGTGGCAAGCAAACGCAGTCCGCTTAGCCTCCACACCGCATTGAAACTTCAGTTCTAGCAGCGCAAAAGAGTCAGTCGCTCCCATGGGTATGCGACAACCGAGCTCTTACCCCTGCAAATTGATGAATAGTGAATGGGGCGCACGCGGCTTGCAGCTCCCTCACCCAACGCCACACGTGCCGGCATCCACGAATGCCGCCTGTTGGCGTTCTGCATCCTCTAAAGCAAGGGAAGCGCTGCGGTTCACCCAGCGCCACCCTTCTCCCCCTCGGCAGCCTTCTCATTAGCCCGCTGCAGCACCCCCTGCGCATCCTCCGTCAGCGCATATAAGGCGCTATGCAGACCGCCTTGCAGCCACTTGCTCAGCTTGAACGCCCCATCATCATCCGCACCGATCAGCAAAGCCGATATAGCACTCAAGCCATACAAGCGCGTGTTGATCGCTTGGGCTTCGCACTCCGTCAGCGCCAGGTCGTCCGTAAAGCCGCAGGCCCTGCGATGACTGCAAATGTCGTGAATGTCCAAAGGCGGGTCGCCATCGTCAGCGATGGCCTGGATGGCATCGGCATAAGCGGCCTCCAGGCTGGAGGTTTCCGAGTCGGTATCAACGCATGAGCCGGCTTTTGCAGCCGCAGGGGCAGCTTGGGGCTTGCTGTTCATGATGACGCCTCCTGACTCCGGGACAGGTTGCGGAGTAGAGGCAGTGCCCGTACGGCCATGTTCAGCGCGTTGTGCACGTCGGGATGGAGTTGGATAAGGGCGACTTCGCCCACGCAGAAAGTGGGCGCAGAGATGCGCGCGAGGGATGAATGAGCCATGGTGGACTCCAAGCAGTGTGGTTTGCAAAAACCACCACCCGGACGCCAATCAGGGCGGCAGCTCGAACAGGTTGGCGTACCGGACACCGCTTGCGCAAACCGGCGAGCCTCGCGGCTCCCTGCCCGAGCCGCCATAAAAGGGGCACGAACAAACAAGCCGCAGGTACTCTGCGGAGGAGACTGCGGCTTGCGTCGCAGCAATGTGACAGGACGCCAATCCCGGCTGCGCTTTACGGACGCAGCGGCGTAACTGTAGCACGGCAGGAATGGAAGTACTTGGGTGTGGCGCATTATTGAACCCCTTCCCTTCCCTTCCCTTCCCTTCCCTTCCCTTCCCTTCCTTCTTATCCCTGCCCGAGTCTCTTGGTCCGAGTCATTGAAGCGGTAGCGGCCTGGCTGTGTCGGGAAGCCGTCACGGTCGGCGACTGCGACAGCTGCGTTAGAAGCCAGCACCCTCCCCCTAACCACCCAAAGCCACCACCGGCTCCAACCGCGCCGCCTGCCGCGCCGGCATCCACCCAAACACCAAGCCGGTCACCACCGCGCACCCAAAGGCCAGCAGCATCGCGCTGACCGACAGCACCACGGCGCCGCCCAAGAAAACCAGCACCGCGCCAATCAACACCCCAAGCAACACGCCCACCGTTCCGCCCACCATGGTCACCAGCACCGCCTCGGTCATGAACTGGCGCTGGATATCCCACTGGCGTGCGCCAGTCGCCATGCGGATGCCGATCTCGCGGGTGCGCTCCTTCACGGCCATCAGCATCACGTTCATCACGCCGATGCCGCCGACCAGCAGCGAGACGGCGGCGATCAGGCTGAGCATGGTGGTCATGGAATCCTTGGCCTGGGCTGCAGCCTGCAGGCGGGCGGCGGCGTTGGCGACGTAGAAGTCTTCGCGGCCGTGGCGCAGGCGCAGCAGGCTCTCGATCGCCGCTTGCGCGGGCAGCACGCTTTGGGAATCGCGGGCCTGGATAACGGTGTAGTGCGGGTCAAAACTTTTGCCGTTGGGGAAGATGCGCAGGATGCCGGAGCGGTAAGGAACGACGACCAGGTCGTCCTGGCTCTGGCCGCCATCGCCGGCGCCTTTTTCCGACATGACACCCACCACCTGAAAAGGCGTGGTGCCAATCAGCAGCAGCTCACCCAGCGCTTTGCGGCCTTCAAAAAAGCGCTCATGCACCTTTTTGCCAATCACCACGACGGGGGCCAGCTCCGCATCCTCGGCCTCGGTAAAAAAGCGCCCTTGCGCCACGGGCCAGTTGTGGATGGCGGGCCAGGCGCTGGTGGCGGCAATGGTGTCGCCTTGCCAGGCCACATTGCCGTAGCGCACGGTGGCTGGGTCGCGCGCTACCGGCATGGCTTGCGCCACCTCGGGCAGCTGTTCTACTGCCTCCAGGTCCGCCAAGGTGGTCACGCCCGTGGGCCCGCCTTGGGGCGGTTTGCGGTTGTTGATGTACATCACCGTCGCCCCCATCGCGCCCATGCGTGCCACCACCTCCTGGCGGGCGCCTATGCCTACCGCCAGCATCACGATGACCGAGGCCACACCGATGACGATGCCCAGCAAGGTCAAGGCCGTGCGTGCGCGGTGGATGCGCATCGAGCGCCAGGCCGAGCGCAGTGCTTCGCGCAGGTCGGCGAAGGGTTGGGTGCCCGGCTTCTGCACTGCCTCTTCCATATCTGGCGGCGGCAAGGCGGCCTGCGATGGCGCTTTGGCCGGGTTGGCGTCGCTGTCGCTCACGATGCAGCCGTCCCGGATCTCGATCACGCGGCGGGCCTGCGCCGCGACCTTGCGGTCATGGGTGATCAAGACGATGGTGTGGCCGGCGTCGGCCAGCTCGTGCAGCAAGGCCATCACCTCGGCGCCGCTTTGGCTGTCGAGCGCGCCGGTGGGTTCATCGGCCAGGATGATGCGGCCGCCGTTCATCAAGGCCCGCGCAATCGATACCCGTTGCTGCTGCCCGCCCGATAGTTGGTTGGGCCGCAGATGCCGCTTGTCTGCCAGCCCCAGCCGGCCGAGCAAGGCCTGGGCACGCGATGCCCGCGCGGCCCTTGCGCTGCCCGCATAGATGGCGGGCATCTCCACATTTTCTTGCGCCGAATCCGTCGCTATCAGGTGGTAGCCCTGGAACACAAAGCCAAAGGCTTCGCGCCGCAGCCAGGCCAGCGCGTCGGCATCCAGCGCGGCCACATCTTGGCCGTTGAAGTGGTAGCTGCCTTCGCTCGCCCGGTCCAGGCAACCGAGCAGGCGCATCAGCGTGGATTTGCCCGAGCCCGATTGGCCGACGATGGCGACAAACTCGCCCGCCTGGATGGACAGATCAATGCCATGCAGCACTTCCACCTCGGGCCGGCCCGTGCTGCTGCCGCCATAGCGTTTGCGGATGCCGCGCAGTTCGATCAGCGGTGTCGGCAATGGAGCCTCCGGTTACCGGGGCGGCTGGCTGCATCCGCCGCGTTGATCGCAGTTACTGGCAATCGCTCAATAGTCATAGCGCAAGGTCATCGCAAAACTGCGCGGCGTGCCCACAAACACGCCGCCGTAGTTGTTGTTGGTAGGGATCGACTGGTAGTAGTGCTTGTCCAGCGCATTGCGCACGTTCAGCTGCAGGCGCAGGTGGTTGTTGAGCTGGTAGGCCGCATGCAGGTTGAGCAGCGCATAGCCGCCTTGCTGGATGCGATAGCCACTGCCGCTGTACGACATGGCGCTTTGCGCCTGCACATTGCCACCCAGGCGCCACTTCCCGCCGGGCAAGCGGTAGTCGGTCGATACCTTGAAGATCTTGCGCGGCAAGGTGGTGTTGTAGGGCAGGCCGTCATTGGGGCCGGCCACGTATTTCGGGTCGCTGTAGGTAAAGCCGGCGGCCAGGTTCCAGCCGGGGGTGGGCGAGCCCGACACCTCCAGATCAATGCCCCGGTTGCGCACCTTGGCGCCCTCGGTGTAGCAACGGGTGGCGCCGGTCAGCCCGCAGGTCGAGGCCATGTTCAGGGCGACTGGCAGGTTCAGCTGGTCGGTCTGGAACAGGGCCACGGCCGTCTGCAGGCGGCCATCGAAGAACTGGCTCTTCATCCCCACTTCGTAGTTCTTGCCCTTGACCGGCGCCAGCAGGCCGTTGGGGCTGTAGTACTGCTGGATCGAGTAGATGTCGGTGTAGCTGGCGTAGAGCGCATGCGCGGCGCTCAGGTCATAGACCGCGCCGGCATACGGAATCACCTGCCGGCCCGAGTCGAATGACGCGTTGGTGTAGGGGCTGCGCGATGCATAGTCCGACCAGCTGAGGCGGCTGCCGATGATAAAGCTCAGCGCATCCGTCGCGCGCAGGCGCGTGGCCACGGCTGCGCCCTTCTCGTTGCGCTCCAGCGCATAGGTGGTGGGTGTGCTGCTGAAACCCGGCACCCGGATCGACGAGAAGTCAAAACTGCTGATATCGATCGTCTGCGAGCCCTGGGCCGCAAAGATGTCGTAGTCGAAATTGTCCCGGCGGCGGCTCAGGCTCAGCATCAGCTGGTGCTCACGGCCAAACAGCGTGTAGGGGCCGGTGGCATGCAGGTCAAAGGCGACTTGCTTGTCCTGGTACTCCGCATCCACCCAGGACAGGGTCTGGCCGGTGTCCGAGACGCGCGCCGGGTAGTTGGCGACAAAGCTGGCGTCGGAGCGCACGGTGTTGAACGCGGCCGTCAGACTCCAGCCATTGCCCAGGCGGTGCTTGATGTCGCCAAAGACGCTGTAGTTGTCGCGGTTGAGGTGCGCGCCTGCGCCGGACAGCGAGGCCGAGCGGTCCAGATCGTAAAAGGTGCCATCTGCCCGTGTGTTGAAGCCGCCCCAGTCATAGCCCTGGTGGTTGTCGCGCTGGGCGCTGAAGCCCAGGCTGGCTGTGGTTGCGCTGCCCAGGTCGGCCTCTACGATGGCGTAGAGCATGCGATTGTCGGCTTCGGCCCCCTGCTTGAAGCTGTTGGCCTGGTTGTCGAAGACCACGGCACGGCCACGCACACTGCCTGCGGCGTTGAGCGGGCCGGACACATCGAGTTGCGCTCGGTAGTCCGCCCAGGAGCCCGCGCCCAGCTCGGCGCTCATCTGGAACTCGCGCGTAGGCCGCTTGCGCACCAGGTTGATGACGGCCGACGGATTGCCCGAGCCTTGCAGCAGCCCATTGGCGCCACGCACCACCTCGACCCGGTCATAGATCGCCATGTTGTTGAGCGACATGGCATCCGCGGAAAAACTCTCGGCCATGCTGGTGGACATACCGTCGATCTGCAGGTCGGTGATCTGGAAGCCGCGCGAATAGAAGTAAGAGCGCTCGGTGCCCAGCTTGCTGTAGGTCACCCCGGGCAGCGCGTCGGTCACATCGTCGAGCGACTGCATATTGGCGTCGCGCATCTGCTGCTGCGTCACCACGCTGACCGACTGCGGCGTCTCGCGGATGGACAAGTCCATCTTGGTGGCCGTGCGGACCTTGTGGGTGGTGTAGGCGCCTGTACCCTCGGTCACGCCACTGGCATCGGACTGGGCCGTGACCGTCACCGTCGACAAGGTGGCCACATCCCGGGGATCGGCGGTCGGTGCTTTTTTGACGATCACTTCGGCACCCTGCAGCTCCGCAACCAAGCCGCTGCCCTGCAGCACCCGGTCCAGCGCCTGCCGGGGCGTCAGGTTGCCCGCCACGGCAGGCGCCTGCTTGCCTGCGACCAGGTCGGGATGCACCATCAGCTGCAAGCGGGCCTGGCGTGCCAGCTCGTTCAAGGCCGTGCCCAGCGGCTGCGCTGGCACGGAGATGGGCATGGCGGCGCTGGCCTGGGCATGGGCGGGCAAGGCGCTGAGCGCCAGCAACGGCAGAGCGAGCACGGTGGCCAGAGCGAGGGGCGCGAGTTGAAAGCGCGGTTGCGGCATGAATACGATCTCCACAGTAGAAAGTTAGGTTCCTAGCTGTGCTGACGCATGACTCGCCAAGATGTTGAGGTCGCCAAGCAAATTTTTTTGAAAATTTTTTGCTTCCATCTCGCACGCTTGCCCAAGCGGTACATTTGCGCTGCGCCCCGCTGCTTCCACCATGGCCTCAACCGCCGCGTGCAGCGGTAATTTCCGTCTTGCCATCCTTGGGCACCAGGCGCACCGGCAGCACCCGGGGCAAGGCCCGGGCAAAGGCTGCCAGCTGCCGCAGCTCAAAACTGCCATGCACCTTGAGCGCGCCGACGGCCGGATCGCGGATGACCAGACCGGTATCGCCATAGCGTTCAAACTCGGCCACCGCCTGGGCCAGCGTGCTGCCGTTAAAGCTGACCCGGCCTTCGCGCCAGTTGGCCGCAGGTGCGGCCTCGTGCTGCACCGGCCCGGGCAGGCCGCTGGCATCGGTGCTGACGGACTGGCCTGAGACCAACTCCACTGCGGCGTCGGCACCCGCCAGCTCCTGCGTGCTCTGGCGGCTGGCCACGCGCACGCGGCCCTGCTCCACCGCCACGCTGACGCGCCCCTCCTCCCCCAGCCCACTGCGCGTGTTGCGCACCGAAAAGCGTGTGCCCACGACCGTGACGCGCGTCGCGCCGGCCAGCACATCAAAAGGCTGGGCGCTGTTGGTCTGCACGGTAAAGAACGCCTGCCCCTCCAACAGCCGCACCTCGCGGCGCTGGCGGTACAGGCTCACCTCCACCTGCGTAGCGGTGTCCAGCCACAGGGTGCTGCCATCGGGCAGCGCCAGCTGCCGCTGCTCGCCACGGGCCGTCGCCAGACTTTGTGTAAAGGTCGGCTGCTGCTGCCAGATATTCCAGCCATACCAGCCGCTGCCCACCATGCCCAGCGCGACAGCGGCCACGCCAGCCTGGGGCAGCAGCCAGCCCAGGTTGGCCAACCAGGCGCGGCGGCCGGGCGAGCTTGGCGCGCCTGATGGGCGGCGTCTCTCGCCCGCAGCGGCACGGTCCGCCATCGGTGGCGGCGCCAAGGCTGCTGGGCCTTCAGCGCTGGGTGGCAAGCCCGCCTTCAGCGCATCCACGCCGGCTTCTGGCAGCTCATCCATGCGGCCCCAAACGCCTTCGGCCTGCTCCAAGGCCTTGGCGTGCTCGGGGTCGCGCTCCAGCCATTCCTGCAATTCCGCCTCTTCTGCGGCAGTCAGCCCGTCCTGGCGGCGCACCATCCAGCCGATGGCCTCCACCTCCAGCGGATCCTGGCCGGCAATGAACTCGGCATAGTCGCGCGCATCGGCCGCCTCCTGGTGGGAAGGTGGCAGGGATCGGCTGGGCGCGCTGTGGCGGTGGTGGAAGTCTTGCTGGCTCATGGGCGCTGAACCTTTGTATCGGCGCCATGGCCAGCGGGTGCTGATGCGGCGGCACGGCCATGGAAACGATCATCACAGGCCTTACAGACCAGGACCGCACGGATCACATGCTGGGCCACCATATTGCGGGAGATGCCCATGTGCGCGGCCACTTGCTGGTGCGACAGGCCATCAAAACGGTTCAGTACAAAGGCCTCGCGGCAGCGCGGTGGCAGGCTTTCAATCGCCAGGTAAACGGCCCTCGCATACTGGCTGAAGGCCAGCACCTCCTCGGGTTGCAGGTGCCTGGGTGCCAGCGGCTGCTGCGCTTCGTCCAGCGCTTCGAGGCTTTGGTGGCTGCGCACCTGCTCACGCCGGTACTCGTCCGTCAGCAGGTTGCGCGCCGTGCGGAACAGCAGCGCTCGCTGGTCTGCCACCTGGGTGCCCGACTGCTGCACGCCAAAGAGGCGCACATAGGCCTCCTGCACCAGATCAGCCGCCGAGTCGCGGTTTTTCAAAGTGCGGGCGCAGAAGTTCAGCAGTTCTTTGTAATAAGCATGCGCGGCCACAGCGAATCGAGCCCCATCCCTTGCATTGGTATTGCCCGTCAGGTGGCAAGCAAGATGTGGCGGCCGCTGGATCTGTAGCGCGTAGCGAGACGGTCAGCCGGCAATTATAGATGCAAATGAGAATTCATCTTATTTACATTGCGGCTGAATACGGTGCCTGATGCACGGCTCGGCAGCGCCAGATCTAGCGCCCGCGCACCAGGCGCTTCAGGCATTTCTGGCAAGCTCGCCGCTCAGGGCCCACCGTGCAACGGTCTCACACCAACACTTTTGTATAGTTTTGTACACTGCCTCTCGCAGCGCTACATTCGGTCAGAAAACCCCTATGCCAAACCGCCGCTGGCTTGAACAATCGCTCCGTCAGTTTGACAAAACAGCACCTCCACAAGGATTTGACCATGAGCGCAGCACAAGACAAGGTTCTCTACACCGGCCGCACGACGACCACCGGCGGCCGCTCCGGGGCATCGCGCAGCGATGACGGGCATCTGGATATCCGCCTGACCCAGTTTGGCACGGCAGGCACGGGCACCAACCCCGAGCAGCTGTTTGCGGCGGGCTGGTCGGCCTGCTTTATGGGCGCGATGGCGCGGGCGGCACAGACGCTGGGCGTCAAGCTGCCAGCAGACCTGGCGGTCGAAGCCGAGGTGGACCTGGTGCAAAACGCCGAGGGTTTTGCGCTGGCCGCGCGCCTGAACGTCAAGGTACCCGGCGTGGCGCATGACCAGGCACTGGCCGTGGTGCAGGCGGCGCACCAGATCTGCCCATATTCCAAGGCGACACGCGGCAATATCCAGGTCGATCTTTCCGTGGCCTGATCGCCTCTTGGCTCCCCACCCGGCTTGACCTCCATGCGCAGCATTCTTCAACGGTTTGTCCCTTCCACCCTGCTGGCGCGCGTCGCCTTGCTGGTGGTGCTGGGCATGGGTGTCGCCCAGCTGCTCACCTATATGGCCATTCGCCATGAACGTGAGCAGGCGCTGATGCGGCTGATGATCAGCGGGGTCGAGCGCGATATTGCCAGCTCGGTCGCGCTGATCGACCGGCTGCCGGCGGGCGAGCGCCAGGACTGGTTCCCCAAGCTCGAGCGCCCCAACTACAGCTTTTCTCTGGAAGGTGCGGTCAGCAACGCCGCGCCCACCGACCCGGCGCTGGCCCGCTTTGCGCAGGTGGTGGCAGATGCCTTGCAGCCTTTTCCGGTGCTGGCGATGGGCCAGTTGGGCGACCGGCCCGATGCTGTGCGCATGCAGCTGCGGCTGAGCGATGGCTCGCCGCTCTACATCGTCGCGCGCCGTGTGCCTATGCCCGTGTCGGGCTGGGTCACCTGGCTGCTCGCAGGCCAACTGCTGGTGCTGGCGGGCCTGGCTTGGCTGGCAGTGCGCGTGGTCACCCGGCCTTTGGAGAGGCTGGCAACAGCGGCCGACCAGCTGGGGCCGGACCTGCTGCCCGTCGTCGTCGCCGAAGCAGGCCCGGCCGAGGTGGTGCGCGCTGCGCGTGCCTTTAACGCCATGCAGCAGCGCATCGCCGGCTACCTGAACGAGCGCATGCAGATCCTCGCTGCCATCTCGCACGATCTGCAGACCCCCATCACGCGCATGCGCCTGCGGGTGGACCTGATGGACGACATGCCCGATGCCGACAAGTTTCGCCAGGACCTGGAGGCCATGCGCAGCCTGGTGCACGAAGGCGTCAACTACGCCAAGACCCTGCAAGGCTCCGACGAGAAGGTGCGGCGCCTGGACCTGGATGCGCTGCTGCGCAGCATCGTCAATGACTATGCCGACATCGGCAGCCCGGTAACACTTGATGGCGCTGCGGGCCAGCCCATCCACACCCGCCCCCATGCGCTGCGCCGCATTCTGGGCAACCTGATCGACAACGCGCTGAAGTACGGCCAGCGCGCCGATGTGCATCTGCGCCTGCAAGCGGGCCATTGCTACATCGATGTCTGCGATACCGGGCCCGGCATCCCCGAGGAACAGCTCACTGCGGTGCTGCAGCCCTTTTACCGGGTGGAGGCCTCGCGCAACCGCGACACCGGCGGCTCGGGCTTGGGCCTGGCCATTGCCCACCAGCTGAGCCTGTCGCTGGGCGGCACGCTGCGCCTGCACAACCGCGCCGAAGGCGGCCTGCGCGCCAGCCTGCAGCTGCCGGCCACCCGCTGATACCACCCATATCACCTGACATCCACTGACACCACCGCCACCTTCTGCCATGACAAGCACCTCCCCTGCCAGCGACCACGTTCTTTTGGTGGATGACGACCGGGATATCCGCGACCTGGTCAGCGCCTACCTGCAAAAAAATGGCCTGCGCGTGACCACGGCGCCCACGGGCCGGCATATGCGGCAGCTGCTGGAGACCGCCGGCCCGTTTGACCTCATCATCCTGGATCTGATGCTGCCCGGCGAAGACGGGCTGACCCTGTGCCGCGACCTGCGCGCCGGCAAGTTCAAGACCACGCCCATCATCATGTTGACCGCACGCGGCGATGAGACCGACCGGGTGCTGGGCCTGGAGATGGGTGCCGATGACTATATGCCCAAGCCCTTTGCCGCGCGAGAGCTGCTCGCGCGCATCAAATCGGTGCTGCGGCGCACCCGTATGCTGCCACCCAATATGCGCAGCAGCGAGGAGGCGCGGTTTCTGGCCTTTGGCGAATGGCGGCTCGATACGGTGGAGCGCGTGCTGCTGGACCAGGATGGCGTGATGGTGTCGCTGAGCGGCGCCGAATACCGGCTGCTGCGCGTGCTGGTGGACCACCCGCAAAAGGTGCTCAGCCGCGACCAGATCCTGTCCATCACCCAGGGGCGCGAGGCCGAGCTGTTTGAGCGCTCCATCGACCTGATGATCAGCCGCCTGCGCAAGTGCCTGAACGACGACGCCCGCGAGCCGCGCTATATCAAGACCGTCCGCAGCGAGGGCTATGTGTTTGCCGCTCAGGTGGAGGCCCAGGATGTTTAGGGTTCGCAAATGGCTGTACACATGCATGTTCTTGCTGGGATGTGCGGCTGCTGAAATCGCCTCGCCCGCAGGCCGGCCCTGCCCCTTGGCCAGCAGCAGCACCCCGCTGCGCAAGCGCGGGCCCCGCGCTTAAAACGCCCGAGCACCCCCCACCACCCCCAACACCGCCACCTTTGAGGTGGCGGTGGCGTTTCCGGGGTCGGCCATCACTGCTTTGTATAGCTGTGTATCTGCCCGCGCCGCTTGCTACACGGCCATGCATTTGGGGGGTGCGCATGACACATGCCACATACATGGCGGCGGTCTACTAGCTGACAGCCAAGACACACAAGTTTCGGCGCCCAGCTATCCAACCATCTTCACCAAGCAAAGGCCCTCCATGAACCCGATCACCACCTCCTCCCGCCGCAGCTTCTTGGGCCATGCCGCCCTGGGCCTGGCCCTGGCGCCCATGGGCAGCTTGCTGGCCAGCAGCGCGCGCGCAGCCAGCCCCAGCGGCGCCACGGGTTTTGGCCCGCTCAAGCAGATCGATGCCGGCGACCTGCGGGTGGAATACGCCGAAGCGGGCCCCGCCAATGGCCCCGTCGCCATCCTGCTGCACGGCTGGCCTTATGACATCCATGCCTTTGTCGATGTGGCACCGCGCCTGGCGGCAGCGGGCTACCGTGTCATCGTGCCCTACTTGCGCGGCTACGGCGGCACGCGTTTTCTGTCCGCCAGCACCGCACGCAATGGCCAGCAAGGCGCAGTTGCCCAGGACATCATTGCGCTGATGGATGCGCTGGGCATTGGCCAGGCGGTGCTGGGCGCCTTTGACTGGGGCGCGCGCACTGCCTGCATCATGGCGGCGATCTGGCCCGAGCGGGTGCGTGGTCTGGTCTCGGTGAGCGGCTACCTGATCGGCAACCCGCAGGCCAATGCCAAGCCCCAGGCACCCGCTGCCGAATACGCCTGGTGGTACCAGTCCTACCTCGCCACCGACCGGGGCCGCGACGGCTATGCCGCCAACCCTGCTGCCTTCAACCGCTTTATCTGGCAGCAAGCCTCGCCCCAATGGCAGTTTGACGATGCCACCTACCAGCGCAGCGCCCAGGCCTTTGACAACCCCGACCATGTCGCCATCGTGGTGCACAACTACCGCTGGCGCATTGCCCTGGCACCGGGCGAATCGCGCTTTGATGCGCTGGAGGCCCGGCTGGCCAGCGCGCCCCGCATTGCCGTACCCAGCATCACGATGGAGGGCGATGCCAATGGCGCGCCGCACCCCGCGCCAGCTGCCTATGCGGCCAAGTTCAGCGGCCCCTACCAGCACCGCAACCTGGAGGGCGGCATTGGCCACAACCTGCCCCAGGAGGCGCCGGCGGCCTTCGCCCAGGCCGTGATCGACGTCACCCGCCTGTAACCCCCCAACCAGCCACCAATGGAGCTGCCATGGCCTTGTACCTTGCTGCCTTTGTCGCGGGGGTGCTCAGCGTGCTGAGCCCCTGCATCCTGCCCGTTCTGCCCTTTGTCTTTGCACGCCAGGGCCAGCCCAGCCGCCACGGCAGCCTGCCACTCTTGATCGGCATGGCGCTGGCCTTTGCGGCCGCCGCATCGCTGGCCGCCGCAGCCGGTAGTTGGGCGGTGCAGCTGAGCCAATTTGGCCGAGGCCTGGCGCTGCTCGCATTGGGCGTTTTTGCAGCGTCCCTACTGTTGCCTGGCCTGGCTGCCTGGTGGAGCCGGCCGCTGGTGCAGATCGGACAAAAGCTGGCTGCCCAACAGATCCAGCGCCGCTGGCTGCATTCGGCACTGCTGGGCGTGGCCACGGGTCTGATCTGGTCGCCCTGCGCCGGCCCGGTGCTGGGCCTGCTGCTGTCCGGTGCCGCACTGGCGGGGCCGGGCACCGCCACCAGCGCGCTGCTGCTGAGCTATGCGGCCGGTTCCGGCCTGGCCTTGTGGGCGGCCCTGCGCATCAGCGCCGGCACCCTGGCACGCCTGCGGGTCCATTGGTTACCGGGCGAGCGCGGCCGGCGCGCCGCTGGCGCCGCGATGCTGGCGGCCGTGCTGGCCGTGGCCACCGGGCTGGACAGCCGCCTGCTCGCACAGTCGGGTGGGTGGGCCGGCTTGGGCAGCAACGGGCTGGAAAGCAGCCTGCTGCAAGCGGCCATGCCCTCGGCCCAAGCGGCCGAGCGGGCGGGCAATACCCCAGCGCCGGTCGGCGACAGCGCCCACTACACCAGCCCGCTGCCGGTGGAATCGACCCGCCCCAGCCTGGAGGGTGGCACGCAATGGCTGAACGCCGAGCCGCAGTCCATCCCCACGCTGCGCGGCAAGGTGGTGCTGGTCAATTTCTGGACCTACTCCTGCGTCAACTGCCTGCGCACCCTGCCGTATGTCAAGGCCTGGGCGCAAAAGTATGCCGATAGCGGCCTGGTCGTGGTGGGGGTGCATGCGCCCGAGTTCGCGTTCGAGAAGGACCGCCGCCATGTCGAAAAGGCCTTGCAGCAGCTCAACATCAGCTACCCCGTCGTGCAGGACAACGGGTTCCGCATCTGGCGCGCCTTTAACAACCAGTACTGGCCCGCGCTCTACCTGGTGGATGCCCAAGGGCGGGTGCGCCACCACCAGTTTGGCGAAGGCGGCTATGCGGCCACCGAGCGTGCGCTCAACGAGCTGCTGCGCGAAGCCCAAGCGCCATCGGCTGCAACGGCGCCTGCCAACAACGCCAAAGTCAATGCCAGCGTCACCCCCGACACCCAGGGCCTGGGCATGGCCGCCGACACCGCCAGCCTGCGCAGCCCGGAGCTCTACCTGGGCTATGACAAAGGCGGCAGCCTGCGCCTGGCAGGCCGCCCCGCCCCCGACAAGGCGGCAGACTACCAGCCCGCGTCGCTGCGCCTCAACACCTGGACCTTGCAGGGCAACTGGACCTTGATGCCCGAGTTGGTGCAAGCCAATGAGGCGGGCGGGCGCTTGGCGCTGCGGTTTGAGGCCCGCGATGCCAACCTGGTGCTGGGCGCTGCCGGTGCCGGCCCCTTGCGGTTCCGGATCACCATCGATGGCCAGCCCCCGGGCAGCCACCACGGCAGCGATGTCGACGCCCAGGGCTACGGCCAGGTCGATGCCACACGGCTCTACCAGCTGGTGCGCCAGCAAGGCGCGGTGAAGCAGCGCAGGCTGGAGATCGAGTTTCTGGATGCGGGTGCGCAGGGCTATGCGTTTACGTTTGGCTAGCGCTGGTCCTCGTACCAGTGCTCGTGCTGGTGCATGTGGGTAGGCATGGCGCGCCTGCTAGGATGCCTATTGCCCCTCACTGGCAACCAGCACCAGCACCAGAAACACCCACAGGCACGCGCGCATGGACCCCACCCTGACACAGCAGCTTTCACAACAGGAGGCCCTGCTCCACCGCCCGGAGATCCGCAACCAGCCCGGGCGCGTGTCGCAACTGTTGCACCCGGCCTTTGAAGAGACAGGCCGCTCCGGCCAGCGCTATACCCGAGAGCAGGTGCTGGAGGCGCTGCGCAACGAATCGGACGCCGCCGAGATCGTGGCAGACGGCTATGCCGCGACCGAGCTGGCCCCCGGTGTGGCGCTGCTCACTTACCGCAGCACGCAGCGCGACGCGCAGGGCCTGCGCAGCAAGCACACGCTGCGCTCGTCGATCTGGTTGCTGACAGATGGCCATTGGCAGCTGCGCTACCACCAGGGCACACCAGCCCAGGACATTTGGTAGCCGGTGGCAGGTTAGCCAGGCAGCGACGCTCTACAGACAGCGCCCGGGGGCAATTCGCCGTACCATGGCACAGCGCCAGTGCCCGCTCACCAACATAGTCGCCAGTACCCTGCGCGTGACTCCCGCCCCATCCCCCCTTTGCCCCTCTGCCACCAGGAGCCTCCATGCCGATCGAACTGTGGTTTGCCTTTGTCGCAGCATCTGCCCTGCTGCTCATCATTCCGGGACCGACGATTCTCACGGTCATCAGCTATTCGATGGCCCAGGGGCGCCGCGCCAATGTACCGCTCGTCGCAGCAGTGGCGCTTGGCGATTCGACGGCGCTGGTGGTGTCGCTGCTGGGGCTGGGGGCGCTCTTGGCGGCGTCGGCCTGGTGGTTCACCGCCGTCAAATGGGCAGGCGGGCTCTACCTGCTCTACCTGGGCATCAAGCTGTTGCGCGCCGGCATCTCGCCGTCCGAGCTGGCTGATGCGCCTGTCTCCAGCTCGCGCTGGAAGCTGTTTGCCAACACCTACCTGGTCACGGCGCTCAACCCCAAAGGCATTGTGTTCTTCGTGGCATTTCTGCCGCAGTTCATCAGCGCCGAGGCACCGCTTGCGCGCCAGCTCTGGATTCTGGCCATCACCTTTGTCGTGATGGCCACCCTCAACGCCACGCTCTATGCCGCCTTTGCATCGTCTGCCAGAAAGCTGCTGTCTTCACCCAGGTCGCTGCGCTGGTTCAACATGGCAGGGGGTGGCCTGCTATCAGCCGCCGGGGTCTGGGCGCTCTTGGCGCGGCGGCCAGGTTAAGGCTCAGAGCCGAGGCTTGCGGCCGGTAGGCCGCCCGCTTGCGCTGCCCCGTTGCACCGCCCGTCCCGTCGCGGCGCCACATCAAGCCGCAGAAAACGCCGCCAGCATATGGCGCAGCAATTGCGACGCCACCGGCGACAGCGGCCGGCCGCTGCGGGTGACCACATGCAGCTGGCTGTGGTTGAGCACCGGGCTGGCCAGCGGCAGCGACACCAGCGTATCGAGCGCTACGCCCTGCAGCGGAATGGAGCGCGGCGTCATGATGTAGCCCAGGCCCATCACCGCAAAATCCCAGAGCACCTTGAAGGAGTTGGTGGTCAGCATCGGCTGCAGGCGGATGTTCTCCTCCAGCTCGGCGGCCTGGATGTGCTTGCGCACGCCAAAGGATTCTTCCAGCGCCGCGCCCGGGTAAGGCGCCAGATCGGCCAGGCTCAACGGGCCCTGGTGGCTGGCCAGCGGGTGGCCCTTGCGCACATGCACCCGCACGGGGGCCAGCCGGGCATGGTGGGAACGCAGGCGCGCATCGGCCGGCGGCTGGAACACGATGCCGATATGCGCGCGGTCCTCCAGAATGCACTGCACGGCCTCTTCGGTGCCGGCCACCTTGATGTGGTAGCGCACCTCGCCATGGGCCCGCACAAAATCCTGCAGCACCGGGCCCATCACCATGTCCAGGGTGCCCTCGCCCAGCACCAGGTCCAGATGGCCGGATTGGGCGTTCTTGAGGCTGTTGACCTCGGCGACAAAGGTGTCGTGCAGGTCCTGCTGGCGGCGGGCAAACAGTGCCAGCATGCGGCCGGCATCGGTCACCACCACGCCCCGGCCGCGCCGCTCCAGCAGCACCAGGCCGGTGTCCTGCTCCAGCCGGGCGACCGTGCGGCTGACCATCGACGGGTCCACGGCCAGCACCTCAGCGGCGCCGCGCACCGAGCCGGTTTCCATGATCTGCAGCAGGCACAACGCCCGCTTGCGGTCCAGCACATCGTCCATCCCCAAGTTCAACATCGCTTGCCTCCGCCAATTGTTGCGATTCTTGCAACGTTTGATTGCCGGCGTTGTCATGGACGCGACGGATGGCAGTTTCGATAATGGTTTGACTTTTTTGTGACGGCCCCACCATGAACGCACCTATCAAACCCTCCATGCTATCTGCCGTACAGGCCCTTGCGCCTGAGTTTGTCGGCATCCGCCACCAGATCCATGCTTTCCCCGAGCTGGCGTTTGAAGAGCTGCGCACCAGTGACCTGGTGGCCGAGCGCCTGCAGTCCTGGGGCTATGAAGTACACCGGGGCCTGGGCAGCACCGGCGTCGTGGGCCGCCTCAAAAAAGGCCAGGGCAGCCGCAGCATCGGCATTCGTGCCGACATGGATGCGCTGCCGATCCAGGAAAAAACCGGCCTGCCCTATGCCAGCACCCTGAGCGGCAAGATGCATGCCTGCGGCCACGACGGCCACACGGCCATCTTGCTGTGCGCGGCGCGCTACCTGGCCGAATCGGTGGACTACAGCGGCACCCTGAACCTGATTTTTCAGCCAGCAGAAGAGAACGAAGGCGGCGCGCTGCGCATGGTCGATGACGGCCTGTTCGAGCAGTTCCCCTGCGATGAAATCTATGCGCTGCACAACACGCCGGGCCTGCCGGTGGGCCAGATCGGCATGATCACCGGCCCGGCGATGGCCTCGTTTGACCGTGCCACCGTCACCCTGACCGGGCGCTCGGCGCACGGCGCCATGCCCCACCATGGCATCGATGTGATGCAGGCCGCTGCCAGCATCGTGCTGGGCCTGCAGTCGCTGGTCAGCCGCGAGGTCGATGCCCTCAAATCGGCCGTCATCACCGTGGGCTCCATCCAGGCGGGCGCCACCTACAACATCGTGCCCGAGAGCGCGACGATCAAGATCGGCATCCGCGCGCTCAACCCCGAGGTGCGCAACCAGATCGAAACCCGGCTGCGCGACTTTGTCAGCGCCCAGGCGCAGAGCTACCAGCTGCAGGCCGATCTGCTCTACGAGCGCAAGTACCCGGTACTGGTCAACCATGCCGCGCAGACCGAGCGTGCCCGCGAAGTGGCCGCAAAACTGCTGGGCGCCGACAACGTGGTCACGCGCGGCCCGGTCATGGGCAGCGAGGACTTTGCCTACATGCTGGAGCACCGCCCCGGCGCCTATGTGCGGCTGGGCAATGGCCTGGGGCAGGACGGCGGTTGCATGGTGCACAACCCGCTGTATGACTTCAATGACAAGGCCCTGCCCATCGGCGCGGCCTTCTGGGCCAGCCTGGCACACAGCTATCTGCAATAAACCCACCTAGCGAGAGCACCATGACCGCAACCCATCGCCGCCAGTTCCTTCAATACGCCAGCGTGCTGGCAGGCGCCCCGTGGCTGGCCACCCAACCGGCCTGGGCCGCCGATGGCTACCCCAGCAAGCCTCTGTCGCTGGTCGTCCCTTACCCCGCTGGCGGCGCCAGCGATACCGCCGCACGCATCTTTGGCGAATCCATTGGCAAGACGCTCAAGCAGCAGGTCGTGGTCGAGAACTACGGCGGCGGCACCGGCCTCATTGGCGCCAACAAGGTCCTGAGCGCGCAGGCCGACGCCTATACGTTCTTCCATGGCTCGATCAACGAGGTGTTTTTGGCCCCGATGCTCAACCCCTCGGCCCGCTATACCCCTAAGGATTTCAGCCTGGTCGCGCCGATCAGCGAAGCGCATATCGTGCTGCTGGCCCGCAATGGGCTGCAGGCCGATTCACTGGACAAGGTGATTGCGCTGGCCAAGCAAAGCAGCGCCAAACCGCTCACCTATGCCACCGTGGGCATTGATTCCATCTACCACCTGATGGGTGAGGCCTTGGCCACGCGCGTGGGGGCGCCCTTGCTGCATGTGCCCTACAAGGGCGGCGCCCCCGCCTTGCAAGGCGTGGCCGGTGGCGAGGTGGACCTGGCGATCCTGCCTTACCAGACCAGCTTTGATGCGATGCAGGCCCAGGGCCGGCTCAAGGTGGTCACCAGCTTTTCCAAGGAACTGCCCACGCCGCTGGCCCATATCCCGCTCATCGGCCAAAGCCAGCAGCTGCCTGACTTTGCCTACACCATCAGCGGCGGCTACTTTGTCAAGCAAGGCTGCCCGGCAGAGCGGGTCAGCCTGCTGCGCAATGCCATTGGCGCGGCGCTGCAAAACCCCGAGATCCGCGCCCGCCTGGAGGCCGAAGGCCGCACCGTTGCCCAGCCCACCGGCAGCCAGGCTGCTGCCAACCAGGCCTTTGACCAGTACCTGCTGCGCGTGGGTGAGCTGATCCGCACAGTGGGCCGCAAGCCCATGGCCTGAGTCTGCCTTTCACGCCAGCCCTTGCATCGCAGGCTGGCCTGCTTCTTATGAACC
Organism: Comamonas sp. JNW; assembly: GCF_003105075.1. Lineage (NCBI taxonomy): Bacteria > Pseudomonadati > Pseudomonadota > Betaproteobacteria > Burkholderiales > Comamonadaceae > Comamonas > Comamonas sp. JNW. The sequence continues at coordinate 75,248 of NZ_QETI01000012.1, forward strand.
CCTCCCCCATGGCGCCATCTAGTCCGCACTGTGGCGCACAAGGGCTGCGGCATGCTGTCACCCGCTGGGCAGCATGCCGCTTTTCGCTGTCGAAATTAGTACATAATATTGCACCACCAACAATCAGTTGCGCCAACTGCGTGCTAACAGGCAATGCATTCAGTAACGATTGCCACAAACCAGCGGGGCGTCCGATCCCTTGATTTGACGCGGATGTTGTGGGAAACCCTGCGAGCTCGCAGGCAAGCATTGAACTATTTATTGATTCGACCACTTGATAGCATTTAGCATGACCCGGGTGGATGTCTGCTTGGAATCCGCTAAGCTTTCGAAAAGCTGACATTTGTTGAATTTATGATTATTCAACAGTCATAGTTTTGACATATGATCTCGATTCCTCTGGAGGGAGGTAGAAGTAGAAGAAAAGGAAAACGACCTTGGAGCCCGCAGTCATGCGGGCTCTTTTTTTGTCAATTGCTGACGATTGCTCCAGGCATTCCCCTATTGGGCGCCAATAGCCGTCCTAGAATTTGACCATCGCTTTCGCCGAGTTCATGCGTACCCTCCCTCCCTCTCTTGATTTGCATGGACACCCTGTTTGACAGGATCGGCTTTCTTCTTGAATGCACTGCCGCCCCATTGGGGCGGCATTTTTTTTGGGCCACACGGTTGCCAGGCGCACTGGCAGGTCTTTGCGCCGTATCAAGGCAGTTGCGCGGGTGGCGCTCCAGCTCAGACCAGCGCCGTTGACAGGCCCTGCCTGGTGTGCACCGGCAGCTGCCACTGCCCGCCATCGTGCTCAGCGACCACCTCGATGCGCGGCGCATCACTGGTGACGCCGCCAAAGATGGTCGCGAACGCCGCATCGGCGGCATCACGGCCGGTAGCCAGCCGCATCATGCCCATCGGAATGGCGGTACCTGAAGGGTCAAACATGTACCAGCGCCCGCCCAGGTAGACCTCGACATAGGCATGGAAATCGGGCGGACCCAAGGCCGGGTCGGCGCCGTAATCGGTGCCTGTCACAAAGCGGGCAGGCAGGTTGATGGCGCGGCACATGGCAATCATCAGGTGCGCAAAATCGCGGCAAACGCCGACGCACTCGACCAAGGTATCGACGGCCGAGGTGGTACCGCTGCTGCTGTTGGAGCGGAACTTCACATGCTGCTGCACCCAGTTGCACACGGCCTGGGCACGCGCATAACCCGGGGCCTGTTGGCCGAACAGATCGTAGGCATAGGCGGCGAGCCGGTCGGACTGGCAGTAGCGGCTGGGGTAGATATAGCGCAGCGCTTCTAGCGGCAATTGGTAGAGCGGCACCTCGGCAATGCTCTCGGGGTCGTCGCTGTAGTGGCGCATCTCGACGGTGGCCTGGTAGTTGAGCTGGAGCGGGCCGCTTTGCGCCTGCAGCCGCAGGCTGCGCTGACCGTCGGCATCTTGCTGCAGCTGCCAGGTGGCACCGGCCTGGTTGACGCTCAAGTGCTCTTGCACCACCGACTGCTGCGGGGTGAAGGCGGGGTGGAAGTTGAAGAAAAAGTCGGCGCTGGGGGTCAGCACCGTATAGGCAAGCTCCAAAGAATACTGCAATCGGATCATGGCGTGGGCTTCTGGGCCATCGTTGAGGAAGATTCCTGGCTGGGGGCAGATCCAGCCCGCATCCAAGTGGCAAACGGCTGCGCTGCAACCAGTGTGCAGCCAGATGCAGACGCCGTCTGTCAGGCAAACGCCCTGCTGCCTTGTGGTCCGCCGCTACCTGGCTGCAAGGCGGTGGTGACAGCCCCGCGCAGGCCCGTCGTACCAGCGCTGCTGCGCTTGTCCTACGGCCCGGTCGCGGTCAGCGCCGCACCATGGAAGCACCAGGACCCAAGTCCTCCACCAAACCCAGGAGCGCAGCATGACCCATCCTCAAGATCCCAAACTCAACCCCGATCCCATCACCGATGAGCCCGGAGCCCACCCCATTGGCACTGGCATTGGTGCCGCCGGTGGCGCGTTGACCGGCGCGGCTGCAGGCTCGGTCGCAGGGCCTGTCGGCACCGCCGTGGGCGGTGTCGTGGGCGCCGTGATTGGCGGCCTGGCCGGCAAGGGCGCTGCCGAGGCCGTCAACCCTACTGCCGAGGATGCCTACTGGGCCGACGCCTACCAGCGCGAGCCCTACTTTGCCGAAGGCTATACCTATGACGACTATGCGCCAGCCTACCGCGCCGGCTACCAGTCGGTGCGTGATGGCCTGGTCGATTGGGACGATGCGCGCAGCGACTGGGAGCGCCGCTGGCAGCAAGAGCGTGCCCAAAGCCGCCTGGGCTGGCCAGAGGCTGAGCCTGCTGTAAAGGCTGCGTGGGAACGCGCCAACCGCGCCTACAAGCAGACTAACCAGGGCTAAAACAGACTGCCCTTGAGACAACAACGCCGCGCCAGGCCATTGCCTGGCGCGGCGTTGTGCGTTCAGTAGGCGATGGCCGCTGCCAGCAGCCCCGAGGCTGCGGCAGCCAAGGCCAAGCGACTGGCGCGCTCGGGCGCATAGGTCAGCACCAGGCCCCAGGCCATCGCGGCCAAGGTCAGCAGGCCCAGCCAAGCGGCGATGCCGACCGAGGCGTTCCAGCGCTGCAAGCAGGCCATCAGCGATAGCAATAGCAAGGCGCTGCCGCCCGCCTGCCAGCCATGGCGCTGCGTGGCGGCGAGCGCGGCGGTACCCAGTGGTTCCTCATGGCGGTCCATGGCGGCCGCCAGCGCCGCAAAACCGGCAAAGGCCCACAGCAGACTTGCGATGGGGATCATCGTTGCTGCTCCATCGCGCTGGCCACGGCGGCATGCGGCGCCAGCAAACCGGTATCCGTGGCGGCTGGCTTGGCAGCGGCTGCCGGTTGGCGCGCTGCAGGGGTCGCAGTCTGCCCACTGCGCGCCAGCCACCACACGACCCAGCCATGCAAGGCGGCCAGCGCCAGCATCATCAAGTCAAAACCGGCAATGCTCCACTGCGCATGCGCAATGCTTTGGGGCAGCCATGCACCGCCACTGAGGCCATTGAGCAGCGGCAACAAGGCCAGCAGCACGGCGGCCAGCAGCATCTGCTCGCGCCAGGCCTGGCGGTGCGGGCGCAGCAGGGGGTGCAGCAGGCATAGCGCCCACACCGTAAAGAAGCCGCGAATCTCCCAATCGCTGCGGCCAACCAGATCGGCAGGCAATAAGCGGTTGAACCAGAAGAACGAGGCCGTGGCGACCGACAGACCGGCGATCGCGCCCACATTGAGCACCTCCACCAGGCGGTGGCCATGGGGCGTGCGGCCCAGCTTGCGCCGCTCGGGCAGGCGCTTGACCACCCAGAGCACCATGCCGGTGGCTGCCATCGTGGTGCCGACCACGCCGCTCAAGAACAGCAGCCAGCGCACCAGCGGCTCGGCAAAGCGGCCCAGGTGCAGGCTCGATACGACATTGCTGGTCGCACGCGGCCAGGAGATGGCAGCGGCCTCTGGCGCCTGGCGCGGCTCGCCGCTCACGCCATCAAACAGCAAGGTCGATGCCGCGCCCCGGTTGACCAGGCTGGAGCCCCCACCCTCGCGCAGCTCCACGGTCGCGCGGGCAGTGCCGGGTTCATTGACGGTGATGCTGCCCACGCCATGCACCGGCCACTGCTGCAACGCTGCCTCCACCATCGGGCCCACGGGTGCCATTGCGACGGTTGCGACGGGCGTATTGGCATCGGCATCGGCATTGGCCTCGCGGCTGGCACGGCCGCCCTCACGCGGGCCATTACCGCTATTGGCATTGCCCGCGCCCGGCTGTGCCTGGCGGTTGCCCCGCAGCTCGGAGAAATAGGCACTGCTGTCGCCGCTGTAGGCGGTCTGCACGCCCCAGGGCATCAGCATGTTCATCAGCAGCACCAGGCCGCTGAACGTGATCACCAGGTGAAAAGGCAGCGCCAGCACGGCCGTGGCATTGTGCGCATCGAGCCAGGATCGCTGGCCCTTGCGTGGGCGGAAGGTGAAGAAGTCGCTGAAGATCTTCTTGTGCGTGATGACGCCGCTGATGATGGCCACCAGCATCAGCATCGTCGCAAAGCCCACGATCCAGCGGCCCCAGATGCGCGGCATCGCATAGAGCTCAAAATGGAAGCGGTACAAGAAGCTGCCGCCCCGCGTCTCGCGCGGCTGCAGCTGCTCGCCGGTGCCGGCATCCAAGGTGGCGCGCTGGGTCCCTGCCCGGCCAGCCGCAGCACCGGGCTCGCGCCAGGAGGCCTCGATCGCCGTCTGGCGTTCATTGGGCAGCGACAAGGTCCAGGTCGTAGCCTTGGGCGCCATGGCCTGCATGGCATCCAGCCCGCGCTGGGCGGTATCCGCATCGGGCACGGACTGGTGCAGCTCGGGCCGCATCCAGTCGGTGATCTCATTGCGAAAAAAGCTCAAGGTGCCGGTAAAGAACACCGCATACAGCAGCCAGCCCAGCAGCAGCCCGCTCCAGGTATGCAACCAGGCCATCGACTGCCGCAGGCCCTCGGGTTTGCCGTCGACCCTCATGCCGCTGCTCCCGGCGCCAGCACCCAGGCGATCAGCGCAAGGGCCGCCGCTGGCAGCGCAATGCCCAGCCAGGCGCGCACGGCCGTTGCACAGGCAAAGGCCCACATCGCCGCGATCGCGTAGACCACAAAGGCCAGCATCGTGGCCGCCATCGTCGCATCCACCCGGGCCATGCCCAGCGTTTGAAAGCCCACGGCCCCCGCTGCGGCAGAAGCCGCTGCCAAGGCATAACCGCCGCCAATGGCGGCGATGGCCCGCGACGCGACACGCGTGCGGTAGCCCAGCAGGCCGGCTGCAGGTGGGGGGGTGGGGGCTGTTTGCATCTTGACCATCCTGTGAACAGGGCCCGCCACAGCGGCATGGCCCGGGGCGCCTGAGCATGCCTGTGATACCGCAGGCCTGGCAGTGCCGCGCGGTATTTTAAATGAGAATGAGTCTTGATAAATGTTTGGACATCGATAAAGCTGCGGCTGAGCACCATCCGCAGGCATTCACGTCAAAAACGGCCCCGAAGGGCCGTCTCAAACCACCAGCGCTGAATTTGACCGGCTGCTCAACCCCGCCCGCGCTGCAGCAGCAGCCCCAGCGCCGCCAGCAGCGCAAAGGCCGCGCCGCAGACAAAGGTGGCCTGGTAGCCAATGGCATCCCAGAGCAGCCCGGCCATCACGCTGGCCAGCAGCAAGGCCACACCGGTGAGCAAATGGAAAATGCCAAAGGCCGTGCCGCGCAGCTCGGCCGGCGCGCTGTCGGCAATCATCGCGTTGAACAGGCCCTGGCTAAAACCCATATGCAGGCCCCACAGCGCCACGCCCAGCCCCAGGCCCAGCACACCGGGTACCAAGGCCAGCACCAGATCGGCGGCCACCAGCAAGAACAAGCCGGCGAGCAGCACATCCTGCCGGGGGCGGCGGTCCGACAGCGCCCCGGCCGGATAGGCCGACAGCGCGTACGCCAGCCCCATGACCACCAGCACCGCAGGCGCCCACATGGGCGGCAGGCCGGCCGACTGCGCGCGCAAAATCAAAAACGCCTCACTGAACCGCGCCAACGTGAACACCAGGCCCAGGCCCACCACCACCCAGTAAGCCCGGGGCAAACGCTGCAGCTCGCGCCTGCGCAAGGGCAGCTGGCGCGGCCGTTGGGCGATCGGCGTTACGGGCTCTTTCACAAAAAACACCAGCACCGCCACCGCCGCAAACGCGGGCAGCACCGCCAGCCAGAACACCAGCTGGTAGTTGTCCGCCGTCCACCACATCAGGCCGATGGCCAGCAAGGGCCCGGTAAAGGCGCCGATGGTGTCCAGGGTCTGGCGCAGACCGTAGGCGGTGCCGCGCAAATGCGGTGGCGTCACATCGGCCACCAGCGCATCACGGGGCGCGCCGCGAATGCCTTTGCCCACCCGGTCCACAAAGCGCGCGCCCACCAGCCATTCCAGGCCGCCTGCCAGCGGAAACACCGGCTTGGTCAGTGCGCCCAGGCCATAGCCCAGCACGGCCAGCAGCTTGCGCTTGCCAAAGCGGTCGCTGATCGCGCCGGAAAACACCTTGACGATGGAGGCCGTGGCCTCGGCGATGCCCTCGATCAGGCCCACCGCCAGTACCGAGGTGCCCAGCACCGCCACCATGTAGATCGGCAAGAGCGCATGCACCATCTCGGACGAGATATCCATCAGCATCGAGACAAAGCCCAGCGCCCAGACGCTGCGCGGCACTGCGCGTGCGCCGCGCTGCAACGCGCTGTCCGCTGCGGGCTCGGGGGTTTCAACGGTTTTCGTCATGCGCGTCATACACCCGTTGGGCATAGGCCTCCAGCAAGGATTCGCAGTGCTGCAGGCGCTCGGCCGCCGTCACTGCCAGCGGCGCGTCGTAAAAGTCCAGCTTGCGGATCTTCTCGTACCAGGCCTGCAGTTTTTTCAGGTCGGTCTCTTCTTCATCCAGCTCGGCATAAGTGAACTTCTCGATCGCGATCTCCTTGGCGATCTCGGCCTCGAAATCCTGGCAGCGGCCCAACAGTTCGCGGTACTGGTCGTCGCGGTCGGCCTTGAAGCGGGTGATGACCTTGTCCTCCTGCCGCCGGTCGAGCGCAATGGTCTCCAGCAGCACGCAGTCCCCGTCCATCGCGGCAATGTCGTTCTCCAGCACCTTGAGCCGGCGCACATGGTCATCGGTCTTGGGCAGCAGGCACACACCGTTTTGCAGGTACACGGCCCCCAGGGCCTTGAGGCGCCGCCACAGCGCCATGCGTTTGGCTGTGGGCTCGGCCGGGACTTTATAGGTCAGCAGCAACCATGTGATGGAATCCATCGATCATCCTAATTTGTGACGACCGTTTCATTTTAAGATGGACGAACAACTCCTAACAGCTGTGTCAGATGAATTTTCTATGACCCCTGCGCAAAGTCCTGCGCGGCATGCAGGCGTCAAAAAGCCCCGCGAGCGGGGCTGGCTGGGGGGCTGTGCGCGGCACTAGGTATCGGACTCTGGCGCCAGATCGCAAGGCCCGACCGAGAGGAAATCGTCTTCGAAAGAGGCCACGGCCTCGTCCAAGGCCCGGGTGATACGCTTGGCCACCTCGTCGCTGGCGACCAGCGCACTGTCGGCATCAAAAATGGCGGCCGCATCGGTGACCCCTGCGAGATAAGCCATCTTGAACAGCTTGATCTGGTCCGGGGTAACCACGGTGATTTGCAGCTCCGACAAAGACTTTGCACGGGATCTCATACGGCCTCCTCTGCGGGCGCATCGCCATGAAAAATCAGGTTTGCAACACACCAGCCTCCGACCGGTCAGATGTTGTCATCCTGCAGCTGTCACAAACATAGCATAGCAGTACCTGCTTGTTTCATATACAGCCCCCAATGACAGTCACTTGCGGCAATGGCTGACAGCAGGCGCGCCACCGGTGCGACAGCATGGACCACCATCTGGGAAGATGAAGATGCTTCTCCGAGACAGACGCCTGGGGGGTCGCGTGTGGAGTGCCTTGTCGGCAACCGCTCCCACCTCTGCAACGGTCAACCCACACCGCGTTTGGGGTATTTTCAGATTTACTAGACGACCGGTCTATTTTTTACTAACATCGAGCCCATGACCTTGACCCAGAAAGCGCAAGCCACCCGCCAGCACATCCTCGACACCGGGAACCAGCTCGTGCTGCGCAAAGGTTTTGCAGCGGTGGGCCTGCAGGAAATCCTCAAGACCTGCGGCGTGCCCAAGGGCTCGTTCTACCACTACTTCCCGTCGAAAGAGGCCTTTGGCTGCGCGTTGCTGCTGCAGTATGTCGAAGGCTATGGCCGCAAGGTGGATAGCCTGCTGGCAGCCGATGGCACGGGCTATGAACGCCTGATGCGCTACTGGGACGCCTGGATCGCAGCGCCCGGCGATGCGCACTGCGGCTGGGCCGAAGAATGCCTGGTGGTCAAGCTCGCGGCCGAGGTTGCTGACCTGTCCGAAGAAATGCGCCAGGTGCTCGATGGCGGCGTGCAGCGGCTGCTGGCCAGGATCGCTGCCGTCATTGACGAGGCGCGCAGCGATGGCTCGCTGCCTGCGGGCCCGCCGTCGCTGGTGGTCGCGCGTGTGCTCTACCAGATGTGGCTGGGCGCGGCGCTGCTGGCCAAGCTGAGCCAGGACCGATCGTTTCTGGTGCAAGCGCGGGCCGCCACCGTGCATTTGCTGACCTGCAACGCATCCACCCTCTCCTCTCCCCAACCCCTCCCTTCATCCCCCAAGGAGTCCCCATGAAAGTTCTATTGGTACTGACCTCGCACGACCGTCTTGGCGACACAGGCCGCAAGACCGGTTTCTGGCTGGAAGAATTTGCCGCGCCCTACTACGTATTCCAGGACGCAGGCGCCGAAATCACACTCGCATCCCCGCTGGGCGGCCAGCCGCCACTGGACCCCAAGAGCGACGAGCCCGATGCCCAGACTGCCGCCACCGAGCGCTTCCGTAAGGACCCGCAGGCACAGGCCGCGTTGGCAGCGACCACGCCACTGGCCCAGATCCAAGCCGATGACTTTGATGCCGTCTTCTACCCCGGTGGCCATGGCCCGCTGTGGGATCTCGCCAATGACGCCAAATCGATTGCACTGCTGGAGGCCTTTGAGCGCGCAGGCAAGCCGCTGGGTCTGGTCTGCCATGCGCCGGGCGCCCTCATCAAAGTTAAGGCCGCCGATGGCCAGCCCCTGGTGGCAGGCCGCCGCGTGACGGGGTTTACGAACAGCGAAGAAAACGCAGTTGGCCTCACTGCCGTGGTGCCCTTTTTGATTGAAGATGAATTCATCCGTCAGGGCGCCGACTACCACAAGGGCCCGGATTGGCAGGTGCATGTCGAGGTCGACGGGCGCCTGGTCACCGGCCAGAACCCCGCCAGCAGCGAAGCCGTGGCCCAGGCCCTGCTGTCGATGCTGGCCCAATAAGGACAGCCCCCATGCGCAGTGCGATTCACTCCACCTTTGGCGAGCCCGCCGAAGTCCTGACCCTGGGCGAGCAGCCCATGCCCCAACCCGCCGCCGGCGAGGTTCGCATCAAGACCTTGCTCGCCCCCATCCACAACCATGATCTTTGGACCATCCGTGGCCGCTACGGCTACAAGCCCGAGCTGCCCGCCATTGGCGGCAGCGAGGCCGTGGGCGTGATCGATGCGCTCGGCGCTGGCGTCGAAGGCGTCACGCTGGGGCAGCGCGTTGCGGTAGCCGGCGTCCACGGCACCTGGGCCGAGTACTTTCTGGCGCCCGCGCGCCTGCTGGTGCCCGTGCCCGAGGCCATTCCCGATGAGGTAGCCGCCCAGCTCATCGCCATGCCGCTCAGTGCCTTGATGCTGCTGGAGTTTTTGAACGTGCAACCCGGTCAATGGATTGCGCAGAACACGGCCAATGGCGCCGTCGGCAAGACCCTGGCCATGCTGGCCAGCGCACGCGGCGTGCAGGTGCTCAACCTGGTGCGCCGCGATGCAGGTGTGCAGGAGCTCAGTGACTTGGGCATTGCCAATGTCCTGTCCACCGCGCAAGCGGACTGGAAGCACAGCGCCAGCGCGCTGCTCGGCCCCCAAGGTGCTTACGCCGCCGTCGATTCCATTGGCGGTGCATCCAGCGCAGCGCTATTGGCCTTGCTCGGCGAAGGCGGCACGCTGGTGTCGTTTGGCACCATGGCCGGCGAGCCGATGCAGATTGATTCGGGCGCGATGATCTTCAAGCAGGCCACCGTCAAAGGCTTTTGGGGCAGCAAGGTGAGCGAGGCGCTGTCCGCCCAGGACAAACGCCGCCTGATCACTGAGCTGATCCAACGCATTGTGGGTGGTGAGCTGAAGCTGCCGGCCGAGGCCATCTATGACCTGGGCGATGCCGCCCAAGCGGCCACAGCCAGCCTGCAACCAGGCCGCAAGGGTAAGGTACTGCTCAAACCTTGACGGTGGCCCATGCCCTCAGGCGACCGGCACCACCGTCACAAAGGGGTGGTTGCCAAAAGCCTGCACGGCATGGCTTTCGGGCGCGGCATCGGTGATCAGGGTCCACTGGCGGTGAATGGGCGACCAGTTCATCTGCGACTTGCGGCCCAGCTTTTCAGCAGTGGCCAGCAGATAGACCTCGCGCGTGCGGCGGAACAGCTTTTCCTTGAACCAGGCCTGCTCGATCGAGCCTTCGCAAACGCCAAACTCGGCATCGATGCCATCGGCGCTGCAAAACACCTTGTCGAATGTGAGGCGCTCGAGCGCCATGTCGGCGAGCGACCCGTAGACGCTCATGCTGCCCCGGCGCAGGTCGCCGCCGAGCAAGGTGACGGGGATATCCCGGCTGCTCAGCGTGTTCAGCGCCAGCAGGTTGTTGGTGATGATGCGCAGCGAATCGTCCTTGGGCAGCAGGCGCGCGAGCGCATCGGTGGTGGTGCCGCCATCGATAAAGATCGTGTCGCCCGGCTCGATCAGGCTGATGGCCTTGCGCGCGATCGCGGCCTTGGCCTCGCCGTCATGCACCTTGCGCAACTCCAGCGATTCTTCGGGCTCATGGCGGATGGGCGCCGCCACGGCGCCACCGTAGACGCGCAGCAGGCGGCCGTCCTGCTGCAGCGCCTGCAGGTCACGGCGCACGGTGGCCTCGGAGATGGCAAACCTCGCGCACAGCGCGGCGACATCGGTCATGCCCGAATGCACGGCATGCAAAATGGACTCTCGTCGGTTGGCGACCTTCATGGGATGCGTGGCTGGCTACAGCGCAATAGCGATAACGGATAAGAGCTTAACCGAGTCCGCAACGCCTCAACCCGATATGCCATGGGCCTGCAGGATTTCGCGCATCTGCGCCTCCTGCTCGGCGCTGATGCGCACAGGGTACTTGCTGTTGCCCACGTGGTAGCCCAGCAGTTGCACGGCGCGCTTGACGGCGGCCGGCGCAAAGCAGACCTTGTAGAGCGCCTCGCGCAGGCTGGTGACCCTCTCTTGCTGCTGGCGCGAGCCGGCAATGTCACCCGCGGCAAAGCGCGTCCAGATCGCATTGACCTCGCGCGGCGCCGCATTGGCCAGGCCCGATACGGCGCCGGCGCAGCCTTCGACAAAGCCCTGGTGGATCAGGCTGTCAGGCCCGTTGAACACGACAAAATCCGGCACTTCCTTGGCGACTTTCAGAAAACCGCTGAGGCTTTCATGGCTGCCGGCGCTGTCCTTGATGCCGGCGATATTGGGGTGCGCGGCCAGGCGCTTGGCGGTCTCTGGCGCAATGGTGTTGCCGGTGCGCGCGGGGATGTTGTAGAGGTAAACGGGCACCTCCAGCGCATCGGCAATCGCGCTGAAATGCCCATGCAGCTCATCCTGCGACAGCGGCACAAACCAGGGCGTGATGGCGGCGACCGCATCCACACCCAGGCGGGCAATCTCGCGGCCTGCGCGGATGCATTCGGCCGTCGATACCTCGCCCACATGGCCGACCACGCTGGCGCGCCCAGCGACTTGCTCCATCGCCACCTCGGCGACGCGGCGCTTCTCCCCCTCGGTCAGCGCAAAGAATTCGCCATTCGTGCCGCCGCAGAAAATGCCGTTGCCCGCCTTGATCTGGCGGTCGATCTGCTCGCGGAACGGCGCCTCGGCAAAGCGGTCCTCCGCGTCCATGGGGGTGATGATGGCCGTCAGAATGCCTTGGAGTTTTTGCTTGTTTGCCATGGTGTTGTCTCAGTTAAACAGCTTCAGGTAGACCTTTTCGATATCGGCGCCCGTGACGGCCCCGGGCACATTCTTGATGAGGCGCTGCACATCGAGCGCGGCCTTCACCAGATCGGGCAGGTGATCGCGGCCAATGCCCAGCTCTTGCAGGCTGGCCGGCAGGCGCAGGCGCTGGACCAGATCGGCAAAGTAGGCCACCAGCGCATGCGATTTGCCTTCGTCGTCCAGCGCCATATTGGCACCGGGCACCAGCTCGTAAGCGCGTGCCAGCTTGGCAACGCACAGCGGGCGCAGCCATTCAAAGCAAGGCGCGAGCAAGATCGCATTGGCAACGCCATGCGGGATGTGGTACTTGCCGCCCAGCGGGTAGGACATGGCATGGACCAGGTGCGTGCCCGCATGGGCAATGCAGGCGCCGCCGTAGTACGAGGCCCAGAGCATGTTGAGCTTGGCTTCGAGGTTGTCGGGTTCGGCTAGCGAGAGCTCGATGTTCTCGAACAGCTTTTTCATGCCGATCATCGCGTAGTTGTCGGCGACCGGGTTGGCAATGCTGGCGGTAAAGCACTCGATCAGGTGGCAGAGCGCATCGACCCCGGTCGAAGCCGCAATTTTGTGCGGCATGGTCACCGTCAGCTCCGGCGCCAGCGCCACATAGTCGGGCAGCAGCACCGGGGAGATGATGCCCTGCTTGGTCTCGCGCGCAGGGATCGCCAGGATCGCATTGGGCGTCGCCTCCGAGCCCGTGCCCGCCGTCGTCGGCACCATCAGCGCCTTGACCCGCTGCGTGACCTTGGTGCCCGCCAGCAGCTCGGCCAAGCTGGGCGATTCGGCATGCGCCAGTGCCGACAGCAGCTTGGCCACATCCAGCACACTGCCGCCGCCCACGCCGACGACAAAGTCCACGCCGCGCAGATCGCGCTCTTGCAGAATCCGCTCCACATCCGCATCCGATGGCTCGGGCGGCACATCGTCAATCACCTGCACCTCGGCGGCCGCGCGCCGCAATTGGGCCAACAGCGCCTGCACGCCTGCGATGCCGGAGATGTTCTGGTCGCTGACAAACAGCAGCTTGTGCTTGCCGCTTACCAGGTAGGCGATGTCGTCGAGGACCTTGTGGCCACTGAGGACGGTGCTGTGGATACGCATGTCTTTGTCTCCTGGATTTTTTAGCTGCGCGTTGCGAGTTCTGCGCCCTGGCGCAGAGCTTCGAGCAGGCTGCGCTCATCGGCAATGCCCTTGCCGGCAATGTCAAACGCCGTGCCGTGGTCCACCGAGGTGCGGATCACATCCAGCCCCACGGTGATGTTCACGCCCGCCTCCAGGCCCAGCACCTTGACGGGGCCATGGCCTTGGTCGTGGTACATGGCAACCACCAGGTCGAAATCACCGCGCCCGGCGCGGAAGAACAGCGTGTCGGCCGGCAGTGGGCCTTCAATGTCCATACCCTTGTCGCGCAGCTTCTGCACGGCGGGGATGATCTTTTCTTCTTCCTCACCATAGCCAAACAGGCCGTTCTCACCGGCATGCGGGTTGATGCCACACACTGCAATCCGTGGGTTGGCGATGCTCGCCTTGCGCAAGGTGTCGTAGCCGCGCTGGATGGTGCGCTCGACCAGGCCCGGCTCGATCTTGCGGATGGCATCGAGCAAGCCGATATGTGTGGTCACATGGATCACGCGCAGATTGGGCGCAACCAGCATCATCGAGACCTCTTCCACGCCGGTGAGGTGCGCCAGCATCTCCGTGTGGCCGGGAAACTTGTGGCCGCCGGCATGCAGTGCCTCCTTGTTCAGCGGCGCGGTGCAGATAGCGTCGATCTTTCGGGCCTTGGCCAGCTCCACCGCGCGCTCGATAAAGCGGAACGCCGCATCACCGGCCACGGGCGAGAGCTTGCCAAATGCCAGGTCGTCCGGGATCAGCTGCAGATCAATGCAGTCGATGACGCCCCGCTCAAAGGCTGCATCGGCAATGTCCTCGATCGCCCGCACACGCACCTGGGTGCCCAGCAGCGCATTGGCCTTCTGCAGCCGCTTGGCATCGCCAATGACCACGGCTTTGGCCAGGCTGTACAGGCTGTCGTTCGCAAAGCTCTTGACAATGATTTCAGGGCCCACGCCGGCAGCGTCTCCCATGGTGATTCCGATGACGGGCAGGGAATGGCTCATCTTTGCTTGCTTTCTGTAGGGAGTGGGTCGGTGTGGCCGCCATGGGTGCTGGCAGCCAGCAATGAATGGATGGCGCGGCTTGCGCGGTGCAGCGATGCGGGATGGCCAAAGGCGCCGGCCTTGGTGGCAATCCACTGGCGCGGGGTGTCTTGTTCGATGTCCTGGTTCTCGGTGATGCACAGCACCACGCCGGGCTCGCTCTCGGAATGCACGCGCAGGCGGCGCAGTTGCAGTTCTTCCAGTACCGACCGGGCCGTTTCACCGCCGGTGATGACGAGACCTGCGGCGGCGGCCATGGGCGCATGCAGCAAGCGGGCCAGCTGCCGTGCCAGCATCGGGCCTTCGGCCGGGTCGGTCTGCGCATCTGCTCCCAGGCTGACCACGACATCCAGGCCCTGGGCCACTTCGTCGCTGATGGTCTGCACCAGGGTCTGTACCAGCGTCTGCACCAGTTTCTGGCCTTGGGTCGTCTGCGCGTCGCTGCGCAACCAGCCAGGATGCACCACATGCAGCCGCGTGCCTGGCTGCTCGGCCAAATACGTGAGCTGCTGCTGCGCAATCGCCGACATGCTGCCAACGACGGTAACCACGCTGGGCAAACGCCCGGCGGCATGCGGTACATCCAAGGAACCGACCGATGCCGGCAAAGCCGGCACCTGCTGCGCCAGCGCATGCGACAGGCCGGCAGAGCACACGCAAAAAGCCTGCTCTACCTGGAGGCTAGCCTGGGCCAAGGTCTGCAGATGCTGGTCATGGAGCACATCCAACACCAGCGCCTGCACGCCCTGCTCACGTGCATGGGCAATTGCTTGTGCGGTCGCTTCTGGGCCTGCATCGAGCACGCTGGCGGGCAGGTTGTCGCAGCGCAGGCCGGCGGCATGCAGCTGCTGCGCCGCGCGGTCCTCGCGGTCTGCATGCTCCAGCTGCCAGGTAGCGGTATCGGCCAGGCGCACGCCGTGCACATACACCACCCCGCCCTGCATCGTGCGGCCCATCTGCGGGAAGGCAGGGGCCACCAGCGCAATGGCATGGAGCGCGCTTTGCAGCACCGCCACCTCCTGCGCCCAACCACCCCGCAAGGTGGAGTCGATTTTCTTGAGCACCCGGCGGCCCTGGGATGCTGGCGCGGCCAGCACTGCCTGCAGCTTGGCAGCAGCCTCAGCCGCCGTATCGCGCCGGCTATTTGTGTCTACCGTCAGCACATCCACATCGCTCTGGGCACCAGCGCTGGCTTGCGCATCCAGCAGCACGCTGGTGGAGAGACCAGCGCTCGCAAACCCCGCAGCGCAGTCGGCTGCACCGGAGAGGTCATCGGCGAGAACGAGGTAACGCGGGAGGGAACGCGGGCTCATGCAGGTGCTTTCGGTCGACTCAGTCATCACACCAAGCCTTAAAATTGATTGATTCAATCATAATTCAATCAAAGCGGGATAAAACAAGGGTTAACCCTTGATTCAACGCACCAGAAATGATCGATTTGATCGTGGAAGCAGTGAGTTTAGGTCGAACCCCATTACATCTGGCCCCATACGCACCGCCAATGTGCAGCGATTCCGCACCATGGTGCATGCACCAACTCGGGGAAAGTCCTGATTGGAGACTTTGGCAAAAAGAGTTCTGATCGAAGCGTTCAAAAAATTATCAATTTTGATTGTTTTGATCAAATAACCACCAAAAACCATTGCGTCTTCAGCCCTGAAGTCATATTTGAACCACCAGCCCTTGAGGTGTCCCACCATGTTCGCTTCCAACCCTGCTTCTGCCACCACGCGCCGCCGCTTCCTCCTTGCCAGCAGCCTGCTGCTGGGCCTCGCCCCGCTGGCCAGCCAGGCGGCAGACGCCGCCTATCCCGCCAAGCCCATCACCTTGATCGTGCCCTACCCGGCAGGCGGCGCCAACGATGCGGTGGGCCGTATCGTGGGCCAGAAGATGGGGGAGATCCTCAAGCAGTCCGTGATCGTTGACAACCGTGGCGGCGCGGGCACCACCATCGGAACCGCGCTGGCGGCCAAGGCGCCCGGTGACGGCTACACGCTGGTGCTGGGCTCCCTCTCCAGCCACGCGATCAGCCCGCACCTGTACCGCCAGCCCGGCTATGACGCGATCAAGGATTTCGCCCCGGTCGGCATGATCGGCGAAGCCCCCATCGTGCTGGAAGTCGCCACCAACTCACCATTCAAGGATGTCAAGCAGGTGGTGGAACAAGCGAAAAAGACGCCGGCCACCCTCACCTATGGCTCGGCCGGCAATGGCTCGCCGCTGCATTTGAGTGCCGAGCTGTTCAAACGCGCCGCCAGCGTGGACATGACCCATGTGCCCTACAAGGGCGGCAATGCCCACACCATGGACCTGATGGGCGGCCGCATCGACATGATCTTTGACACCTTGACCAGCGCCACGCCACTGATCACCTCGGGCAAAGTGCGCCCCCTGGCCGTTGCCAGCACCGAGCGCCTGCCCGAGCTGCCCACTGTGCCCACCTTCGCCGAAAGCGGCTACCCCAACTTTGTCGTGAACGCCTGGTACGCCCTCTACGCCCCCGCCAAAACCAGCCCCGAGGTGCTGGCCAAACTCCACCAGGCGCTCAACGAAGCCCTGGCCGATGCGGACGCCAAGGATCGCCTGACCAAGCTGGGCGTGCGCAGCAAGGCCAGCACCCAGGACGAGCTGGCCAAGTTCACCAAGGCCGAGCTGGACCGTTATGGTTCGGTGATCAGCGCGATTGGCTTGAAGATTGATTGATGGTTGAGTGGTCTTGTGTGGAGCCGATCGACCAGATCGGCTCCGTCAGTGCCAGCCAGCTGGATATTTGCTGCCCAGCAGCGCGGCGTTCAGAGCCCCCGATGCCTCTGGCCAGAACTACAATGCCAGACCGTTCGACCCCATCCCCAGCGAACACGGTATGGATCTGGAGCCCCCGCATGTTGATTCGCCCTGCCCGTCTCACCGACGCCGCAGATTTACCAGCCATTGAAAAGTCTGCCGCCCAGCTGTATAGCGGTGCCGCCGGCCTGGCCTGGCTGGCAGACGGCCCGCTGATAGCGCAGGCTGCGCATGAAAGCCGCATCCTCCAACAATCGGTATGGGTGGCCGAGACGGATGAAGGTGTGCTGACCGGTTTCATCAGCACGGAGATTGTCGACACCGAGCTTCATATCTGGGAGTTATCCGTCCACATGGACTGGCAGCGCAGGGGCATCGGCGGCCTGCTCATGGCCAGTGCGTACCAGCACGCCCTGGCACAGGGGCTGAGCGCGCTGACCTTGACGACGTTTTCCGATGTGGCATGGTGTGCCCCTGCTTATGCCAGGCTGGGTTTTCAGCAGCTGCTGCAACCCGGGCAACGCCTCCAGGAAACCCTGGACGCCGAAGCCCTGCATGGATTGCCCCCAGGCAGGCGCATCGCAATGCGGCTGCCCATGGGCATGTTCACGCCGCGGCACTGATCAAGCTATGGCGCTTGCGGCGAGCCCTGCCCTGCCTCACCACCGAGCGTCTCATCCGGTCAATCCGGATTCTTCATAAAGTGAAACCGCATCAAGGTCCGCTCACGCGCCCGGCCGTGGTCCACCACCGGCTGCGGGTAATCGCGCCCCAGCTGCAGACCGCAGGCCTGCTGCTCCAGCGGCTTCATCGCAGCGGGAAAGTGGATATACCGGTCAGGCACCTTGGCGAGTTCTGGCAGATAGCGACGGATGAACTTGCCATCCGGGTCAAAACGCTCGGACTGGGTGATGGGGTTGAAGATGCGGAACCAGGGCTGGGCGTCGCAGCCCGTCGACGCCGCCCACTGCCAGCCGCCATTGTTCGATGACAGGTCATAGTCATTGAGGTGCTGGGCAAAAAAGCGCTCGCCCGCGCGCCAGTCAATGCCCAGGTCCTTGGTCAAAAAGCTGGCCACCACCATGCGCAGGCGGTTGTGCATATAACCGGTCTGCAGCAGCTGGCGCATGGCGGCGTCCACCAACGGGTACCCGGTGCGTGCCTCGCACCAGGCCTGCCACAGCTCAGGGGCGTCGTCCCACTGCACCTTGTCGTAGATGGGGCGGAACGACTGGGTCACCACCTGCGGGTGGTGCCAGAGAATCATCGCGTAAAAGTCGCGCCAGGCCAGCTCCGACAGCCAGGTCTGCGCGCCCTCGCAGCCCGTGCGCGCCTGCGCCACGGACAGGGCGGCCAGCTGGCGGATCGACACGGTGCCAAAGCGCAGATGCACCGACAGGTAGGAGACGCCCTTGACCGCCGGAAAATCCCGCGCGTCCTGGTAGGCCGCCATGCGCGGCAAAAAATCCTGCAGCAGCAGCTGCGCGCCCCGGCTGCCGGTGGGAATCTTGAGCGACGCCAGATTGCTGGGCTGAAAACCCAGATCGGCCAGCGACGGAATCGCCTCGCCCTTGGGCAATGCCGCCAGATGCCCGGCATAGCGCGCCACCGGGTAGGCCTTGCACTGGAAGGCATCAAGCTTTTGCAGCCAGGCGCGCTTGTAGGGCGTGAACACGCTGTAGGGATGGCCTTGCTGGGTCAGCACCTCATCGCGGTCCAGCAGCACCTGGTCCTTGTAATCGCTAAAGGCGATGCCGGCGGCTTGCAAATCGCCGGCCACGCGCGCATCGCGGGCAATGGCCTCGGGTTCGTAGTCGCGGTTGGTCAGCACCTCTTGCACGCCCAGCGCCTGCGCCAGCTGCACCACCTCTTGCACAGCCGGCCCATGGCGTACCAGCAGGCCCGCACCCGGCGCGCCGCTGCCCGCCGCCAACTGGCGCAGGTCATCGTCCAGCGCCAACACACTGGCATGGATAAAGTCCACCCGCCTGTCCTCGCGCGTGGGCAGCAGATCGAGGATGTCGGTGTCAAAAACGAAGACGCAATACACCTGCTCAAAGCGGCGCAAGGCATGGTAGAGAGCGGCATGGTCGTCGCAGCGCAAATCGCGACGCATCCACACCAGGGCGCGGCTGGCCATGGTTGATGGGTTTCCTGTTCTGGTTTTTGATGCAGCGGATGGCAAGGCGGCAGCATGTAGTCCCAAGCTGGCCCCGCCATCCCAAGGGCGCTATTGTGCCGTGGCAGCGCGCCGCTGCATGTCAGCCAACAGGCTGGATGCCGCTTCCTTCTTGGGCTCGCGCGATGCTTTGCCTGGTCTTAGCGAAGCCGCGATCCGTCCGGGTTCTGGGCTTCTTCGTCGCGCCGGCTGGGATAGAAGGGTTTTTTCTCGTCAAGTCCATAAAACAGCTGGCCATGGATGCCCATCGCCTGCGCCTTGGCAAGCCGCCGGGTCCATAGGCTATCAAAGGCTTTGTCCAAGGCCGCCGCATCGGGTGCAGCTGCATAGACGTCGTCGATGAAGGCGATGTCCTGGCCGCTGGGGAAGATCAGCGCGAACTCCTGCTCCGTCGCAGCAAAGATGTCGTAGACGCAGTTCAGCGCGCCATCGATGACCTGGATGTTTTTCATGGATGTCGTGGTGCGGCAGCTGGGCCGCTGGCCAGCAACCGCGCTGCCCGGCTCAGTCGTCCGCAGCGGGGGCTGTTTCCAACCAGACGATGCTAGCCGGGTGGTGTTGCGCTATGGTGTCGAGCGCGCCAGCCAAAGTATCTGTGTCTTTCGGGTCCAAGGCGTAGTCAAAGCGCGAAAGGCCGCTCCCTGCCATAGCGCTAAACGCCTCTTGGGAAATCGCATTCAAGCCGCACCACAACGGCTGGCCCGTTTTTTCTGCTGCGATCAAGGCCTGCTGAAGGCCTTCGGGGGTGATTGCCAGGAAGACCATGGTTGTCCGTTTCTGCTGATCAGTCTTTGCGAGGACCCGAGGGGCCCTGGGTGCCATAGCATACTGTGCGTCCGTAATCAGCTCCAAGCACCAATATGAGTACCTGGGAACCCGTCACCGTCGATGCGTTGGAAGCGATTGTTGAAAAGCAACTCTCCAACTGCAGCACAGCGCAACAGGCGCTTTTCACTGGATGTCGGCAGCCTTTTTACCCGGTCCCCATCCATCGCCTGGGCCAGCTAGAGCAGGTATTGGTCGTCGCCCACCTCCCCCACGGCCTGCTGTATTTCGAAGATGTCGAAGACGGTTTTGAGGTGGGGGAGCTGCAGCAGGACGGTGCACTCCATCCCCACAGCTGCGACCAGTTGGAGCTCAGGCATGTACTGCCACGGGAGAACGACTGAGGTTTGCGCCGCCTGATCGCCCCATCAGCGCATCACCAAGCCCCCATCCACCAACAACACCTGCCCCGTCATAAACCGGCTCAGGTCCGATGCCAGAAACAGCACCGGCCCGGCCACATCGTCGGGGCTGGCCAGGCGGCGCAGCGGGGTGGCAGCCATCAGCGATTCGCGGAAGGACTCGCGGGTTTGCGCGCTGCCCTGGGTGGGGTAGACGAGGCCCGGGGCGACGCAGTTGACGCGTATGCCAAAGGGCCCCAGCTCGCTGGCGAGGTTGCGGCTAAAGCCCACCAGCGAGGCCTTGGCCGTGCTGTAGTCGTGGTAGGCAACGACAGGGTGTTCCACCAAGTTGCTGCTGATATTGACAATGCTGCCCCGGGCGCGCTGGCGCATCTGTGGCAGCACGGCGCGGCAGACATGGAAGGCGCCGCCCACGGCGGCATCGAACTGCGCCTGGTAGTCGCTCCAGGCCAGTGCATCGAGCGGCTGGCGGCGCTCGGGGTCAAAGGCATAGGGGCGCAAGGCGTTGTTCACGACGATGTCGATGGGCCCGGCCTCTTGCGCAATGGCCTGGGCCATCGC
Organism: Comamonas sp. JNW; assembly: GCF_003105075.1. Lineage (NCBI taxonomy): Bacteria > Pseudomonadati > Pseudomonadota > Betaproteobacteria > Burkholderiales > Comamonadaceae > Comamonas > Comamonas sp. JNW. The sequence continues at coordinate 95,826 of NZ_QETI01000012.1, forward strand.
GTCCACCGCGGCCGGGTTGCCCACATCAGCCTGCACGGCCCAGGCGTTGCCGCCAGCAGCCTGGCAGGCGGCCACGGTCTGGGCCGCTGCTGCCTCATTGGCCAGGTAGTTCACCGCCACGGTGGCGCCTTCGCGCGCAAAGGCCTGGGCGATGGCCGCTCCAATGCCCCGGCTGGCGCCGGTGACCAGCACCACCTTGCCGCGCAGATTCAAAGCACTGCTCTCCAGCATCTCAGGCCCCTGGCAGCCAACGGCTGTCGACCACATCGGCCACCTTGATGGGCTGCTGCACCATGCCCAGCGCATGGTAGGCGTCCGCGCCCTTTTGCAGCGCAGCCAGGTCAAAACTGCCCAGCGGCGCGACCTTGCCCTGCACCCGCAGGGTGGGCTGGGCCGAGGCATTGCGCAGCGCAATCACATCGAGGTTGATATCGCGCTGGGTGCCATCGATCGCGCGCTTGGTGGCCAGGGTGGCGGCCTCTTCGGGCTGGGCGATCATCCATGCCGCGCTGTCACGGTAGCCGCGCAAAAAGGCCTGCAGCAATGCCGGCTGCTGCTCCAGCGACTGCCGGCGCACCACAAACATATCGCTGGACATATTGAGGTAGTCGCGCACGGGCATCACATGGACCTCGCCCATGCCCTTGCGCAGGCCCACGGCCAGGCCGGTGTCAGTGGCGGCGGTCGCATCGACCTGGCCTTGCATCAGCGGTGCAAAGTTCAAAAGGCCGGTGACGACAATGCGCACGTCCGATTCCTTGAGCCCCGCCTGGTGCAGCATCACCAGCAGGTTCTGGCGCGTGCCGCTGGCGAGGCTATAGACGCCAATGGTCTTACCCTTCAGATCCGCCGGGCTGCGGATGCCGCTCGAGCGCAGCGAGACGACATTGAAAACGTTTTGCGGGTAGATGTCGTAGATGGCGACCAGCTTCTCGCCCTTGTCCAGCGCCATGAAGAACGAGCCCGGGTCGGTAAAGGCCACATCGCCCTGCCCGCTCAGGATATTGCGGATCGCGTCGCCACCGCCGGCACCGGGCAGGTAGGTCAGATCCACCCCTTGGGCCTTAAAAAAGCCCTTGTCCGGCTCAGCCAGGATATTGGTGATCTCGCTGATCGGCTTGCTCCAGCCGGCCAGGCGAATCTTGCCGCTGACCGGCGCGGCAGCGCCCGCTGTGATGCCCTTGCCCGCCAGGCCCAGGCCAAAGAGGCCGGCAGAGGCGCCCAGCCAGCGGCGGCGCGAGAGGGAGGAGGTCAGAAAAGGTGCAGACATAAGCGGTCCATCCAGAAGCAATCGAGCAAAAATCTAAAAATCAACGGCGCGGGCCTGCCGGGGCGCCAGCGACTGCATGGCCACGCAGCAATCTGCGCTCCAGCAGCAGGCAGGCCTGGTACAGCAGCAAACCCAGCGCCGCAATCAGCAAGAGCGCGGCAAACATCAGGCTGGTGTCCATCATTCCCTGGGCGGCAATCACCACCGCGCCCAGCCCTTGGCTGGCGCCCATGAACTCTGCCACTACCGCGCCCACCAGCGCCAGCACCACGGCCACGCGCAGGCCCGCCAGAATGGCGGGCAACCCCATGGGCAGCTTGAGCCGCAATAACGTCTGCAGACGGCTGGCCCCCAGCATGCGAAACAGCTGCAGGCGCTGTGCATCGACCTGGCGCAGGCCCGTCAAGGTGTTTTCCATCAGCGGAAAAAAGCAGACCAGCGCCGTGATCAGCACCGTCGGCAGCATGCCAAAACCAAACCACAGCACAAACAGCGGCGCCAGCGCCAGCTTGGGGACCACCTGGCTGACGACCACATAGGGCTTGAGCACGCGCTCCAGCAACACCGACTCGGCCAAGGCCATACCCGCCAGCAAGCCAAAGCAGGCACCGGCCGCCAGGCCGAGCAGCACCGCTTGCACGGTGGCCGCCACATGCGGCCAAAAGTAGCCGGACGCGAGCCCCGTCCACAAGGCCTGCAGCACCGCCGACGGCACGGGCAGCACCAGGGCCGAGATGCCGCCCAGGCGCCCAGCGCCCTCCCACACGGCCAGCAGCAGCACCAGCAACGCAGTGGCCCAGAGCCGGGCTATCAAGAGAGGGTTCATGCGCTGGCCCCATCCATCGCGGCACGCACCTGGGCCGCATAGGCGTTAAAGGCCGCGCCATGGCGCATGGCCTGGGTGCGGGGCGTCGGCAGGTCAATGGCGATATCGGCCACCAGGCGCCCGCCATGCATCAGCGCCACCCGGTCCCCCAAGTACACGGCTTCGTTGATGTCATGGGTGACAAAGAGCACGGTGGTGCCGCGCGCGCGGCAGCTGCGCAGCAGCTCATCCTGCAGCTCGGCGCGGGTGATGGCGTCGAGCGCGGCAAAGGGCTCGTCGAGCAGCAGCAAGGCGGGCTCACGAATCAAGGCCCGCGCCAGCGCCACCCGGCTTTGCTGCCCGCCGGATAGCTGCCCGGGTTGCTGCCGGGTCAGCGACGCCAGGCCAAGTTGGGCCAGCAGCTGCTCGGCGGCGTCACGGTCCTGCGCCGTAGGCTTGCGCTGCAGCGACAGCGGCAGCAGCACATTGTCCAGCACCGTCAGCCAGTCCAGCAAGGTGGGCGACTGGAACATCACGCCCAGCTGCGGGCCGGGTGCGGCCAGGCTACCACCAGCCCGCACAATGCGCCCGGCCTGGGGCTGCAGCAGGCCGGCGACCAGCTGCAGCAAGCTGGTCTTGCCGCAGCCGCTGCGGCCCAGCAGGCAGTGGAAGGCGCCTTGCGCCATCTGCCAGCGCACGCCATCCACGACAGGCGGCTGGCCCGGGTAGGCAAAGCTAAGGTCCTCGATATCAATCCATGCCATCGCGCCGCCCTTCAGTCTGCGTAGCGCGCCAGCGGCTGGGCGGCGGCCTCGGCAGCGGCATCGATCTCGGTCATCCGCACCAGGTCGAGCAGGCTAAAGCGCCCGTCATGGTGCCAACCGGCTTCGGGCATGCCCATGGCGCCCAGCGCGCTGATGCGGGTGACGCCGGCGGCCCCCAGCAGGCCGGCGAGGCGGTACAAATCCTCGGGGCCCACGGCCAGGCCTGCGCTCTGCAGGTAGTCACGCTGGGCTGCTATCAACGGCACCACCTGCTCCAGACTGTCCACCCCCACGACGACAATGCTGCGGTAGAGCGCCGTGGGCGCCAGCGGCTCCAGGCTGTCGCTATAGGCCACGCTCCAGGGCGCATCGGCCGGGCCAATCAGCTGCGGGGCGGCGCCATCATCGGCGGGCGCACGCCACTCCAGCGACTGCTGCCAGCGCGCCATGCCGGCGCCCTCTTCCAGATCCAGCGGGCGGCGCGCAAAGCGCTGCTGCAGGTTGGCGAGCTCGGCGGCCAGGTAATCGGCAAAGGCGCGGGGTGAGACCGTGGCGCCCCGCTCTACATAAAACACATGGGGCGAGTAGCAGCCTTGCTGGTCATAGCGCATGACATCCCAGGCTGCCAGCCGCGCATGGGCCGGCGCTTTGACGGCATCCAGTGCCGCCCTACCCACCATGCCAAAACCCAGCTTGTGGCCATGGGGCAAAAAACGCGTGGTCACCGGCAACTGCTGGCGCAGCGCGGCCAGGGTCTGGTTGCTGCCATAGGCCATCACGGTATCGGCCTCGGCGTAAAGCACCTGCGCGCCTTCGGCGCTGTCGCCCGTCTGGGCGCCGCCGGGCCACCAGACCACGGCCAGGCAGTCGGCCAAGGGCGGATGGACTTCGACCAGCAAACGCGCAAACCAGCCGGCAAACAGCGGCTCGGCACTGGCCAGCTTGCCGACGCTAGGCGCTTTGACGAGCAGGCCGCAAACCAGGCTCCACAGCGACAGCGCCGGCACATTGCCGGCCCAGCTGTGCAGCAGCAGGCCGGGGCCATAGGCACGCACCGCTCCGCCCTTGGCGGCGGGCACAAAGCCGTCCAGCACACGGGGGTTGGCAAAATCCTCGCCCACAAAGCGCCACAGCTGGGGCGCGCGAAAGGTCTTGAACAGGCCGTTGAGCCCCAGGCGAACCATCGCCGCGTCATAGCCGCACACCAGCGGGAGGCAGGCATCGATCTGGCGGCGATAGGGGTCGGCAGGGTCCAGCAGGCGGGCGATGGCGCGGTCAATCGCCGCCACAATCTCGGCCAGCGGCATCGGCTGCAGCTGGCGCTGCGCGGCGGCGCGCACCCGCTCGGTGAGGGCCTGCATCTGCGCGCCGGTCAGCACCGGCACCTCGACCTCCAGGCGCTGGCCCGCGCGCTCAAACACCAGCACCTGCCAGCGTACCTGACTTTCCTCCAGGCCTGGCAGGTAGCCGGCCCGCATGCGCCCGGCCATGCGCTCAGCGGCTTGCGGCTGCATCATGCGCGCGCCGCTTGCACAAACTCATCGACGGCCAGCGAGCAGCCTTTGGCGGCGGCCCCTTCGGCCCGGCCCAGCAGCAAAAAGCCGCCATCGGCCCACAGGCCCACGTCTTCGGTCAGGATGGTGCTGACCGCGTTGTAGTTGGCCAGGTCGCAGTGCACCAGAATGCCGCGCTCGCCAGGCGCTACGCTGCGGCCGCTGACGGGCTCGACCAGGCGCGAGCGAATCCAGTGCGGGCCGGACTTGACCGAGGGCAACGTGGCATTGCCGTTGTCGTAGAACTGGGTGCTCAGCTCGGTCATGCCATACATGTTGATGCACAGCTCGGGCGGCACGCCCAACAGTTCGGAAAGGCCGGCATAGAAGTCGGCCAACGGCAGCTCACGCGACTGGCCCTTGTAGCCGCCGGTATCCAGGATGCGGCTGCCCGCTGGAAGATGAAAGCGGCGGCCCTGGGCACGCAGCGCATCCATCACATGCACGAGGCTGAAGCTGGCGCCCAGCAGTGCATAGGGCTGGCCGCTGCGCTCAGCCGCTTCCAGCGCGGCGCAGAGCCCGGCCATATCCAGGCCCTCCGGCCCGAGAAAATAGCGGCTCTCCGGTGTGCCAAAGCTCGACTTGGCCAGTGCCAGGTAATGCGCCAGCGACGAGTTAGGCATGGCCGCCTCATCAGGGAACAGGATGCCCATTGGCATGCGCGCTGTGCCCTGCATAAAGCGGGTGGCGAAATGCTGCTGCATCGACAGGTCATACACCTGCAGGGCAGGATGAAAATGCCGGCCCCGTGCCGCGCGGCCCGTGGTGCCACTGGTCATGAAGACACGCTCGGTGGACGACGGCGGCTCGCTGCGCAGCTCCAGTGCCTTGAAGGCGTCGATGGGCACAGCCGGGATATCGCTCCAGGTCTTGACCGTGCGGGGGCTTGCGCCACGGCGCTGGCAAAAGCTGCGGAACGGCGTATTGGATGCGTATTGGTAGGCAAAAAGACGCAGCGCGAGCTGGTCAAACTGGTCATCGGTGCAGCCATCCATTGCGATGAATGCAAGCAGGTCTGCGACCAGCGTATCGGCCTTGTCCATGGAATTCCTTCGAGAGCGGTGAGGTCATGCTCCGAAGGCTCCCCCCATGCGCGCAAGGCGCCCCTGGCAGGGACTTGGCTCTTCTTCCGCCGGAATGACCCGGTTCAAGTTCTCGGGTGTAGATCTCAGCACTGGCGTGCACCCCGGAGCAGGCGCCATCTTACCCCAGGGCTGCTGGGTCACCGCCATCCACACTGTCAAGCCAAGGCCTGCACCACGGCCAATCCAGCCACCGGGGCCAAGCCCAAACCAGGGAAAACACCAGGGCCACCGCGATGGTGCAAGGCGCCGAGGGCGCAGTCGCACACGCACCAAGCCAAGGCATTTTTTGCGCATTCCTGCACCATATCCAGGCAAGGACATCACCACCTAACCCATTGTGGTGCTTTGCAAATTTTCTGCACCAGGTCAAAGCGCGCCTGCTGGAAATCACCTAGTCCGCAACCCTTTCCATCCGCGATTCAGTCTGTTAACTTATGTCCTGTCGACAGACGACTGTCGCTAGACGACATAAATTTAATGAGGACAACAATGCTTGCAATGGCTGATGCCGACGTCCAATCCGGCTACGACAAACCGCATACCGACAGCGAACAGCGCGTTCGCGAAGACCTGGCCGCCGCCTACCGCCTGATGGCCCATTTCGGGATGGACGACAGCATCTACACGCACATCTCGGCGCGGGTGCCAGGCCGCACTGACCAGTTCCTCATCAACCCCTTTGGCACCCTGTTCAAGGACATCACGGCCAGCTCGCTGGTCAAGATCGATGCCGAGGGCCGTATCGTCGAGGACACGCCCCACGAGGTGAACCCGGCCGGCTTTGTGATCCACAGCGCTGTGCATGCGGCCCGCCATGACGCCGCCTGCGTCGTGCACTCGCATACCGAAGCGGGCGTGGCGGTGTCCTCACTGCAATGCGGCCTGCAGCCGAGCAACCAGTGGGCGCTGCAGTTCTACAACCGCGTGGCCTACCACACGTTCGAAGGCATCGCGCTGGATCTGCATGAGCGCGAGCGCCTGGTCGCCGACCTGGGCAGCACGGCCAAGGCCATGGTGCTGCGCAACCACGGTCTGCTCACCTTGGGCCACAGCGTGGCCGAGGCCTTCATCCTGATGCTCAACCTGGACCGCGCCTGCCGCGTGCAGCTGGCCATCCAGTCCAGCGGCCAGGCCATCAACCCCGTGCCGCCCGAGGTCTGCGAGCTGACCGCCCGCCAGTACGAGAGCGGCGACACCGATGTGATGCCCGGCCAGCCCAAGCGCGCCGACCCGCATGAGCGCGAATGGCAGGGCCTGCTGGGCTTTTTGCAGCCCCCGGGCCGCAGCCACTACCGCGACTGAGGACCTCTCGACCCTTGCATGCCGCCGCCTTTGCGGCCCCACCGCCGCAAGCCCAGCCGGGCCAGGCACCCCTTGATACCAAGACAGGAAGCAACCATGATCAATCGGCGTGAACTTATCTCCTACAGCCTGGCCGGTGCCGGCCTCAGCATCGCGGGCGTGCCCATGGCAGCGTTGGCGCAGCAAACCAAGGGAACGATCAATGTGATGGTGCAGCCCGAGCCCTCGGGCCTGATGCTGGGCATTGTGCAAAACGGCCCCACCCAGCTGGTCTCCGGCTATATCTACGAAGGCCTGCTGCGCTACGACGACAAGCTCGAACCCCATGGCCTGCTGGCCACGGCCTGGAGCCGCTCCGACGACGGCCTGACCTACACCTTCAAGCTCAAGTCCGGCGTCAAGTGGCACGACGGCAAGCCCTTCTCTGCCGATGATGTGGTGTTCTCGGTCGACAAGTTTCTGCGCAAGACCCATGCCCGCCTTCGCGCCTCGCTCGAGCCGCTGGAGAGCGTGCGCGCCATCGATGCCAACACGGTGGAGTTCAAGCTCAAGTACCCGTTTGGGCCCTTCATCAGCCTGTTCGATACCGGCTCGATGCCGATGATCCCCAAGCACATCTACGAAAACACCGACTACGCCACCAACCCGGCCAATGCCAAGCCGATTGGCACGGGCCCCTTCAAGTACAAGGAATGGGTGCGGGGCTCCTACATCCAGCTGGTGGCCAATGAGCTCTACCACACCAAGGGCGAGCCCATGGTGGAGAACCTGTACTTCCACATCATCCCGGATGCGGCCTCGCGCGCAGCAGCGTTTGAGTCCGGCAAGGTCGATGTGGTGCCCGGCGGCGCGGTCGAGTTCTTTGATGTGGCCCGCCTGGCCAAGCTGCCTGGAGCAGCGGTCACCACCAAGGGCTGGGAGTTCTACTCGCCCCATTCCTGGCTGGTGCTCAACAACCGCAAGGCGCCCTTTGACAACCCCAAGTTCCGCCAGGCCGTCATGTATGCGATGGACCGCGAGGCCATGGTCAAGGTCGCCTGGCAGGGTTTTGCCAAGACGGCTGCCGGCCCCTTCAACCAGCATGTGAAGTTCGCCTCGGGCGACGTCACCAAGTACCCGCGCGATCTGAACAAGGCCAAGGCCTTGCTCAAGGAAGCCGGCTACAAGGGCGAGACCGTCAAGCTGCTGCCGCTGCCTTATGGCGAATCCTGGCAGCGCCTGGCCGAGATGATCCGCCAGAACCTGATCCAGGCCGGCATCAAGGTGGAGACCACCGGCACCGATGTGGCCGGCTGGAACCAGCGCACCGCCGAATGGGACTTTGACATGGCCATCATCTATGTCTACCAATACCCCGATCCTGCGCTGGGCGTGGCGCGTACCTACACCAGCCACACGATTGCCAAGGGCTCGCCGTTCAACAACATCGAAGGCTATGTCAACCCCAAGGTGGATGCACTGTTTGACGCCGGCGCCAAGGCCCTGACCGATGCCGACCGCGCCAAGGCCTATGCCGAGGTGCAGAAGATCCTGACCGAAGAGGTGCCGGTGGCCTGGTTGCATGAGATCAACTTCCCCACGCTCTACCGCACCAAGATCAAGAACCCGATCAGCTCCGGCGTGGGCTTGAATGACAGCCTGAGCCGTGCGTCCATAGCTTAAGGCCCCGCCGGTTGCGGCCTAGGCCGCAGCGCCTCTCTTCTTGCTGAACTCTGCACGCTGCCAGCCCCCCGCTGGCGCGTGCGGGATGGCAGCGCTTTTGTCTCGCTCCAAGGTCTCCCCGCTATGAACCGCCTCCGCTACATGTCCGTCCGGGTGCTCCAGGGTCTGCTGGTGCTCATGTGCATAGCCACCGTCAACTTCATGCTGATCCGGGCAGCGCCCGGCGACCCGGTTGCCGTCATTGCCGGTGAAGCCGGTGCCTCGGACCCGCAGTTTGTCGCCCAGCTGCGCGAGCAGTTCGGTCTGGACAAGCCCGTCACCACCCAGCTGGCCAACTACCTGGGCCACATCACGCAGCTGGACCTGGGCTTTTCCTACCGGCAGCAGCGCCCGGTGCTGGATCTGATTGCCGAGCGCCTGCCCGCTACCTTGCTGCTCACCGGCAGCGCGTTTGTGATGTCGCTGATCTTTGGCGTGGCCTTGGGCGCCACGGCCAGCCGCCATGTCGGCAAATGGGTGGACAGCGCCATCACCTTTGTGGCGCTGGTGTTCTATGCCACGCCGCTGTATTGGCTGGCCATGATGGCGGTGCTGGTGTTCTCGGTGCAGCTGAGCTGGCTGCCCGGTTTTGGCTACTTCACCGTCGGGAGCGACGCCACCGGCTTTGCCCGCGCCTGGGACATTGCCCAGCATCTGGTGCTGCCGTCCCTCACGCTGGCGCTCTTTTATATGGCGGTCTATGCCCGCATGACCCGGGCCTCGATGCTCGAAGTCGCGCAGATGGACTTTGTCAAAACCGCCCGCGCCAAGGGCGTGCGCATGGGCCGCATCCAGCGCCAGCACATTCTGCGCAATGCCTTGCTGCCCATCGTTACCTTGGCGGGCATCCAGGCCGGCGGCCTCATTGGCGGCGCGGTGCTGACCGAGACGGTGTTTGCCTGGCCCGGCATTGGCCGCCTGATGTTCGATGCCCTGCTGCAGCGCGACTACAACCTGCTGCTGGGCTGCTTCCTGGTTGCAGCCGCCGTGGCGGTGCTGTTCAACCTGATCACTGATTTTGTCTACACCCTGGTCGATCCCCGGATCGAGCTGGGCTGAAACGGAGCCTTGCGATGACTGCTATTTCCGAGCCGGCCCTGGTGGCCGCTACGCCTCCCGCCAAGAACAAGCACCGCTCGACCTTCTGGAGCCGCTTTTGCCGCAACCGGGGCGCCCTTTTGGGCCTGGCCATCTTGCTGGTCGTGGCGCTCTTGGTCTGCTTTGGCCCGCTGCTGGCCGCGCACAACCCCTGGGACATGGTCGAGCAACCCTTTTTGCCGCCGATGGAGCGCGCAGGCTTTGCGATGGGCACCGACACCATGGGCCGCGACATTCTCTCGGGCCTGGTGCTGGGCGCGCGCATTTCGCTGCTGATCGCCGTGATCTCGACCCTGGTGTCGCTGCTGATTGGCGTGGGCATTGGCGCGGTATCGGGCTACTTTGGCGGCTGGGTCGATGCCAGCCTGATGCGCTTTACCGAAATGTTCCAGTCTGTACCCAGCTTTGCACTGGCCCTGGTACTGGTGGCGATTTTTGAGCCCTCGGTCAACTCCATCATTGTGGCCATTGCGCTCGTGTCCTGGCCGCCGGTGGCGCGCCTGGTGCGCGGCGAATTCCTGACCCTGCGCCAGCGCGACTTTGTCGCCGCCGCCCAGCTGGCTGGCCAAAGCACGCCCCGCATCATCCTGGCGCAGATCCTGCCCAATGCCGCCTCGTCCATCGTGGTGATGGCGTCCCTGATGGTGGCCACCGCCATCCTGCTGGAATCGAGCCTGAGCTTTATGGGCCTGGGCGACCCCAACCTGATGAGCTGGGGCTACATGATCGGCTCGGCCCGCACCGTGCTGCGCCAGGCCTGGTGGATGGCGGTGTTCCCCGGCGTCGCCATCCTGCTCACCGTGCTGGCCTTCAACCTGGTGGGCGAGGGGCTGAACGACGGACTCAATGCGCGCCAGGACGGGAAGACACGATGAACGCCTACTCACACGAAGCCCTGCATATGCTTGCACAAATGCCTGACCAGCCTGCCACCCCAGAGCCGGTGCTGACCGTGCGCGGCCTGGACATCCGCCTGCCGCTGGGCGCCGACCGCGCCTTGGCCGTCACCCAGGCCAACCTGCAGATCCTGCCCGGCCAGACCCTGTGCGTGGTCGGTGAATCGGGCTCGGGCAAGTCCATGATCGCCAACGCCATCATGGGCCTGCTGCCCCGCCCCAAGGTGGAGCCCGTCGCTGGCGAGATCCTGTTTGACGGCAAAGACCTGCTGAGCCTGAGCGAAGACCAGCTGCGCGAGCTGCGTGGCAGCCGCATGGCCATGGTCTTCCAGGAGCCGATGACGGCGCTGAACCCGGTGATGCGCATTGGCGACCAGATGGCCGAGGCGCTGGATGCCCACCTGCAGCTGCCCGCTGCCGACAAGCGCCGCCGCATCATCGCGGCCCTCACCGATGTGGGCCTGCCCGAGCCCGAGCGCCTGATCGACGCCTATCCGTTTCGTCTCTCGGGCGGCCAGCGCCAGCGCGTGATGATCGCCATCGCGATGCTGCTCGAGCCCAGCCTGTTGATCGCCGACGAGCCCACCACGGCGTTGGATGTGACCACGCAGGCGCAGATCCTGCAGCTGATGCGCGCGCTGCAGAAAAAGCGCGGCATGGCCATGCTGTTCATCACCCACGACTTTGGCGTGGTAGCCGAGATTGCCGACCATGTGGTGGTGATGCAAACCGGTGTGGTGGTCGAAGCCGGCCCAGCCGGCCAGGTGCTGCGCAACCCCCAGCACGCCTATACCAAGAAGCTGCTGGCCGCCATTCCGCATGGCAATGTGCGCGAGACCCAGGCCAGCACGGCGCAGCCGGTGCTGCAGGTCAAGGACCTGTGCAAGGTCTACCGCACTGGCGGCGGCTTTTTGCGGCCCGCGCGCGAGGTGGTGGCCGCCGAGCGCATCAGCTTTGAGCTGGGCCGCGCCCAGACCCTGGGCGTGGTCGGAGAGTCGGGCTCGGGCAAGTCGTCGCTGGGCCGCTGCATCGTGGGCCTGGCACCGTTTGACAGCGGCGAGATCCTCTTCAACGGCCAGCGCCTGAGCTCGGGCGCCGCGCTGCGCCGCCAGGCCAAGGGCAAGATCCAGATGGTCTTCCAGGACCCCTATGCATCGCTCAACCCGCGCCACAAGATTGGCGCGGCCATTGCCAGCGGCCCCATTGCCCAGGGTGTCCCCAAGGCCGAGGCCCTGCGCCGCACGATGGAGCTGCTGGAGCTGGTCGGCCTGGGCCCCGAGGCAGCCGAGCGCTACCCGCATGAGTTCTCTGGCGGCCAGCGCCAACGCATTGGCATTGCCCGCGCGCTGGCGATGGAGCCTTCGTTGCTGGTGGCGGACGAGCCGGTCTCCGCGCTCGATGTGTCCGTGCAAGCTCAGGTGCTCAAGCTGTTTGCCGAGGTGCGCGAGCGCTTTCAGCTCAGCATGGTCTTCATCACCCATGACCTGCGCGTGGCCGGCCAGATGTGCGACCACCTGGCCGTCATGCAGCGGGGCCGCATTGTGGAATACGGCCCGACCGCCCAGGTGCTGGGCAACCCCCAGCACCCCTATACCCAGACCTTGATCGACGCCATTCCCTCGCTGGAGCACCGCCGCGACGAGGTGGACGCGGGCAACGCACAAACGCGGAGCCGCGCATGAGCATGACCACCATGCCCACCACCGATGCCCAGGCCGCTGTGCCGGGCCGCACTGCCAGCCACGCCAGTGACATGCCCCGCAGCATTGCCTTTTTGAGCAAGAGCATTGCGATGGACTTTTTGCTGCCCGCCTACCAGGCCCAGTTCCCCGGCAGCCGGCTGCTGCTGGGCGCCGAGCTGCAGGCGCTGCTCGATGCCGGCCAGCACGGCGATATCGAGGTGGCAGTGTGCTGGCACCCGCCCGCCGCCCAACTCGCGCAGCTGACCCAGGCCGCTGGCCTGCAGCTGGTGCAATCGATTGCCGCCGGCATTGACCATATCGACACCCAGGCCCTGCCCACCAGCACCCCCGTGTGCCGCATTGTGGACAGCACCATGGGTTATGGCATGACGGCCTTTGTCAGCTGGGCCGTCATCCACCGCCAGCGCCATATGGACCGCTATGTGGCCCATGCGGCGCAGCGCCAGTGGCGCGAGGAGCCCATCGTTGCGCCCAGCCGCCACCGCGTTGGGATTGCAGGCTTGGGCACCCTGGGCCAGGGCTGTGCCCGCGCGCTGCTGGCCATGGGCTACCAGGTGCGCGGCTGGAGCCGATCGGCCAAGCAGGATCTGCCCGCCGGTCTGGAGGGTTTGCAGACCTTCCACGGCCAGGCGCAGAAGGCAGAGTTTTTGAGCGGCTGCGACACCCTCGTCTGCCTGCTGCCGCTGACGGGCGAAACCCAGGGCTTTCTCGATCTGGCCTTAATGCGCCAGCTGCCGCGCGGCGCGCACCTGATCAATGTGGGCCGAGGGGCGCACCTGGTCGAGGCCGATTTGCTGACCGCGCTGGCCGAGGGCCAGATTGGCGCGGCCACGCTGGACACCTTCAGCGCCGAGCCGCTGCCAGCCGACCACCCGTTCTGGCAGGACGAGCGCATTCTGGTGACCCCACATATCGCCACCCGCACCGATCCACGCGTGATCGCCCAGCAGACCGCCCACAACTTCAGCCGCATCCGCGCAGGCCAGGCCGCCGAGGTGGCCGTGGACCTGGGGCGCGGCTACTGACACCCCGCCATACCTAGCAACAGCAAGCACCACCAGCCCCCAGGAGATTTGGACATGAACGCAGCAGACAACACCCCCAAACGCAGCGCGCTGGACGCCCAGGACATTGGCGCCCACCTGCACCCCTACACCAACCTGGCCGCCCATGAGGACGTGGGCCCGCTGATGATCACGCGGGGCGATGGCATCCATGTGATCGACGAACAAGGCCGCAAGTACATCGAGGGCATGTCCGCGCTGTGGTGCAGCTCGCTGGGCTTCAGCCACCCGCGCCTGGTGCAGGCCGGCATCGATGCGCTCAAGACCTTGCCCTACTACCACACCTTCAACCACCGCTCCAACCCAGCGATTGCCCAGCTGGCGGACCGGCTGATCCAGCTGGCCCCGGCACCGATGGCCAAGGTCTTCTTTGCCAACTCGGGCTCGGAAGCCAATGACACGGCCATCAAGATCATCTGGTACTACCACAACGCCATTGGCAAACCCGCCAAGAAAAAGATCCTGTCGCGCCAGCGCGGCTACCACGGCGTGACGGTGGCGGCCGCCAGCCTGACCGGCCTGCCCGCCAACCACCAGGATTTTGACCTGCCGATTGCGCGCATCGGCCATGTGGAATGCCCGCACCACTACCGCTATGCCAACCCCGGCGAGAGCGAGGCCGACTTTGCCACCCGCCTGGCCGATGCGCTGGAGCAGCGCATTCTGCAGGAGGGCCCGGACACTGTGGCCGCCTTCATTGCCGAGCCGGTGATGGGCGCTGGCGGCGTCATCGTGCCGCCCGAGACCTATTTTGAAAAAATCCAGGCCGTGCTGCGCAAGTACGAGGTGCTGATGGTGGCCGACGAGGTCATCTGCGGCTTTGGCCGCACCGGCCAGATGTTCGGCTCGCACACTTTTGGCATCCAGCCCGACATCCTCACCTGCGCCAAGGCGCTGTCTTCGGGCTATGTGCCTATCTCGGCCGTCATGGTATCGCCCACCGTCTACGAGGCCATGGCCGCCAACAGCGGCAAGATCGGCACCTTTGGCCATGGCTATACGTATTCTGGCCACCCGGTGGCGGCGGCCGTGGCGCTGGAGACGCTCAAGGTCTACGAGGACGAGCAGATCCTGGCCCATGTCAACCGGCTGAGCCCCCTCTTCCAAGGCCGCTTGCGCGGTTACCTGGAGCGCGCCTATGTCGGCGAGGCCCGGGGCGTGGGCATGATTGGCGCCATCGAGCTGGTCGCCGACAAGGCCACGCGCCAACCCTTTGACCCCGCCCTGAAGCTGGGCTACCGCCTGGCCCAGTACGCGCAGGAAGAAGGCCTGATCGTGCGCGCCATGGGCGACGCCGTGGCACTGTGCCCGCCGCTGATCATCATCGAGGCCGAGATGGCCGAGATGTTTGCCCGCCTGGACCGCGCGCTGGACAAGCTGCAGGTCACCCTGCCATGAGCGCCGCCATGCAAGCCTTCTACAGCCCCGATCAGGCGCTGCACCACCCCAGCCAGTTCATGCGGCTGGGCAAGCTGGTGCCCGCGCCCGATCTGCCCAGCCGCGCCGAAACCCTGGCCGATGCCTTGCAGCAGGCGGGCCTGGCCGTCAGCACCCCGCCCGACCTGGGCCGCGCGCCACTCGAGGCCGTGCACGCCCCGCACTACCTGGACTACCTGCAAAGCGCCTGGCCGCGCTGGCAAGCGATGCTGGCGAGCGGCGCCAATGCCGGCCCCGAGGTGATGGCCAACCTCTCACCCTACGCCGGCGTGCCCGCCGGCAGGCGCCGCCCGCCCTGCCCATCGCCGGCGCTGATACCGCAAACCGGCTACTACCTGGGCGATCTGTCCTGCCCGCTCGGGCCGGACAGCTGGCAGTCCATCCTGCGTTCGGCCCACAGTGCCGTGGCTGCGGCCGATGCGGTGATTGCCGGCGAGCGCATGGCCTATGCGCTGTGCCGTCCCTCGGGCCACCATGCGCACTGGGACCGGGCCAGCGGCTTTTGCTATGTCAACAACAACGCCTGCGCTGCTGCGCGCCTGGCCGCGCATTTTGGGCGGGTGGCTGTGCTCGATGTCGATGCCCACCATGGCGATGGCACGCAGAGCATCTTCTACGCCCGGGACGACGTGCTGACGGTCTCTACCCATGCGGAGACCAGCAGCTACTTTCCGTTCTACACCGGCTATGCCGATGAGCGCGGCGCCGGCGCGGGCGAGGGCTACAACCTGAACCTGCCCCTCGCCCATGGCAGCGGCAACGCGGAGTTTTTGGCTGCGGTGGACACCGGCTTGGACGCCGTGCGCAGCTTTGCCCCGAAAGCCGTCGTGCTGGCCCTCGGCTTTGACACCTTCAAGGACGACCCGATCAGTGTGCTCAAGGTCGACTTTGAGGCCTACCGCGCCGTCGGCCAAAAGCTGCGTGCGCTGGAGCTGCCCTTGGTGGTGGTGCAAGAAGGCGGCTACCTGGTCGAAGCGATTGGCCCGGGCCTGCAGGCTTTCTTGGAGGGCCTCCATGGCTGAGCAGGCCGTGCAGTCCAGCAACCCGGCAGTAGCACTGCGCGAGGCCGATGCCACGCGCCGGCTGCGCCAGGGGCTGGGCCTGTTTTTGGCAGCGCTGCTGTGCTTTGCCTGCTACGACGCCTTTGCCAAGCACATGCTGGCCCGCTATCCGGCCACCGTGATGAACCTCTCGCGCTACACGGCCATCGGCGTGCTGGCCTTGTGGGTCATGCACCGGCATGGCGACTGGTCGGCGCTGCGCTGGGGGCGCCTGCGCAGCGGCAAATTGCTGCTGCTGCGCAGCCTGATGCTGGCCATTGTGGCCACCTGCTTTATGACGGCGCTGGCCACGATGCCGCTGGCCGAGGCCACCGCCATCTACTTCACAGCGCCCCTCATCATGGTGGCGCTCTCGCCCTGGCTGCTGGGCGAGCGCGTCGGCCGCGTGCAATGGGTGGCGGTGCTGCTGGGCTTTGCCGGCATGCTGCTGATCGTGCGTCCGGGCAATGCGCTGCCGCTGGCCGGCACGGTGCTGATGGCCATCTCGGCCGTCTGCTATGCACTGTTCCAGGTGCTCACCCGCAAGCTCTCGGGCCTGGTGCCCACGGCCGTGCAGTTTGCCTATATGGCGCTGTTTTGCCTGGTCATCACCAACCTGCCCGCCCTCTTCCACCCGATCACCGAATGGCCCGATGCGCCGCAGCTGGCCTTGCTGCTGGCCGGTGGCTTTGTCAGCGGTGGCGCGCAGCTGCTGCTGCTCCAGGCCTTCCAGCGCGCCTCGGCCTCGACCCTGGCGCCGATGAATTATGTACAACTGTTGCTGGCGGTGTTGATCAGCACGTTCTGGTTCCAACGGCCGCCAGACAGCCTGGCCCTTTATGGCATGCTGATGATCAGCGCTGCCGGTGTGTACCTTGCATGGCCCCGGCGGCAAAAGTACCCCGCTCACCAGGCATCCCGACATGACATCTGAGACCCTTACTAAAACCATCGCCCTGCAGGACGAGGAGACAGACAACCCCGGCTTTTCGTCGATCCGGGTGCCCGATCTGGTGGAGCTGGTCGAGCGCCAGCTGCTGCAGGCCATTTTTGAAGGCCGGCTGCCACCGGGCTCGCGCATCGTGGAGGCCGAGCTTTCGCGCCAGATGGGCGTGAGCCGCGCCCCGCTGCGCGAAGCAGCGCGCCGGCTGGAAAGCCAGGGCGTCATCGTCTCGACGCCGCGCAAGGGCTTTACCGTGCGCACCTTCAGCCCCAAGGAGATCCAGGACCTGTTCCAGGTGCGCCTAGGCCTCGAAGTGATGGCCGCGCGCCTGGCCTGCGAGGTGGCGACCGATGCGCAGCTCGCAGCGCTCAAGGCCTATGCCGATGACATGCTCGAGCGCGCACCGACCCTGAGCAATATCGAGCGCGTCACGATGGACCTGGGCATGCACACCGCCATCTCGCGGCTGTCGGGCAACGAGTACCTGCAGCGCATCTTTGCCAACATGCAGGCCGAGATCCGCATCTGCCAGGGCTTTATCGAGCGCCAGTACCGCGACCCGGTGTTTATTGCGCAGTCGCATTTCCCGGTGGTCGATGCCATCTTGCGCCGCGATGCCGATGCCGCAGAAAAAGCGCTGCGCGTGCACCTGGTGGACGCCCAGGACAAGGCCCATGCCCAGGTGCTGCACGGCGACCAGGCGCCGGACGCTGGTGCCGGCGCTGCGCCAACACCGGCCACCCCAGCCAAGGCCAAGCCCGGCGCCACCGCCTCCCCCGTTTCTTCCTCCCGACGAAAACCGCCAAGACCATGAAATTCATCTACAGCCACGAGCACCGCAGCCACGACCCGCAGCAATTCATGGTGCGCGGCCAACTCAAGCGCAGCAACGAGCAACCCGAACGCGCCGAGATCCTGCTGCGCTCCGCCCAAAAGGCCGGCCACCAGCCGATGCTGGCCGAAGACTTTGGACCCAGCCCGCGCGCCGCCGTCCACACCCCCGAGTACCTGCACTTTCTGCAAACCGCCTGGCAACGCTGGCAGGCGCTGCCCGATGCCTCGCTCGAAGTGCTGCCCAATGTCTTCCCCTTCCCCGGCCAGCCCTTTACCTACCCCGACCATCTGGTCGGCCAGGCCGGCTACCACATGGGTGACTGCGCCTGCAGCATGGGCGAGCACACCTGGCACGCGGCGATCAACTCCGCCCACTGCGCGACGCATGCCGCCGAGCTGGTGCTGCAGGGCGAACAGGCCGCCTACGCGCTGTGCCGCCCACCCGGCCACCACGCCTATGTGGACCGCGCCAACGGCTTTTGCTACCTGAACAACGCCGCCATCGCCGCCCAGCACCTGCGCAGCAAACATGCCCGCGTCGCCGTGCTCGACATCGACGTGCACCACGGCAACGGCACCCAGGGCATCTTCTGGCGCCGCAACGATGTGCTGACCGTATCGATCCATGCCGATCCGCATTTCTGCACCCCGTTCTTTACCGGCCATGCGCATGAGCGCGGCGAAGGCGAAGGCCTGGGCTACAACCTGAACCTGCCCCAGCCCAAGGGCACCACCACCGACCAGTACCTGCGCGCACTGGAAACCGCCCTCACCACCATTCGCCACTACGCCCCCGGCGCCCTGGTGCTGGCCCTGGGCCTGGACGCCCACGAACACGACCCCTACCAGGCCCTGGCGATCGACACCCCCGGCTTCGCCCGCATCACTGAAAAAATCGCGCAGCTGGGGCTGCCGACGGTGATCGTGCAGGAAGGCGGGTATCTGAGTGAGGACCTGGGCTTGAATCTGGAGAGTGCGTTGCGGGGGTTCGAAACGGGAGCAGGCGACAGGTAGGCTAGAATTTGCCAACCGGGATAGCAGCCTCCCGGCCCGCAAGGTTAGACGGTGTCCCGTCCAAGTGCTGGGTATTCTCTATGGAGTTTTTATGGACACCGGTTTGCCCAGATCAACGGACCCCGTTGCACCTACGTCTCTGTCGCTGTCTGAAGCTTTACGCTTCTGGCTGAAGCTGGGGTTCATCAGCTTTGGTGGCCCTGCCGGTCAAATCGCCCTCATGCATGAGGAGTTGGTTGACCGCCTCCGGTGGATCTCCGAAAAGCGCTTTCTGCACGCCCTCAACTATTGCATGCTGCTGCCCGGACCGGAAGCGCAGCAGCTGGCCACCTATCTGGGTTGGTTGCTGCACCGGACCTGGGGTGGTGTCCTGGCCGGCATTCTTTTTGTTCTGCCGTCACTCTTTCTCATCATTGCGCTGGCGTGGCTGTATATGGCCCATGGTGACATGCCCGTCATTGCAGGTTTCTTCTATGGCATAAAGCCGGCAGTGACGGCGCTGGTGGCCCAGGCCGCCTACCGCGTGGGGTCCCGTTCACTCAAGAACCGCTGGCATTGGGGCATTGCGGCCGCTGCGTTCATGGCCATCTTCGCGCTGAATGTTCCGTTTCCGCTGATTGTGGTGGTGGCAGCTGCCGTCGGCTACCTTGGCGGCAAGGTCCAGCCGGAGGCCTTTGGTGGCGCCAGCCATGGCCCAGGCGCCGCAGTTCGGCATGGAGGACATGCACTGATAGACGACAACACCCCCACGCCGCCGCATGCCCGATTTTCCTGGCGGAGATTCTGGTCCGTGGCGCTGGTGTGCCTGGCACTGTGGGCTGGCGCCATGGCCCTGTTTGCGGCGCTGTTTGGGCGGGATTCCGTGTTGGTGCAAATGGGCTGGTTCTTCACCAAGGCAGCGCTGATGACCTTTGGAGGCGCCTATGCGGTGCTGCCTTACGTCTACCAAGGAGCCGTGGATAACTTCCACTGGTTGACCGCGCCCCAAATGATGGACGGGTTGGCCTTGGGTGAGACCACCCCTGGCCCGCTCATCATGGTGGTGTCCTTCGTGGCTTTCGTCGGGGGTTGGACCAAGGCCATCTTCGGTGCGGATTCGCTGCTGCTGGCGGGCATGGTGTCGGCCGTGGTGGTCACGTTCTTCACATTTCTGCCCTCGTTCCTTTTCATATTGCTGGGCGGCCCGTTCATCGAGTCCACCCACGGCAACCTGAAGTTCACCGCGCCATTGGTAGGCATCACCGCAGCCGTTGTCGGTGTCATCGTGAATCTGGCTGTCTTCTTTGCCTACCATGTGATGTGGCCCCAGGGCTTCGCAGGAAACCTGGATGGGGCATCCATTGCCATAGGGCTGGCAGCGGCCATTGCCTTGCTTCGCTACCGGGTCAATGTGGTGTATGTGATTGTGGCTGCGGGCTTTGCCGGTTTATTGGTGCGGCTGTTGCTCTGACTGTCCCCACCGCATGCAGGCCTGGGTCGGCATGGCCATCGCCAGGCGCAGCAGCGGGGCCTGAGCAACGGACGACAACGCATAGCGATGGCTAGCGCGCCTGTGGCAACGCACCAGCGGCCTTTGACTCCAGGCCCGGTAGGAGGGCATCGAGCGCAACGGCCTCCGCCATGGCTCTATGGCCTGCATCGCCGGGGTGCAAATGGTCTCCCGAGTCGAATCGCGAGGCGATGCGTGCCGGCTTCGCTGGATCGCGCAGCGCCGCATCAAAATCGATGACGGCATCAAAGGCTCCGCTGTGGCGGATCCAGTCGTTCACCTGTGCGCGCAGCGCGTCCTTGCCGGGTTGGTAGTAATCGGCGAGCGGCGTGCCGGGCAATGCGCCCTCAAAGGGCGTCAGTGTGGCGCCTAGAACGCGAATGCCCCGGCTGTGCGCTTGCGCAATCAATTGGCGGTAGCCCGCCGTCAGGGAAGCCAGGGTGGGCGGCTCTGCATGCTTTGCAAATGCGGTACCGGGCCAGGCTATGTCGTTGATACCCAGCAGCACAATGATGCTTCGCACCCCCAGTTGCGCCAGTACATCACGCTCGAGCCGCGCCAGCGCATTGGCGCCCATGCCATCGGACAACAACCTGGCCCCTGAGATACCCGCATTGACCACAGCCACGCCATGCGGCGCCAGCCGGGCAGCCAGAAAGTCCGGCCAGCGGCTGTCCTTGTTCAAGGTGGCTGCTGCGCCATCGGTGATGGAATCACCAATCACTGCCACAGCGCGCGCGGCGGGGCCAGTCTCCACCGCGATCCCCGTCAGCAACGGTCGGGCCGTGGTGCTTTGCCTGTCGGGATCAGCGATCTGTAGGCTGGTCGCCTGAGTTTGATCGCCAGACACGATCCAGCCCGTCTGGCGGCCATCCCAGTGGAACGTGCTGATCGGCGTGGCCTGGGGCAGGTACAGGCTCACCGCCACCTGAGACAGCGCGGGCACCGGGAGTGCCACCGGATCACTGACCCAAGATGCGCTTGGCGGGATCGTCACGCCCTCCTGGCCGCCAAAACTGACGGCCCGCAGGCTGCCATCGGTGACCGCGCCAGCTGCGCTGGCTTCCCGAAAACGGGCCACCGTCGCCTTGCCCACAAAGAGCGGCTGCTTGCCGTAGGCGTTGGACAGCACGATGCGCAAGCGCTCGCCCCCCAGGCTGATGCGTGCCACCTGGCGCACGGTTTGCGCATGCAACGCGGCCGGAAGGTGCGTCGGAAACAGAAAATCCGTGCCCCACACGGGCTGGGGGCTGGCCTGCCAGGTGGCCACCCAGCCGTTGCCGGTAGCAGCATCCGCGGCCCGCGCAGGCGTGATAGGCACGGCGCCTAGCGTGAGGGTCAACGCCAGCATCGCAGCGGCTCCAGCGCTTGCAAGCGGCACAGTCAGTCTTTTCATATCAGTGAATTCAAAGTCCTTGGAAGAACAGATGATGAATTCAAAGATCAGATTGGAATAGACTGGCCGCTAGAACATCATTTGTGAATTGATCTCAACAAGGAGGACCGCATGGCGCGTCTGGAAGTCAATCGGTCCGGCGAACTGGAGGTGTTCGTGCGCGTGATTGAATCAGGGGGCTTCTCCGCCGCTGCGCGCGCCGTTGGCATGACGCCGTCTGCGGTCAGCAAGTTGGTAGCTCGCCTGGAACAGCGTCTGGGCACTAGACTGGTGAACCGGTCTACCAGGCAGCTCCAACTCACGCCCGAAGGCTGCGTCTTCTACGAGCGCGGGGTACGTATCCTGGCCGATCTGGAAGAAGCAGAGCACTGCGCCAGTACGCACACTGCGCCGCGCGGTCGGCTGCGCGTCAATGCCAACGTACCCTTCGGCCACCATTTTCTGCTGCCGCTTGCGCCTGCATTTCTGGCGTCCCATCCCGACGTGACGCTGGATATCGTATTGACCGATGAGGTGATCGACATCCTGGAGCAGCGTACCGATGTAGCCGTGCGTGCCGGGCCGATGAAGGATTCCAACCTGGTGGCGCGGAAGTTGGGCGGCACACGCATGCTGATTGTGGGAGCGCCCAGCTATCTGGCCCGCCATGACATGCCAACCACGCCGCAGGAACTGGAGCACCACAACCGCCTGGGAGCAAACTATGCACGGGCGCAACCCGGCTGGCCGCTGCGGCATACCGGTGAAGATGCCGTCCTTCCCATCAATGGCAATGCGCAGGCCAGTGACGGCGAAGCCTTGCGCCAGTTGGCGCTGGCGGGGCTGGGTTTGGCGCGCCTGGCCGCCTTCCAGGTACGCGAGGACTTGGCCGCTGGACGCCTGCTGCCGGTTCTCGAACACTGCAATCCGGGCGATATCGAAGAGGTACACGCCGTCTATGTCGGACAAGGCGGCTATCTGCCGCTGCGCGTGCGCGCTTTTCTTGACTTTCTGGTCCAGACGGTTGATCTCGACAAGCATTGAGGCAGACCCGGGGCCAAAAAGGAGTTAGGAAATTCCTAACAGCGGTCAACGATCGGCTCGCGGTGTAGCCCGTCCAGAGCTGCAACAGTGCGCTATTGTCGTTCAGGCAAGCATTCGTCAGTACCAGCACCGGCAAGCGCAGCCGATGTTTGTGCCTCATCCATCTGAACCCAGCAGTCCGCAAATGGTGATCCTCAATTCGTCTCGGCGAATTAGAAAGAAGCGCCGAATTGTAAAGACCCAAAATTTGTGAATCCACCTCGCCTACTGCTGCGTACAGCGCAAGTAGCAAGAGCCGACGTCATCAGTCTCCACTGACCAGGCTTTTGTGCTGAGCTGCTTCTTGCTGCACCGTGTGCTGTCTAACGACGGCGCATTCCTGTGTAGGTAGGCGCGTTAAGCGCAACTCGAAAGGAAATCACATGTCTGACGAATCAGTGTTGATAGGTGTATTGCAACAGCGGGCCAGGAAATTGGAAGACCGGCGTCAATTCTTCAGAAAGACGGGAGGCGTGGCAGCAGGTATGGCGGGTGGGGCCATTTTGACGGCTTGCGGGGGTGGCGGCAGTGATGCCAATGCCCAGAACAACGGCCCGACCGATGTGGAGATCCTGAACTTTGCGCTGAACCTGGAATATCTGGAATCGCAGTTCTACCACTACGCAGTGTTTGGCACGGGGCTGCCCGCCAATATGCAGTCGGGCACCGGCACGCAGGGGGGCATCACCGGCGGGCGGGCGGTGGCGTTCAAGGATCCGCTGGTAGCGCAGTACGCCAAGGAGATCGCCCAGGACGAGGTGGCCCACGTGGCCTTTTTGCGCAAGGCCCTGGGCTCGGCCGCAGTGGCGCAGCCGCAGATCGACATTGGCGGCACGGACCCGAATGGGGCCTTCTCGGTGGCAGCGCGCGCTGCCGGTCTGGTGGGTGCGGGCGTGGCTTTCGATCCCTATGCCAGTGACGAGAACTTTTTGCTGGGCGCCTTTATCTTCGAGGACGTGGGCGTAACGGCCTACAAGGGCGCATCGCCGCTGATCACCAACAAGACCTACCTGGAAGCTGCTGCCGGCATTCTGTCTGCCGAGGCCTACCATGCAGGTTTGGTGCGCACGGTGCTCTATGCCAAGGGCCTCGCCACCCCCGCGCTGCGCTCGGCAGCCGGCGCCATCTCCGATGCGCGCGATAGCCTCGATGGCTCCTCCGATGTGGACCAGGGCATTACGGGGGATGACAGCACCTCCAATATCGTGCCCCTGGATGCTGACGGCATTGCCTACAGCCGCTCGCCAGGTGATGTGCTGAACATCGTCTACCTGACCAAGGACTCTGCCACCAAGGGCGGCTTCTTCCCAGCCGGTGTGAATGGTGCGTTAGTGATGAGCTCAGCCTTTGCTTAACTCGTAGCAACATCCTGCCCCGCTCTGGGGCAGGATTTCTACCAGGCGGGCCCGAGACCGTGGTATCTCTGCGAAGGAGTTGCGATGAAGTCCTTTTTTCCTCAATCCTTTGAAGCAGGCGCCCCCAGCAAGACGCGGCGCCTCAAACCCGGCATGTTGGCGCGCCGTTGTGTGGGGAGCTTGATCGTCTTGGCCGGTGCCGCCATCGTCACCGGTGATCTGCTGGCAATTCTCAGCAATGGGGACACGGCGGCAACACCCCCCTCCACCGCGCCGCACCAGGCACCAACGGCCAGATAAGAGCGTCCATGCCGCCGCCCACCTTCACCACACAAAACCCCTTGCGCAATCCAGCGCCCGAGCCAAAGCCAGAGCGCTGTGGCGCCATTGACCCAGACAATGGGAAGCTAGGCGATCCCAGCCTGCCGCAGGTTCACCGCAGCATTGCGGTGCCGCGCGGCACTGGCCGTTCGGCCAATGCACGGCGCATGCTGGCATTTGCCGGGCCCGGTTATTTGGTGGCGGTCGGGTATATGGACCCTGGCAACTGGGCCACCTCGATTGCGGGCGGTTCGCAGTTCGGCTACTCCTTGCTCGCGGTCATCTTTGCCTCCAATTTGATGGCGATGCTGTTCCAGGCGGCTGCTGTGCGCCTGGGCCTGGCCAGCGGCCGCGACCTGGCGCAGGCCTGCCGCGAACAATTTGCGCCACGCATCAACCTGATGCTGTGGTTCTTTTGCGAGATCGCCATCGTGGCCTGCAACCTGGCAGAGGTGTTGGGCATGGCCATCGGCCTGAACCTGTTGTTTGGCCTGCCACTGATCGCGGGCGTGTGCATCACCGTGGTCGATGTGATGCTGATTCTTGCGCTGCAAAGCCGGGGGTTTCGCGCGCTGGAATCGGTCGTCATCGGGCTGGTGGCCTTGATCGGCATTTGCTTCGGTGCCCAGCTGGTGTGGCTGCATCCACCGCTGGCCACGGTGCTGTCCGGGTTCATTCCGCGCTCCGAGATCGTCACCAATCCGGAGATGCTCTACCTGGCCGTCGGCATCGTCGGCGCAACTGTGATGCCGCACAACCTGTACCTGCACTCGGCCATCGTGCAGACGCGTGAACACAGCAAGACGCTGGAAGGCACACGCCAGGCGATCCGCTTTGCCACCATCGACTCGACCGTCGCATTGGGTTTGGCGCTGTTTGTCAACGCCGCCATCCTGGTCGTGGCGGCAGGCGCATTTAATCGCCCGGGCACACCACCCGTGACCGAGCTGTCAGACGCCTACCATTTGCTGTCGCCTGTCTTGGGCGTCGGCATTGCCAGCGCAGTGTTTGGCACCGCCCTGCTCGCCTCGGGCCTGAGCTCTTCGGTGACGGGCACCCTGGCGGGCCAGATCGTGATGGAAGGCTTTTTGCAGATTCGCCTGTCGCCCTCGATGCGGGCGCTGCTGACCCGGCTTATCGCCATCGTGCCCGCCGTCATCGCCACTGCCTGGTATGGCAGCGAAGGCGCCACGGCGTTGCTGGTGTTCAGCCAGGTGGTCCTCAGCATGCAGCTGCCCTTTGCCATTGTGCCGCTGTTAATGTTCACCACCCGCCGTCACGCACTGGGAGCGCTGACTTTTGGCAGGCCTATGGCCATCCTGTTGTGGAGTTGCGCTGCCGTCGTGGTGTCGCTGAACCTGTGGATGCTGCAAAGGCTGTTTTTCGCGACGGCGATATGAACCGTATCGAGCCTGGTGCTCAGGCTGTGAGGGGGAAGGCAGGAGACAGCGCAGCCTGCATCGGCGGCTGCTGTCAGCCCCATATAGGCTGCTAACGACATGAAAGCTAGTACGGCACGATGCAGGCATTCAGCTACAGTTCATGCCTGTGGATCGCCCGTCGCGCTTGCAATTGTGCTGAGGTGCGCACCGCAGTGCGATCCAAACTGTGAAGTAGAAAAGCATGTCCTTATTTGACCTCGATGCCATCGCCAATGGTCTGCCTGCTGCGTGGAACTCCACCGTGCTTGGCACCGTGGGATCGACCAACATCAAACTCGTGCGGATGGACCAGATGCCTTATGGCGAGGAAGTGCATGACTACGACGAGGCATTGCTGGTCGTGAGCGGCCAGATGATGCTGGAGGTAGCAGGCCAGGCCCTGTGCGTGGAAGCCGGTCAGATGTACATTGCCGAGGCAGGCATTCCTCATGCGGTTTTAGCCGGCAGCCAGGGCAGCCTGGTGATTGTGGACCTCTGAACTACGGGACCTGAGGTAATGAGCAGCGCTGCAAAAGCTGGGTCATCCCCATCCCCAACCGACCTATCGACGCCGCTCTGGCGGCGCTTCCCCAAAAAGGATCAGCATGAAAGTAGAAGGCCGGTGCCTATGCGGCGCCATTGAATTTGAGGCGGAAGTGCAGCCAGGCAGCATGACCATCTGCCATTGCCTTGATTGCCAAACGCACTCAGGCTCTGCCTTCAGAGCCAATATCTCCGCCCCTGCGGCCAGCTTCAGACTGACCAAGGGCATGCCGCGCACCTTCGTCAAGACAACGGCCAGCGGAAACAAGCGCAATCTTGCATTCTGTGAAAACTGTGGCAGCCCGCTGTATGCCTGCGCCGTGGAAAATCCGCAGGCCTACTCTCTGCGTACCGGCGTCCTTCAACAACGCGAGGCGCTGGAAAGCCCACAGCGAGAGATATGGACAAAGCGACGGAGAGCCTGGGTGGCGCTTGCAGGGGTGAGCGAAACGCACGACGGTCAACCCTGATGCAATGGTTTTTGTGGCAGAGTGGCGACGAGGAGCATGTGTGCCGACCGGATCAGCGGCATATGCGGCAGACAGCCAGCACATGGGTCCACTGAACGTCAGTCCCTGCGAGAGTCCGCGTCCGTTGAGAGCCCTACGCATCCATGCATTTCGCCATTCGTCAAGCAACAGCATCCGATGCAGATTCGGTCAGCCACCTTGTCACCGGCTTGGCGCATTACCTCCTGTCGGATCCGGCTTCTGGGGAGATCCGGCCTTTTATGGCCGGACTCACTTCTTCCGCCTACGCTGAGCGGATCGGGTCCTCTCCATTCAAGCACTACGTCGCCGAGGACGCTGCGGGAATATGTGGCGTTGTGGCGCTACGCGATGGGTCGCATGTCTTCCATCTTTTTGTGACGGCGGACGCCCAAGGCCAGGGTATCGCTCGTGCACTTCGGCAGCATGCCCAGTTGCGGTCAAACCATTCCACCTTCACCGTCAACGCATCTCTTAACGCAGTCCCGGTGTAGCTGTCTGCGTCTGACATTTCTTTGATGGACCTTGGCCCAAAGCTGGTACATCCCTGACAAATGGTTCCGCATCTCGTCCCGAGCGAAGTACTTGGCAGTCACCGCGCGATGCCCCGATACACCGCATCCCGCAACTCCGTCACAAACCGCCCCGACATCCCCTCGTACAAGGTATTCGTCAGCCCCACCACCGTCAGCCCTAGGGGCCGGTCCACCCACCAAGCATGGCCGTAAGCGCCACCCCAGCGCCAGGTGCCAAGCGATTCCGGCGACTGCGCCAGCTCAGGATCGCGCAGCACCGAGAAACCCAAACCAAACCCCAATCCCGGGCCGGCCGCCAGATCTCGCCCCTGGGTTTGGTCGCGTGCCATCTCGGCGATCAGGTGCTCCGGCAGCCAGCCATCTTGGCCAGTGCGCAATGCTTCCAGTAGGCACAGCACATCATCCGCTGTGCCAACCATGCCGGCGCCCCCGGAGGGAAAGGCGCCCGCATCCAAAGCGCGGGATGGGCTGTAGCGGATGCCCACCGTACCGTCGAAGGGGGCAACCACCTCGCCTTCCTGCAAGCGGTGTGGCACGGGGCCGCCGTTGACATAGGGCGTTGCCAGGCGCGCGGCATCGCGGCAGACAAAGCCGGCATCGGCCATGCCCAAGGGCTGCGTGACCAGTGCTTCCACTGCCAGCGGCAAGCGGGTGTTGCACACCGCTTCGACCAGGGCGCCCAGCACATCCACCGCCAAGGAGTAGCCCCAGCCGGTGCCGGGCTCGTAGAGCAGCGGCACGCTGGCGATGCGGCGCAGGTTCTCCTGCAGATCGATGCCGCTGGCATCCATGCCATCGGACACACCAGCTTGGGCATAGGGCCCTTGGTCGTCTGCCTCAAAAAAGCGGTAGCCCAGACCAGCGGTGTGGCTCAGCAGCTGGCGCAGGCTGATGCACGCCTCGCGCCCATCGGGCAAGCGGGGACGGAAGGCCGGCAGCCAGGTGGTGATGGGCTCGTCCAAGCCCAGGCGCCCATCTGCTACCAACCGCATCACGGCGGCACTGAGGACGGGCTTGCTGACGGAGGCCCAGCGAAACACGGTGTTCTCGGCCATCGCGGTGCGCGCCTCCCGGTCTGCCCAGCCTGCTGCGATGCGGCACAGCGCCTGGCCATGCTGGTAGACCAGCACCACGGCGCCCACCAGGCGCTGCTCGGCCAGGGCCCTATGCAACACCTCGGCAACCGGCGCCCACGGCCCAGCCAAGCCAACAACTACCTGCTGCACACCACTGCCGGGTGCGCCAGAAACTGAAAAACCCATAGCATCGCTACCTTGGTTGGAACACAGCCATTAGCTTAGGCAGCCTGTGATCTCAGAAAAACCAGGATAGAGTTCCATACTTTCATGACATTTATGTCCGCAATGAACCCAGGCTATACGGGCCAGAAACGCAGGTGAGAACACATGGATAGCCTCAACGCATTTACGGTGTTTGTGCAGGTGGCAGAGACGCGCAGCTTTACGGCAGCGGGCCGGCTGCTGGGTATTTCTGCCTCGGCCGTGGGCAAGAGTGTGGCGCGGCTGGAAGACAAGCTGGGCGTGCGCCTTTTCCACCGCAGCACGCGCAGCATTACGCCTACGGCCGAAGGCCTGCTGCTGCTCGAGCGCAGCAGGCGCATCCTGGCGGAGATCGAGGCGGCGCAAACGGAGCTGTCGCAGGCCTCATCGGCGCCCCGGGGGCGGCTGCGCGTGAGCCTGCCCTTGGTGAGCACCTTGGTGCTGCCGGTGTTGGCCGATTTCATGCGCGACTACCCCGATATCCAGCTGGACCTGGATTTTTCTGACCGCTTGGTGGATGTGGTGGAAGAAGGCTTTGATGCCGTGGTGCGCACGGGCGAGCCTGCCGATTCGCGCCTGGTGGCCCGCAAGCTGGGCCATTTCAAGATGCTGCTGGTGGCGTCGCCAGGCTACCTGGCCGCCCACGGCACCCCCCAGAAGGTGCAAGACCTGGCCTCTCACCGCTGCATGCATTTCCGCTGGCCGTACAGCGGCAAGCTGGAGGCCTGGCCGCTTCCCGCCGCGGACGATGGCGAGCCCGTCAACCTGCCGGTGTCCATGGTCTGCAACAATATCGAAACCCGCGCCTGCTTTGCGTTGCAGGGGCGCGGCATCGCCTGCCTTCCGGACTTTGCCATCGGCGACGCGCTGGCCGATGGCAGGCTGGTGCAGGTCATGCCCGGGCTGGCCGAGCGCACGGGGGTGTTCCACATTCTGTGGCCTGCGGGCCGGCATGCATCGCCCAAGGTCAGGGCGCTGGTGGACTATCTTTGCGAGCGGATGTTTGCGGCTGCGGACACGAAAACGCAGCCCGGCGGGGCAGGCAAACGGCGCGCTTGATCGCTGATGCGCTGCGCGACCTTGCCCCGATCGCCCTCGCCTGCCCATGCCCATGCCCATGCCCATGCCCATGCCCATGCCCATGCCGATGCGCTGTGCTTTGCTTATGCGGATACGTAGGCGGACGCAGCCCTGCGCTGCAAATAGTCCAGCATCGCACGCAGTTTGGGCGGTATGTGCGGCCCGGGGGCATGCAAGGCGTAGGCCATGCGCGGGGCGTAGCTGCCCGCCAGCTGCCAGCCGGGCAGCACCTGCACCAGGCTGCCGTTGGCAAGATGGCTGCGCGCGACAAAGTCGGCCATCAGCGCGATGCCAGAGGCAGCGCCATGCTGCAGCGCATTGAGCAAGCCCTGGCTGCTGGCAATGGTGATGGGGGTGTTCAGCCGCAGCTTGGTGGCAACAGTATTGGGCGCATCGGCTGGCACCAGCTCCACCAGGTTTTGGAAGGGGCCGTAGCCCAGGCTCATGCAGGGGTGGGCGAGCAGATCCTGTGGTTGGTTGATCGCCTGCCGGGATTGCAGATAAGCGGGATGCGCCACCAGGACATAGCCCACGCGCTGCAGCGGCCGGGCCACCATGGCGGGCGGTAGCGCATCGGCTGCAGTGATGCGGATCGCCAGATCCAGCCCTTCGGCGGTCAGGTCGGCCATGGTGTCGCTCATGCTCAGTTGCACCTGCACCTCGGGAAAGCGCGCGCAAAAGCCGGGCAGCAGCGGTGCCAGCCACCAATCGCCAAACACCAAGGGGGCGTTGATGCGCAAGATGCCCTGCGGCTGCTGGCGGTGGGCCGTCGCGCGTGATACCGCCTGCTCGGCGCTGTGCAGCATCAGCAGGCAATCGGCATGCACGGCCGCCCCCACCTCGGTCAGCGACAGGGACCGCGTCGTGCGGTGCAGCAGCTTGACGCCCAGTGCCGACTCCAGCCGGCCAATGCTGCGGCTGACAGCGCCGGTGGTAAGGCGCAACTGCCGCGCCGCGCCCGCAAAGCTGTGCTGGGCGACAACCTGTACAAAGACCTGCATATCGGCAAGCGGGAGGGTATCGGGGGTCATGGCATCTCAGTGTTGATTTGAAGACAATAATAAATTGAATCAAAGCCATATTGTTTAATGATTGCGTATGCATGACCATCGGAGCCATTGAATCCATCGAGATACCGCCATGAACGCCTCCAGCGCAGCAGCCATGCCCCAAGCGGCAGCGAACCCCACCAACAGCCACAGCACCGGCGGCACCTGGCGCATGGTCGCCGCGATGGTCTTGTCGGGGACGATTGGCCTGGCCGTCATCGAGAGCGGTTTGCCGGTGGAGCGCGTGGTGCTGCTGCGCTGTTTGCTCGGTGCACTGGGCCTGGGGCTGTGGCTATGGTGGCAGCGGGCCTGGGTGCGACCGGACCGGCGGGCCTGGACGGCGATGCTGATCGGCGGCCTGGCTTTGGTGGCCAACTGGGTGATGCTGTTCCACGCCTATGCCTATGTGGGCATCGCCATTGCCACGGTGGTCTACCATGTGCAGCCTTTTATGCTGGTGCTGGCCGCCGCCTTAGGGGGCGAGGCCATGGGCGGGCGCAAGCTGCTGTGGATGCTGCTGGCACTGGCGGGCGTGGTGCTGAGCAGTGGGCTGGGCAGCGAGGCCGCTGCCACCATCGCCGCGCAGGCGAGCGCGCCGGTCTGGGGCATTGTGCTGGCGCTGCTGGCCGCCGCCCTCTACACCGTGACGGTGGTCAGCACGCGGCGCGTCCAGGGCATTGCACCGGCGCAAATTGCGATGGTGCAGATGCTGGTGGGGGGCGCTGCGCTGGCGGTGTGGTCTGCACCGCAGCTGGTGCAGATGGTGGGGCCCAGCGCCCACCTGCCATCGGTCAAGACGCTTGTCTGCGTGCTGGTCTTGGGCCTGCTGCACACCGCGCTGATGTACGGACTGATGTATGGCGCCTTTCAGCGCCTGGGCCCAGCCGCCATTGCGATGCTGAGCTTTATCTACCCGGCAGTGGCCCTGGCCGTGGACTTGCTTTGGTTTGGTGCCCACCCCAGCACGCTCCAATGGTGGGGCATGGGCTTGATTGTGGCGGCGGTACTGGGCTTTCGCTGGCAGGATCTGCGGGGCGGAGAACGATCCACATAGATGCCTGCTTGGGGTTGAATCCAGATTCGTCCGATCCGCCGCACTGTCTTCGCTGGCAATAATTCAGGCTCGCTCTCAAACGACGCCTTTGGCCCCATCCCCATCCGCTGCCAGCTTACGGAGCAAGAGTTTTGCAGAGACTGGTGGGTACCGCCGGGTCCATATAGTTGGCCGTTCACTCCACCAGCCCCATCGGCAGCGCAGCCGATTCATCCATGGCTTTTGAGGGTAATCAAGGTCTTTTTGACCTGGCCCCGGTAGGACAGCTCGTCGCCGTCATAGGCCGCCCGCTCCTTCCAGGTCTGGCGGGCAGGAGGCGCATCTTCCGAGTAGGAAATGCGCTCCGTCTCCAGCCGTGATTTCTGGATATCCGTCATCTTGGAGGGCTTGGCCTTTAGGTTGAGTTTCATGACCCGTTGATCCTGTTCAGTGCGGGGGTAGAGAGTACGCCTCGCGGGCATCTCATCGCCCCTGTCTTCATGCTGAGATGAAATAGATTTCGTGCAAGCGCTCTGCCACACGCCGCTCGGCCTGCAGGCGATAGCCTTTGGATTTCCAGATATCAACCTGTGCCGTGGTCTGATTCTTGGCCACCCGCCGCGTGTTTCTGGCGCCCAGTCGGCCCAGATAGATGTCGTAAAACGTCTCCATCCCTACTCCTGTAAAAAGGCAAGCGCCGATGCTGGCAGGCAGGCTGAGCATGGGAACATGCGGACCTCCGGTCTCGTGCGGGTACATCAGGAAGGATTGCCTCACCCCACGGTACTCCTTTTAATGACCTTAAACCGCGCAACCCCAAAATCTCTGCCGGACGCAGGCAGCCCAACAGTCCGAGCCCGCCATGGTCTGGACGGAGGAGATTTCTTTTCGGCTTGTCTCACTTGGATTTCTCGCCGCTCCATGCCCGACAAAAGACGGCTGACTGGAAGGCGGTAATCACCGTTGAAAATGCCCAGTTTGGCGTTGGACCCAAGAGCGCTAACTGCATAAAACGCTGCTATGTGATCTCACGAAATCGTCCATGGACTCGCATCTGCGCCCAGCTCTCACATAACCAGGCATTCGATGCACCTGGCCATGGTCTGAACGCGGGCTTGTGCAATCCGCTCGCCATCCTTGAGAAAAATACAGCTGCACCCGCTGCAATGCCACCCCGCTGACTTTATAGCCATCGCTGCATTATTGGCAATTATTGACCCGCATCAAATACCACATCAACCGCATCTACCACGACACAGGAGATTCATCATAAAAAATCACTTACGCGCTGGAAACCGTTTTATCCCCGATGCGCTTCATTTAATTAAATTCAGGATAGCCATTTGAGTGGAATTATCC
Organism: Comamonas sp. JNW; assembly: GCF_003105075.1. Classification (NCBI taxonomy): domain Bacteria; kingdom Pseudomonadati; phylum Pseudomonadota; class Betaproteobacteria; order Burkholderiales; family Comamonadaceae; genus Comamonas; species Comamonas sp. JNW. The sequence goes on from NZ_QETI01000012.1 coordinate 128,747, forward strand.
AAACTGAGATGCTGGTTACAGCAGCAATGCAAAAAATATGCATTTTTATGCTTTTATTCTCTTTGCTTTGCAATATAAGTGGCGTTTCCGCATTTATTTTTTGAGAAAGTGTGTGAGCTTGCTATCCAAAAATATGGCCTACGCCACTTGTCTGCTGATGGGAGGGCTTGTAGCAACGCCCGCTTGGTCGGCTGATTGCGTCAGCGGCGTCAATACGGCCAATTGCAGCGTACCGGCTGGTTCAAGCTCGGTCGTAATCGAAGTCTGGGGCGGCGGGGGTGGATCGGGAGGCGGCGATATCGGCATCGATGGCGGCGGCGGCGGGGGCGGTAGCGCCTACTGCAAGGGCAGCTTCAGTTTGGCCGCTGCACAGAGCTGACGATCAGCACTGGAACGGGTGGCACTGGTGGCGGCCTCGATGGCACAGCGGGTACCGCATCGACGGTGAGCTGGACGGGCGGCTCCATCACCGTCGCAGGGGGCGATGGCGCTACAGGCTCAACCGGTGGCGCAGGCGGAGCAGCTTGCAGTGGTTCTGGATTGACCGGTTTCTCAGGCGGCGCAGGCGCGGCTGGCGCGCCCACACCCACGGTGGAAGGCGGGGGCGGCGGCGGCTCTGCAGGCTCGGCGGCCAATGGTCTGCCCGGTGTCGGCTTGGTCGGCGGCATCGCCGTGGCAGATGGTGGCAAGGGCGGGAATGAAGAAGCGGCCGGCGGCGCGCCAGGCGGTGGCGGCGGCGGCAGCCGGGTGGGCATCGGCTTTGATGGTGGTGCCGGTCAAGTCAAGCTGAGCTTTGTCTCGCCTCCGGTAGCCAGCCCTACTGCGGTACCCACCCTTGGCCAGTGGAGTGTTCTGGCACTGAGCGGGACGCTGGCCATCGCCCGGCTTGGCAGGTCTGGGCCGCCGCAAACGCCAGTAAGGTCAGGACAGGAGGCAGTGGGCAGAGCGGCGGCTGCCCCTCCTCACAAGGGGACAGGCTTCGGCTGCCTTGCATCCTCGATGTGGCGCTCGCCACGCTCTTGACAAGAAATTTATCGCACACCGTAGTGGGCAAGCAACTCAGCGCTCCAGACAAGCCCGAGGAGACGCCAGAATGCTGTCGATGCGCTTCAAGTCTCAGCCCTCGATGGCATGGAACAAAGGCAAGGCCCACCTAAAACACCACTACGGTAGCGAGATGCTCTTCAATATTGACCTGAAAGCGATTCTGATTGCATTCGCCGTGAGTTATGGCGCAGTCACGCTGCTGCTGCAAAACATCACATTTGCGCTACTGGCCGCGTTGTTGCCCGATACCGCCCTCTATGGATTCGCCCCGCTTTTTCTCCTCGCGCTGTTCCTGTTGTTCACGCCCGTGCTCTCGGGCTATGTCGTGGCCAAATTGGCACGCAACCGGCCGCAACTCCATGTGTTGCTGAGCGCGCTGCTGGGTGCAGCGTTGTATGCGATTTTCAGCAAGTCGCATCCCCTGGTCTGGGCTTCTATCCCTTTGGTCTTGACCTGGCTGGGCCTCGCCCTCCTGGCCTGGAAGAACAAACGCCACTAGTGATCCACGCCTCAAGATGGGCTTGTTTTGCCAGAGGCCCGGCGCTCGGCATACCCAATGGCCAGCCCCATCACCATCACACCAGCTATCTGCAGCGCCCCCAACCTGTGGCCAAAATACTGCCAGTCCACCACGATCGCGATCGCCGGGTAGACAAACTGCAGCACTGCAATGCGCCCCGTCGGTAGCCGGGCCATGCCGATGTAGATCAAGGCATAGGCGGCGGCGGTATGCACCAGCCCCAGGGCAGCCAACCAGCCCCAAGCGGCACCCCAGGCCGGCCAGCCTTGCGTGGCGGGCGCCAGCCACAGCACGGCGCTGCCAACAGCGCATTGCCACCAGGCCAGCACACCGGCCGGCATGGCACGCAGGCGCCGCGCGATGACGGTGACCGCAGCAGTCAACAATGCGCCCAGCAAGCACATGCCCACGCCCCACCAGTACTGCGGCTGGGCGCCCTGCTGCGATGCGGCCTGCTGCAAAACGCCGGTGGCCAGCACCAGCCCGAGCATAGCCAGCGCGACTGCGGCCACCCTGTGCCTGCCCGGCCGCTCGCCCAGGCACAGCGCGCCAAGCACCAACACCCACATCGGCTGCATATGGAACAGCACCACCGCTACCCCGGCGGAGATGCGCTCCATCGCCGCGAAGAACAGCACCCAGCCCAGCACCATCAAGGCGCTGGCCAGCAGCACCCAGCCCGCCGTGCTGGGTGCCAGCCGCAGAACATGCAGCTGCCGGCGCCACAGCAACCAGGCCGTCAGCCCCAGAAGCCCGAAGGCACAGCGGAACCAGGTCGCCGTCAGAGCCCCGGCCTCGGCCATGTGTACAAAAATGCCGATGCTGCCCAAGAGCGCACTGCCCAGCACAAAGGGCAGCACGCCGCCCAGGGCCTTGCCCTGCGTAACAGATACAGTGGGTGCGGATCGGTCCATGTTTGCAGCGGTCATGCGCGCAGGGTGGGGATGTGGGCTCATGGCCGCCAGTGTGCTGCGCAGACTACTTATCGAAAAGCGCATAATTCATGCATCAGCTATTCGTTTATCGAAACCCCATGCCAGCAAGCTCGCAAGACCTACAGATGGATTGGCTCAAGTGCTTTGTCGCCGTGGTCGATACCGGATCCCTCTCGGGCGCTGCCGGCGAGGTGCACCGCTCCCAGTCTGCGGTCAGCATGCAGCTCAAAAAACTGGAGGCCGCTGTCGGCCACTGCCTGCTCGAACGCGACAGCCGCAGCCAGCAACTCACCGCAGAAGGCCAGAGGCTGCTGGGCTATGCGCGGCGCATTCTGGATCTGCACAGCGAGGCACAGTTTGCGCTGCAGGGAGAGGCGCTCAAAGGCAGCGTGCGCCTGGGGGTGCCCGATGACTATGCAGCCAGGTACCTCACGCCCGTGCTCAGGCGCTTTGCCCCCCGCCACAGCGGCGTGGAGATCGTGCTCAGCTGCGAGCAATCGACCGCGCTGATTCCCCGTGTGGCGGCCGGCGATCTGGATCTGGCCTTGGTGTCGCGCGACCACGCCCGTAGGGGTACCCTGCTCTTTCATGAGCCCATGGTCTGGGTTGGCTCCGAGCACTTTGCACTGTGGCGGCGGGACCCGCTGCCCATCGCGGTGTACGAAGAAGCCAGCCTGGCCAGGCGCGGTGCCCTGCATTCGCTGGCCCTGCAAGGGCGCCAGCACCGCGTGGTCTACAACAGCTCCAGCCTGGCCGGGCAGATTGCCGCGGTGGAGAGTGGCCTGGCCGTTGCGGCACTGACCCAGTGCAGCGCGCCGCCCCATCTGCAGGTGCTGGGCAGCAAGCATGGGCTGGGCCCCTTGGCACCGATGGAGGTCGCCGTCTACCGCAGCAAGGAATCACGGCGCTCCAAGGCGGTAGACAGCTTGTACCGCCTGCTGGTGCATACGCTGAGGCAGGCGCAAGCGCCGGGGTAGTCCCAGGCAAGTGCCGTGGCGAGCAATGAATTCATAATTCATATAGAATTCTTGAATTATTCAGACCTCCTGCCATGCCGAGCCCTTCACCCCAGCCTTCCAACGATCTGCACCAGGCTATCGAGCGCGCACTGGCCAGCGGCCCGCGCTCTGGCCAGCAGCTGGTAGAGGCGCTGGGCATCAGCCAGCCAACGCTGTCCCGAGCTATTCGCGAACTATCGACCCGCGTCACCATGTTCCGTGAGCCGGGCCAGCGCACACCGCAGTACGCGTTGCTGCGCAAGCTGCCACTGGGGCTCAAGCCGCGCCAGCGCGTATACCGCTTTCTCTCCAGCGGCCACATCGTTCCCTATGCGGATCTTGAATTTCTCGTGGGTGGCGGCACGCTCGAGCGCGGGGATGCGAGCGCCATTCGCCTCTACGAAGGCCTGCCCCCCTATATGCTGTTCGCTGCGCCATCGGGGTTTCTGGGCCGGCAGCTCGCGCAAACGGCAGCCCTGCACCAGCCCTTCCCCGCCAGCTTGCGCGACTGGAGCGACGACCACCGCATTGCGTTTCTGTTCACCCAAGGCATGAATCTGCCGGGCAACCTGATCTTTGGCGATATCCCCTTGCAGCGGGAAATGGATTTGCTGCGCCAGCCCCGTCCACAAACGCAAGACAAGCTCGACGTGTATGTCGCGCTGGCGCAGCAGCTCAAGAACGAATCCTATGGCTCAAGCGCCGGTGGCGAACAGCCCAAGTTTCTTTGGGTGGCCGAAGACACGGGATCGGTGATCGTCAAGTTCGCGCGCAGCGGCAGCCGCATGGCAGAGCTTCTGCCGCTTGAGCACCTGGCGCTGGCATCACTCGCCAACGTGGGTGTGCCCACCGCCAAGACCCAGCTGCTGGCGCGCGGCGAGTTTGTGTTTTTGGAAGTGCAGCGCTTTGACCGCGTTGGCAAGCAAGGGCGACTGGGCATGCTCTCGGCCGGCGCCGTCGATGACGAGTTCTTTGGTGCGCGCGATACCTGGCCCGAGTTCGCCGCACGCTGCGTGAACGCAGACTACTTCAGCCCCCAGCATGCCGAGCATGTGGCCGTGATGGCCGCGTTCAGCGAGCTCATTGGCAATACCGACCGGCATTTCGAGAACATTTCGCTGCTGATTGGCGACGATGGCGAGTACCTGGGCATTGCCCCGGCCTACGACATCCTGCCGATGCGCTACGCCTCCATCGGCGGCGGGCTGGACCCCGAGCTGGTACCGATCGAGCCCAAGGTCAGCACCATTGGCGCCATCCCCAAGGTGTGGAGCCTGGCCGCACGTGCGGCCGATGCCTTCTGGGAAGCGGCCAGCGATGCCCAGCTGGCAGCACCGACCTCTGCGGCCATGCGGGCGCTGGCGCTGCGCAACCGCGAGGTCGCGCGGGCGTTTGCAGCGCCGCTGTTGCCGTCGCCATAAGCAAGTTCAGAGGCACCGGGGCCATCAACACTTGCCCAGCTCAGCGTTACTGCGTGTCTATCTCCTCGGCCACCCGCCCAAACCGCTCATAAATCGACTGTCCCCCCGACAGCAAATCGGTCTGGATCGCCACGCGCGCGGCATGCGGGTCGTTGCGGCGCAGGGCTTCGACAACGGGGTAGTGGTGGTCGATCATGCTGCGGCCCCCTTCGCTGTAGCTCTGGGCGATCAGCGGGCCCATCTTCAGCCACAGGCCGTACAAGATATCGGACAGCAGCGGCATGCGGGCCAGCTGGCACAGCGCAAAGTGAAAATCCTGGTTCAGCGCAATCGCCTGGGCAATATCACCGCGCCGCACCGCGTCCTCGTTGTGCTGCACCTGCTCGGCCAGGCGCTGCACTTCGTCAGGCGTGGCGCGCACGGCGGCCTGGCTGGCGGCCATGCCTTCGAGCTCCACACGGATATTGCGGATCTCCAGGTACTCGTCCAAGGTCAGGCGCCGCACCCGTATATCGCGGGGGCTGAGCATCACCAGCACGCCGTGCTGCACCAGGCGCAGGATGGCATCGCGCACAGGCGTCACGCTGGTGCCCATCTGCGCGGCCAGCTCGCGGATCTTGAGACGCTCACCCGGTAGCAACTGCCCTTTGACCAGCGCCTGCGCCAGCTGGGCATAGATCTGATCGCCCTTGCTCTCGGTGTTGACGCTCTCGAATCGGTCTGCCATCTGCCATTGCTCCTCGCGATGCTTGTTGTGATTTCGGTCTGCCAAGGCGGTGCTGACCACCCACCGTTTATGCAGCAAGATGCATCATAAGCCTTCATTGGCGCATGCAGGTTTATCCCGATGCCATTGAGCGAAGTTGCTGTTTAAATCTTCTTATCCAATTTATGATGCATCAAACATCAAATAGAGGTATGCACTGCTTTGACTGGACTGATCGCCCTTTGCGCCGGTCTGACCAAGCAGCGCGCCCTTGCACCACTGGCCGCCGCATCCCATGAACAGCTCCCCTTTAGCCTCTATAGCCCTTGCCGAAACGAACGAGCCGGATGCCTTGGCCCAAGCCAGCCAGGCCTTTTTGACGGCCGTGCCCCAGGTCACCACAGAACAAGCGCAGGCACTGGCCTGGGAGGCCTATGGCATCCAAGGCAATGCGCAACCCCTGTCCGGAGAGCGGGACCGCAACTTTCTGGTTCGCACAGCCGACGGCAGCGCCGTGACCCTCAAGTTCATCAGCGCGGCCGAATCCTTGGCAGAAACAGAGATGCAGATAGCGGTGCTCAAGCACCTGGCAGGCCGCTGCGCCGTGCCGGTGCCACTGCACCATCCGCTGCGACTGCCCACCGCTACCCAAGCCAGCGCCCGCGTCCACACCAGCCCCCTCACCAGATCCGTTACCAGCCACGTTACCAGCCCCGATTGGCTGGACTGGCGCAGCCCGGCGGGCGAGCATTTGCGGGTGCGCTGCTACAGCTTTCTCGATGGCAAGGCGGGCAGTGATCTGCAGCGCAGTGGCGCCGCCTGGCAGGCCTGGGGCCTGGCGATTGCCCAGTTGCATGGTGCCTTGGCAGACTTTGCCCACCCGGCCACCGAGCGCCCCTTTTTATGGGATGCACGCCGCGCACCACTGCTGCGACCCTGGCTGGAGGTGGTGGACGATGCGCAACTGCGCGCGCAGATTGCAGCATTCTGGGCCGTGTTTGAACAGCGGCTGGTACAGCTGGGTCCGCAGCTGCCCACGCAGACCATCCACAACGACCTCTCGCCCAGCAACCTGCTGGCGAGCGACAACGGCCTGGGCATTGCCGGCGTGCTGGATTTTGGCGACATGCTGCTGGCCCCGCGCGTGGCCGATCTGGCCATTTCCGCCTCTTACCAAATGCCGCTGACCGACGCGCCCGATGCCGCGCTGGCCGCGATGCTGGCGGGCTACGAAAGCCTGCTGCCGCTGACGGCTGCCGAGCATGCCTTGCTGCCTGATCTGATCCTCGCACGGCTCACGCAGCGCATGGTGATTACCGCCTGGCGCGCCCGCCTCTACCCCGACAACCGCGTCTATATCCTGCGCAGCCAGGCCACGGCCACGGCCTTGTTCCGCCGCATGATTGGCGACTGGCTGCAAACCCATGGCGCGCAGGCCGACCACCGTGCCGACACCCATCCCACCGCCGCCTGACCTCACCCGGAGCACCACCTGATGCCAACCCTCTCTGCCGACGACCAGCGCCTGCTTGCGCGCCGCCAAAGTGCGCTGGGCCCCTCTTACCGCCTGTTCTACGATGAGCCCCTGCACCCGGTGCGCGGCGAAGGCGTCTGGCTGTTCGATGCCGATGGCCGCCGCTACCTCGATGCCTACAACAACGTGCCGGTGGTGGGGCATGCCAACGCGGCGGTGAACGCGGCGCTCATCGCGCAAAGCCAGTTGCTCAACACGCACACCCGCTACCTGCATGACAACGTGGTGCAGCTGGCCGAGCGGCTGCGCGCGCTTTTTCCCGTAGAGCTGGACACCAGCGTGTTCACCTGCACCGGCAGCGAGGCCAATGACCTGGCCTTGCGCGTGGCGCAAGAATTTACCGGCCGCCGGGGCCTGATCATCACCCGCCATGCCTACCATGGTGTGACCATGGCGTTGGCCCAATGCTCGCCCTCGCTGTGCCCGCCAGCAGACCATGTCGAAGTCATTGATCCGCCCGCCTTCCAGGGCGTGGATGCCCAGGCCGCCGCAGCCGCCTTTGACCAGCGGGTCGATGAGGCCGCCTCCGCGCTGGAGGCGCGTGGCTCGCCGGTCAGCGCCCTGCTGCTCGATACCGTATTTGCCAGCGACGGCGTGCATATGGATGCCGCGCCAATTTTGGAAGCCGCAGCCCAGGCGGTGCGCAGGCGCGGGGGCCTGTTCATTGCCGACGAGGTACAAGGCGGTTTTTGCCGCACCGGCCGCTGGTGGGCCTTTGGCCGCGAATCGGTGGTGCCCGATATGGTCACCATGGGCAAACCGATGGGCAATGGCCACCCGATTGCGGCCCTGGTGCTCAAGACGCCGCTGATGGAGGTATTTGGCAAGCGCTGCCGCTACTTCAACACCTTTGGCGGCAACACGGTATCAGCCGCAGTAGCCATGGCGGTGCTCGATGAGTTGGAGCGCATCGATGCCCCCGCCCATGTGCTCCGCGTCGGCGGCCATCTGCAGCAGGCGCTGCAGTCGCTGACGGCGCAGCACAGTGCCATCACCCAGATCCGGGGCGAAGGCCTGTACTGGGGCGTGCAGTTGGAGAGCGGCAGCCTGGCCAGCGCCGTTGTCAACCACCTGCGCCAGGCCGGCGTGCTGATCAGCACCAGTGGCCCGCTGGGCGATACGCTCAAGATCCGCCCGCCGCTGCCCTTTGAGACCGAACACGCCGATCTGCTGGCCGGCGCGCTCGATGAGGCCTTGCGGGCCCGGGCCTGAGGGTGCGGCCCATGCCCAGTGCAAGCACATCTGCCTCATCGCAGCCCGTGGCCCTGGTCAGCGGCGCCGGGCGCGGCCTGGGCCTGGCCATTGCGCAAGAGCTGCTGGCCCATGGCTGGCGCGTCAGCATAGGCACGCGCCAAGCGGTACCGCAACTGGCACGCCATGGCGCTGCACAGCTGCAGCGCAGCCACTTTGATGCGCTCGACGCGGGCAGCGAAACCCGCTGGATCGCCGAGGCCGCCGCACATTTTGGGCGCATCGATTCCATCGTCCACAATGCCGGCGTGCTCAGCACCGACAGTGTCTTGACCGCCAGCGATGGCGAGTTTGACCGGCTGATGGCCATCAATGTGAAGTCACCGATGCGGCTGACGCGCCAAGTCTGGCCTTATTTGCAGCAGTCACCCAATGGCAAGGTGGTGGTCATGGCGTCGCTGGCCGGCAAGCGGGTGCGGGCGCCCGAGGGCTCGCTCTACGCCATCAGCAAGCATGCGGCCCTCGCGCTGGCCCATGGCATACGCCACTGCGGCGGGGCCGACCGCATCCGCTGCACCGCCATCTGCCCGGGTTTTGTCGACACCGACATGGCCGGTGGCGTGCAGCCTGCGCTGCGCGCCCAGATCAGCCAACCGGCCGATATCGCCACCCTGGTGCGCACAGTGCTGGAGCTGCCTGCCAGCGCCAGCGTGGCCGAGATCGCGGTGAACTGGCAGGTGGAATCGCAGTACTAGCTTTGCCTCAGCGGGCCGTCCAGCTGCGCTACACTCAGCCGCTGCGGAACTTTCTGCCCCCTGCCCTGTCTCAACCCTCCATGCGTGCCTGTCTGTCCCTGTTGCTGATGCTGATGCTGGCCCTGCGCGGCCTCATGGGCGACGCCATGGCGATGGGCATGGTGGCACCGGTGATGCCTGCCGCCATGGCCGCACACCACGCCAGCAGCATGGCGGACCATGCCGACATGGCCACAGACCATGTGATGGCGGCCAGCAGCCACGGCGGCAGCGGCAGCCCAGTCGCCCACCACAGCGACCCAAGCAACCCAAGCGACCACAGCCAGCACGACCCGGCCCAGCATGGCGCCAGCTGCTCGGCCTGCGGCATCTGCCACTCCGCTGTGGATCTGTTCAACGGCGCGGGTTTTGCAGCCCTCGCCGCCCCTTCGCTGGCCCGCGCCAGCGGCAGCGCGCTGTTTGCCAGCGCCCTGCTCGCCCAAGCCTCCAAACCACCCATTTCCTGATCGCTGACACCCGAGGTGCGTCCGCATGGCAGCTGCCGTGCAGGCGTCTTTTGACCACGCTTTCAGGAGAGTCCTATGCGCACTGCGCATGTCTTGCGCTGGCTTGCCGGCGCCGGCGGCCTGGCTGTTACCAGCTGGCTATCTGCCCAAACGGCGGCCCCGCTCGCCACCGACCCCCACGCGCCCACATCGGCGCTCCAGCACCGGCCCCTGGCCAAGAGCGGCCGCATTGTCGACGAGCCCGGCGATTGGCGCCAGGCCAATGCAGCGGTGGCTGCTTTTGGCCGTGGCCATGCCGACGTCATCGCCTGGGAAAAGGCCCAGGCGGGCCCCGGCGGCGCCCAGGCCATGCCGGCCAGCCGGGTGGATGCCCACAGCCATGAAGCGCATGGCGACCACAGCGCGCACGGCCAGCCCCGCGCGCAGGGGGGCCAGCGATGAAGCGCCTGAGCCTTCGCCTCTCGTCCCTCGCCACTGCATTGCTGCTGGCCGGCTGCGCCAGCGTCTCGCCAGATGGCCTTCGCAGCGATGTGGCAAAACAAATGGAGGGCCGTCTGCCCGCCCAGGCCCAGCTGCCCGCAGCCGATGCACAGAGCCAGCAGTCGGCACAGACGCACATTGATGCCTGGCTGCAGCAGCCGCTGGATGCCGATACGGCCGTGCGCATTGCACTGTTGAACAACCCGGGCCTACAGCTCCTGCTGGCGCAGTTGGGCATTGCCGATGCCCAGCGGGTGCAGGCCATCACCCTGCCCAACCCGAGCCTGACCTTGGGCTGGTTTCGCAACGGCCGTGAGCGCGAGATCGAGCGCAAGCTGGGCTTTGGCCTGGTCGATCTGCTCACCCTGCCCTGGCGCAGCCGCTGGCAAGGCTGGCAGTTGGAGCAGGCCACGTTGGAGGCGGCGCAGCAAACCTTGCTGCTGGCCGCAGACACACGCCGCGCCTGGTTGAATGCCGTGGCCGCCGAGCAAGCGCTGGCCGCCCACACCCGCATGCATGATGCTGCTGCACTGGGCGGCGAGCTGGCCCGGCGCATGGCGGCCGTGGGCAATTTCAGCAAACTCGACCAGGCGCGTGAGCTGGCCCAGCAGCAGCAAGCGGCCGCGCAGCTGCTGCGGGCCGAGTTGGCAGCGCAACAGGCGCGCGCGCAATTGGCCCAGCGCATGGGCCTGTGGGGCCCGCAGCTCGATTTTGTGTTGCCCCAGGCCCTGCCGCAGTTGCCCAAAAGCGCCAGCGATTTGCGCAGCGGCGACGATGCCGAGGCCACCGCGCTGCGCGAACGCCTGGACCTGGGCGCACTGCGCCGCAATCTGGAAGTGAGCACCGATCGCCAAGGCTGGGCCGCCTTGGGCGCCGTGTTTGGCGACATCGGCGCCAGCTACAGCCGCAACACCAGCACCGAGCGCGATAGCGGCCACCAGGATCGCACCCGGGGCTGGGAGCTGGATGTGCCCTTGCCGCTGTTCGACTGGGGGTCGGCCGCCAGCGCCATGGCGCGCCACCAGGTGCAAGCCAATGCGGCGCAGCTGCGCGAGAGCGCCATCCGTGCGCGCAGCGAGGCCCGCAGCAGCTGGCGCGCTTACCGCACCGCCTGGGACCTGGCCCACCAGCAGCAGACCGAAGTGCTGCCACTCGCGCAACTGGTGCAGCAAGAGACTATCTACCGCTACAACGGCATGTTGCTCAGCATCTGGCAGCTGCTGGCCCACGCCCGCAGCACCACCCAGGCGGTGCTCACGGCGACCGAGGCGCAGCGCGACTTCTGGCTCGCCGAGACCGATCTGCAACTGGCGCTGAGCGGCACATCGCCGCAACCCGCAGCCGCCAGCGCGCGCGCAGCCAGCAACAGCGCCGTGCCTGCCGCCCCCGCAACCCAACCACAGGGCCACTGATATGCAACGCCGTCAATTTTTCTCCGGCGCCGCCTCGGCCTTGGCCGCTGCCGCCGTCAGCCCAGTGGCCATGGCCGCCCTGCCCGAGCCCGTCATCCAGACCAGCGCCGATACTGCCCCGCCACTGGCGCCGCCCAATGGCCGGCCCTACCAGCCGGTGGTCACCCTCAATGGCTGGACCCTGCCCTGGCGCATGAACGCTGGCGTCAAGGAGTTCCACCTGGTGGCCGAGGCCGTAGTGCGCGAGGTGGCACCGGGCTTTTTTGTCAATATGTGGGGTTACAACGGCCAATCGCCCGGTCCCACCATCGAAGTGGTCGAAGGCGACCGGGTGCGCATCTTTGTCACCAACCGCCTGCCCGAAGCCACAACGGTGCACTGGCATGGCCAGCGCCTGCCCAATGGCATGGATGGCGTGGGCGGACTCAACCAGCCCCACATCCCACCGGGCAAGACCTTTGTCTACGAGTTCGAGGCGCGCCGGCCTGGCACCTTCATGTACCACCCGCATTCGGACGAGATGGTGCAGATGGCGATGGGCATGATGGGCCTGTGGATCACCCACCCCAAGGGCCGCCACCCGCAGATTGCCGAGGTGGCGCGTGACTACGCCTTTCTGCTCAGCGCCTATGCGGTGGAGCCCGGCGCGATGACGCCCAAGGTGGCCGAGATGACGGACTTCAACATCTGGACCTTCAACAGCCGGGCCTTCCCTGCGATCACGCCGCTGGTCGCAGGCCTGGGCGAGCGGGTGCGCATCCGCGTGGGCAACCTCACGATGACCAACCACCCCATCCATATCCATGGCCATGAGTTTGAGGTGACCGGCACCGACGGCGGCCCGGTGCCGCGCAGCGCGCGCTGGCCCGAGGTGACCACCGATGTGGCCGTGGGTCAGATGCGCCAGATCGAGCTGATCGCCGACGAACCGGGCGACTGGGCCTTTCACTGCCACAAAAGCCACCACACCATGGGCGCCATGGGCCACGATGTGCCAACGATGATTGGCGTGGACCACAAAGGCCTGGTCGGCCAGATCCAGAAGATCGTGCCCGACTACATGCTGATGGGCGAGCGCGGCATGGGCGACATGGGCGCGATGCAAATGCCGCTGCCCGACAACACCTTCCCGATGATGACCGGCAAGGGCCCCTTCGGCAATATCGAGATGGGTGGCATGTTCACCAGCTTCAAGGTGCGCCGGGGCCTGGCCGCGCAGGACTACCGCGACCCCGGCTGGTATGCCCAGCCCCAGGGCACCGTGGCCTACGAGTGGCCGGGGGCGCCGCTGGATGCGCAAGCGCCGCGCCAGAGCCTGCCCGGCACGGCGCCCGGCGCGCCCAGCGTGCACAAGCCCGCCGCAGGCAGCGGCCATGCCAACCATTGAACCCCGGAGTCATCCCATGAACACCATCCCAAAAATACTGGCCTGTGCGCTGCTGGCCAGCGCCAGCAGCGCCTTTGCCCATGGCAGCGAAAGCCATGCAGCCACCCCAGCAACCGCCCATGCCACCCTGGCGGCCACCAAGGAACAAAAGGACTGGGGCATCGCCGGCGATCCCCGGCAGGCCACACGCAGCATCGCGCTGAACATGGGCGATGACATGCGCTTCTCGCCCGCGCACTTCACGGTGAAAAAGGGCGAAACCCTGCGCCTGCGTGTCGTCAACCAGGGCCAGGTCATGCACGAGGTGGTGCTGGGCACCAAGGCCTCGCTTGCGCAACACGCGCAGATGATGCTCAAGTACCCCGGCATGGAGCATGCCGAGCCCTACATGGCGCATGTCGCTCCGCAAAAAAGCGAGGACCTGGTCTGGCACTTCAACCGCGCCGGCAGTTTTGACTTTGCCTGCCTGATCCCCGGCCACTACCAGGCCGGGATGGCCGGCACCTTCACGGTCACCGAATGATGACGCGCCACAGCCCAAGACCAGCGATGCCCAAGCCCCACACCTACCAACGCCGCCAGACCCTGCAGATGATGGCCGCCGGCCTGGCGACAGCCATCGCCGCCCAGCCGGCGCTGGCAGCCACGCCCATGGAAGTCTGGAAAGACCCGAACTGCGGCTGCTGCAAGGACTGGATTGCGCGGATGGAAAAGGCCGGTTTTAGCGCCACCGTGCACGACAGCGGCAACCAGGCAGTGCGCGCCAGGCTGGGGCTACCGCTGCGCCTGGGCTCCTGCCACACCGCCGTGGTGGGCGGCTATCTGGTGGAAGGCCATGTGCCGCCCGCCGATGTGCGCAAGCTGCTGCAGCACAAGCCCAAGGCCCTGGGCATTGTCGTGGTCGGCATGCCAGTGGGCAGCCCCGGCATGGACGGACCCGCCTACGGCGGCCGCAAGGACCCGTTTGATGTGCTGCTTGTCAGCAAAACCGGAGCAGGCAGCGCGGTGACAACCCGCGTTTTCAGCAGCTACCGCGACTGAGCACACCACGATTTTTTTATAGACATTTGGAGCACTGAATGAACACCACCACTTCTACCCTCGCCGCCTTCACCCTGGCTTGCAGCCTGCTGACCCCAGCCCTGGCCCAGAACCATGCCGACCACGCCAGCCATGGCAGCGCAGCACCGGCCACCGCGCCAGCAGCGGCCGCCACGGCCGAGGCGGTGATGACTGCCGGCGAGATCACCCGCGTGGACAAGCGCGCGAGCAAGCTGACCATTCGCCATGAGGACATCAAGAACCTGGACATGCCGGCCATGACCATGGTGTTTGGCCTCAAGGACAGCACGCAGGTGGCGCAATTCAACCCGGGCGACAAGGTACGCTTTCATGTGCAGGACGAAGGCGGCAGCCTGACCATCACCCGCATTGAGCGGGCCGAGTAACCGCTGCTGGCGCTATCCGGCCCCGTCTGGCCCTAGCTGACCCTATGGCACCCCAGATCCAGCCAGATCTGGGGCGGGCCTGCGCTGCCAGCACCTACACTGTGCAGCCATGCAAAGCCTCCAAGCCTTCCAAGCGCAGCTGCACAGCGGCGCGCTGCGCGGCGCCCGCCAAATCAAGCTGTCGGCGGGCCTGCGCGAGTTTCCACGCGAACTTTTTGCGCTCGCAGACACCCTCGAAGTGCTCGACCTCTCGGGCAACCAGCTCGCCAGCCTGCCCGATGACCTGAGACGCTTTGGCCAGTTGCGGGTGCTGTTCGCATCGAACAACCCGTTCACCGAGCTGCCCCGCGTGCTGGGCCGCATGCCCCGGCTGGAGATGGTGGGCTTCAAGGCCTGCCAGATCCGCACCGTGGCGGCCGATAGCCTGCCCGCGCAGCTGCGCTGGCTGATCCTGACCGACAACCAGATTACCGAGCTGCCTGAGACCCTGGGCGAGCGCCCGCGCCTGCAAAAGCTGATGCTGGCCTGCAACCAGTTGCAGGCTTTGCCGCGCGGCCTCGCCCGCAGCCCCCGGCTGGAGCTGCTGCGCCTGGCCGGCAACCGCTTTACCACCCTGCCGCCCGAGGTGCTGGCCATGCCGGCGCTGGCCTGGCTGGCGATGGCCGGCAACCCGATGACCCAGCACAGCGAGCAGCAGGCGCTGCAAGCGCAGGCCCTACGCGCCTGGCGCAGCCAGGATCTGCAGCGGCATGAACTGCTGGGGCAAGGGGCCAGCGGCCATATCTACCGCGCCAGCCCTGTGGATGGTGCTGCCGATGTGGCGCTGAAAGTGTTCAAGGCGGGCCAGACGAGCGATGGCACACCCCAGTCGGAAATGGCCGCAGGCCTGGCAGCTGGCGAGCACCCGCATTTGCTGACACCGCTGGCGGTGCTGCAGCCGGATGCAGCGGCTGAAATCGACCCATCCAGGTTGGCGATGGTCCTGCCGCTGCTGCCCCCCGGCCTGCAGCCCTTGGCCGGCCCGCCCAGCCTGGCGAGCTGCACGCGCGATGTCTATGCCGACTGCGCCCGCTTTGCACGCCCTGCCGCGCAGCGCCTGCTCGCGCAGGTGCGCAGCGCCGTCGCACATCTGCATGGCCGGGGCATGTTGCATGGGGATCTGTATGCCCACAATATCTTGTGGAACCCGGACACTGGCGACGCGGTGCTGAGCGATTTGGGCGCCGCATCAATGCTGGGCGAGTTGCCAGCGGCGCAGCGCCTGCAGCTGCAGCAGATGGAGCTGCGCGCGCTGCAGCACCTGCAAGCCGAGGTGCAAGCGCGCACGCGGTAAATGCGCCGGGCCTGCCCGGCGCAACGCCTTACTTCAGGAAAGCAGGCTTGGCGTAGCCGGGGAACTGGCTGTCCACCACGGCCTTGAACTCGGGCGAGCGGTAGGCGGCAGCCAGGTCCTGGGCCCAAGCGCTTTTCTCGTTGCCGGTCTTGACGGCGACCACGTTCAGGTACTGGTCGGGCGTGTTCTCCAGTACCACGGCTTCACTCAGCTTCAGGCCCGAGGAGACGGCAAAGTTGCCGTTGACGACCACGTAATCGGCGTCTTCGAGCACGCGCGGCAGCTGGGCTGCTTCGAGCGCCACAAATTTGAGCTTGTGCGGGTTGGCCGCCAGGTCCAGCTCGGAGATGCGGGCCGGGTTCACACCCTCTTTCACCTTGACGAGGCCAGCTTGCTGCAGCACCAGCAGGGCGCGCGCCAGGTTGCTCGGGTCATTGGGCAAGGCCACCTTGGCACCGCTTTGGATATCGGCCAGAGTCTTGTGCTTTTTGCTGTAGACGCCCATCGGCGCCACCGGGCCTTGCACGATGGCCGTCAACGCCAGCTTGCGGTCGGTGGTGAACTGGTCAAAGTAGGCGCGGTGCTGGAAGAAGTTCGCGTCCAGCGAGCCATCGGACAGCGCCAGGTTGGGCTGCACATAGTCGTTGAACTCGATCAGCTTGATCTGGTAGCCCTTTTTCTCCAGCTGCGGCAGGATGCCCTTTTGCAGCAGGTCGTAGTTGGAGCCGGCAGTGGCGCCAATCTTGAGGCTCTTCTTGGCCGCATCCTGGGCCATGGCAGGCAGGGACACAGCAGCAATCAAGGCCAGGGCAGCGCCAGCCACCACGGCACGGCGCCCAGCGGCGAAGGAAAAGCGAGCAGACATCAAAAACTCCGAGCAATCTGAAAAACAGCTGCTGACCCGACAAAACGTTTCTAAGTTTTTCTCAGCAGTGCAGCAAAGCAGCGAGTATGAACCTGCCAACTGCCTCTCACTCAGAAATTATCGAAATCAGCTCATTACAAACGCATATATAGAGCTAGTGTCTCGGGCGCATGCAGCAAAAAGCCGCCTGTCGCGAGAACAGGCGGCTCGTCATAAAACGGCCGGTGCCATCTGGCATCGATCGGGAAGCTGAAAGACTCAGGGGCGGTTCCAGACCTGGATCACGCCTTGCATCATATGTGCCAGCGAGTCCGCTGCAGCTGCGCTGGTGCCTGGCCAGATCGTTAATGTGAAGGCCAGCAGCACGGCCAGCACCAAGGCAATAAAAGAGGCTGCATCTAACCAGTGGCTGTGGTGGTGAAACATGGTGAACCTCCTTTCCACCGAGACGGGAACTGCTGAACAGAGGCCTCTGCCACCCCGACGCGGGATGGGTACTGTGGAATGCCTCTATTGCACCATGGGGATTTCCCCCTGTCTGTCAGAAAACGTCTGTGCTTATACGGTTGTTTGTTGAACAAATAGCCCAGGAATCGGCCGGATAACCCCACAGCCAGCTTGGCACTTTTTGGGAATCGATCTGCATACCAGAAGGCGATCGTCCACAAGCCCTTTATCCACCGCATTTATTGCTATTCTTTTTGATATCAGTTCAGCACTTATCGGCAGGACCGGTGGCCGCGAGAGCCTGCATGTTGCCGCAGTGTTAAGCGAACTTGTAGACATCTTTACTTCAACGTCAGGCAACTTCCCGCAAAGCAGTGCCCAAAAACAAGAGGCCTATCGCTGGCTAGCGCCCTGGTCCAGCCCTGCCCCTGGCCGGCGCTTGGTGCGACAATACGACCCAGCCCTGCAAGCTGGCCGCAAGCCGTGTCTGTATGGGCTTTGCCAGCCATGAGCGGTTGGCCAGCCCGCTTGTCGCCCAGCCATCACCGCCACCGGATGCGGGGTACCAAACCTGCCACTCCGCTGGAGCCATGGTCGCGACATGCAACTTGTATTTTTTGAAACCAGGCGGCACCGCATGCGTCGGTACCTCCAGCAGCTGACATGACCCTCCCTTTGGCCCAGCCCCTCTCCACTGCAGACATCCGCCTGAGCGATGTGCACCTTAACCGAGGTGCGCAGACGGTGTTTCAGGGTCTGAGCCTGCATCTGACGCAGCAGCGCATTGGGCTCATCGGCGACAACGGCGCGGGCAAGACCAGCCTGTTTCGGCTGCTGTGCGGGCTGGAACATGCCCACCAGGGCAGCGTGCAGGTCGCAGGCTGCGATGTGCAGCGCCAGCGCGAGCAATTGCCCGGCGTGGTGGGCCTGATGTTCCAGAATCCCGATGACCAGATCATCTTCCCCACCGTGGAAGAAGAGCTGGGCCTGAGCCTGCAATACCGTGGCGTGGCTCGCAAGGCGGCCATCGTGCAGGCGCGGGGGTTTTTGGCCGCACGGGGCCTGGCCGACTGGGCGCCGCGCGCCGTCAGTGGCCTGAGCCAAGGCCAGCGCCAGCAGGTCTGCTTTTTGGCAATGCTGATGGCCGCCCCGCAGGTGATGCTGCTCGACGAGCCTTTTGCCAGCCTGGATCTGCCCGGCCAGGCACGCCTGGCGCGTGAGCTCGATGCCGCTCCGGCCCAGGTCATCATCTCCACCCATGTGCTGGACCATGTGCGCCACTTCGAGCGCGTGCTGTGGCTGGACCAGGGCCAGCTGCGCGGCGACGGCCCCGGTGCTGCCGTCTGCGCGGCCTATGAGGCCGATGTCCAAGCGCGTATTTCCCATCAGCGGGATGCGGCAGCCGCCGCCCCCAACACGCCAGGGGCGCCGTGATGGGCACGCTCTACAGCGAAATCCCCAGCTGGATGCACCGGCTGCCTGCCGGGCTCAAGCTCTTGCTGCTGGCCCTGAGCAGCATGGCCTTGCTGGCGCTCAGCGATCTGCGTATACAGGCGCTGGCGTTTGCTGCGATTGCCTTCTTGTACGCCAGCCTGGGCGCTGGCTCGCGCCCCACGCGCCGGCTGGTGGTGGTGGCCGTGATTGCGTCGGCGCTGGTGGGCGGCCTGCATGCAGCCACCGGCCAGCCCTGGCTGGGCCTGGCCAGCGGCCTGCGCCTGGTCAGCACGACGATGCTGGGCGCGATGCTGACGGCAACCACCCGTTTTGGCGATCTGCTGGGCGTGGCCGAATGGCTGCTGTCGCCGCTCGCCCGCCTGGGCCTGCCAGTCGAGCGCCTGGCGCTGCAGCTGGGGCTGATGCTGCGCTTTTCCGAACAGTTCTTTGTGCAATGGCAGCGCCTGGCCGATGCCTACCGGGTGCGCACCGGCCGCCCGGGCGGCTGGCGCTTGCTGGCACCCCTGACCATCCATATGCTCATCACCGCCCGCAAGGTGGCCGATGCGCTGGCCATTCGCCTCAAGCTCTAGCTGCGCTGCGCCCTCATCCACTCTTAGAAAGACACAGACATGCCTATGACCGCCGAGCACCGCTCCGAAACCCGCGCCCAGCGCATAGCCCTGGTGGCCCTGTTTGCGGCGCTGATGGCCGCTTTCGGCCTGATCCCCAAAATCGATCTGCCGTTGGGCGTGCCGATTACCGCGCAGACGATGGGCGTGATGCTGGCCGGCTGCATGCTGGGAGCCACGATGGGCTTCCAGGCCCTTTTGCTGTTTCTCGCGGCAGTCGCGCTGGGCCTGCCGTTGCTGTCCGGCGGCCGGGGCGGCATGGGCGTATTTTTCTTGCCCTCCGCAGGCTATCTCCTCTCGTACCCTTTGGCTGCAGCTGTTGCCGGGCTGGTGATGCGCAACTTGGCTGGCAAGGGCCCCTCATCGCCCATGCGCCTGGCCGCGTGCGCCTTTGTCGCATCAGTGCTGGGCGGTATTGTGGTCGTCCATGTCTTTGGGGTGCTGGGCCTGATGCTGCTGGCCAAGCTGAGCTTGGTGCAGGCCGCCGTTGGCACCCTGGTGTTTGTGCCCGGTGACCTGGTCAAGTGCGTGCTGGTGGCGCTGATTGTGCACACGGTGGCACGCGGCCTGCCCGACTGGCGCTTTGGCGGGCGCCGCCTGTGAGCGGTTTGGCAACGCCCCTGCCGCCCTGGCAGCGCCTGGTGCATGGCCCGCTGGCCCACTGGGCGCAGCAGCGGCCCGATGCTGTTGCCATTGATGACGGCGTGCAACGCATTGGCTTTGCCGATCTGCATGCCGCCGTAGCGCAGCGGGCCCAGGCCCTGGAGGCCCGGAATGCACCGCACACACGCCTGCTGGATGCCAGCCAGCCCCCAGCAGCGCTGATCACCGATTTTTTGGCCACCAATGCCAGCGGCCGCTGCGCCGCGCTGGGCGACAGGGCCTGGTCGCCCGCGCAGCAAGCGCAGGCGCAGCAATGGATTGATGCGCTGGCCGCCACGCCCCGCGACCACTACGCCGATGCTGCGCTGCAACCCTTCTACATTGGCTTTACCTCGGGCAGCACCGGGCTGCCCAAGGGCTTTCGGCGCCACCACCAGTCCTGGAGCGAGAGCTTTCGCGTGTGCGTCGATAGCTTTGGCCAGGCCGCCAACGGCTGCGTGATGGCCCCTGGCAGCCTGTCGCATTCGCTGTTTTTGTTTGGCGCGCTGCAGGGCATCTGGACGGGCGGCGGCATGCAGCTGCAGCCGCGCTTTTCTGCCAGCCAATGCCTGGCAACCCTGCGCCAGCGGGCCACGCCTTGCCTCGTGGCCGTGCCCAGCCAGCTGCTGGTGATGCTGCAGCTGGCCGAGCGCCGTGCGATCGCGCCAGTAGAGTCACTCCAGCTGCTGATGATCAGCGGCGCGCGCTGGATGCGCCAGCACACACCGGCGTTGCAGGCGCTGTTCCCCCATGCGCGGATTGTCGAGTTCTATGGCGCCTCGGAATCGAGCTTTATCGCCTGGATGGATGCCAATGCCGAGGCCTCGCCGCAGGTGGTGGGGCGGGCCTTCAGCAATGTGCAGCTGCAGATCCGCGATGCAGATATGCAGCCGCTGCCCAGCGGCAACGTGGGCACCATCTGGCTCAAGAGCCCCATGCTGTTTATCGACTATGTGGGCGCGCAGGCCGATGCGACGGCTGCCCTGCGCGATGGGGATTGGCTCAGCGTGCGCGACATGGGCAGCCTCGATGCGCAAGGCCTGCTGACCCTGGTGGGACGCGAGAAGCGCATGATCGTCACCCAGGGCAAAAACCTGTTCCCCGAGGAGGTAGAAGCGGTGCTCTGCGAGCACCCGCGCGTGGCCGCTGCATCGGTGCATGGCGTCGATGATGCGCTGCGCGGCAAGCAGGTTTGGGTCGCGCTGCAATTGCGTGAAGATGCCAGCCCCTCGCCTGCGCAGCCGCCACTGCAGCCGCTGGCCGATGCCGCGCTGGCCCGTGAGCTGGCCGACTGGTGCCGCAGCCAGCTCGAAGCGCACAAATGCCCACGCCGCTGGTTCAGCGCCACGCCCTGGCCGCAAACGGCCAGCGGCAAGACGGACCACCCCAGGCTTGCACAATGGCTGGCAGCCGCACTGCCCAGCACCGACAAAACAGCTTGATCGCGCAACGCCACCATGCCCACTTCCTCCGTCTTTATCGCCAGCCATGCCCGCAGTGCCGTGGTGCCGGTGGGCGGCGCCTTCAAGCAGCTGCAGCCGCATGAGTTGGCCGCGCCCGTGCTGCAGGCCTTGCTGCAACGCGCAGGGCTGCCCGCCGATGCCGTCGATGCCGTGGTGCTGGGCAATGCCCTGGGCGCCGGCGGCAATCCGGCACGCATGCTTGCGCTAGCGGGCCAGCTGCCGCTGCACTGCGCCGCCTACACGGTCGACACGCAGTGCTGCGCGGGGCTCGACGCTATCGCGCTGGGCGCCAGCCTGGTTGCCAGCGGCCAGGCCGAGGTGGTGGTGGCCGGCGGCGCCGAGGCCTGGAGCCGCGCCCCCATCCGCGCGACCCGCCCCTTGCATGCGGGCGACAGTGCCCAGCCCTATGAGCGCCCGCCCTTCGCCCCGCCGCCGCATGAGGACCCGGATCTGCTACTGGCCGCCGCCCGCTA
>NZ_QETI01000013.1:0-142178 GCF_003105075.1 Comamonas sp. JNW
GGCAGCGCGGTGCAGGCGCGCGCGCCCAGCAGGCTGCCCTGCGCCAGGCGCTCATCGCGCAGCGCCTGCAGCTGCGTGCGGGCCAGCGCCTCGCGTGCGCGCCAGTCGCTGCGCAGCTGGCGTACCGAGGCCTCGTCAAAGTCCTCGTCTTCCAGCACATCGAGCACGCCCGAAGCCAGCTGGCACCAGGCCGCACCCATGGCCGGCAGCTGCGCAAAAGCCTGCGCCAGGTACTGCAGCTGCGCCTCCCAGTCCATGCCCATGTGCAGGCTGGCGCAGGCGGCCAGCGCCCGGGCATTGCCCGGCCCCAGCTCCAGCGCGCGCTGGTAGATCGGCAAGGGGGCATCCTGGTGCTGCAAGGCGGTGCTTTGCAGCTGCCAGCCCAGCTCCACCAGCTGGTCGGCATCCAGGTAAGGCTCGCGCGGCATCAGCGCGGCCACGCGTGCGGCCGAGGCGCTCAGGATCTGGCGGTAGGCCACCCAGTCATGGCCATGGCGCACACACCAGCGCTGGTCGAGCAGCTCGATCCAGCGCTCCGAGCGCTTGCCCAGCCAGGCCAGGCAGTTGCTGCTGGACATGGGAGTGAGGCCCGGGGGCACATCCAGGCCCCGCAGGCGCTCGCGCAGGCTGGGGGGCGTGTCCTGGTAGCTGGCGGGCGCATGGTATTCCTGCTTCCAGCCCTGGTAGACCCAGTTGACATCCATGCTGTGGTTCATCACCCCGGCCATCAGGCTGAAGGGCCCGATCGGCGAGGCCAGCTCGCGCGCGCGCAGCCAGTGCATGGTCCAGAACTGCTCGCGGAACCAGCGCCCGCGCACCGCCACCTCGGACAGCGCCTCGCCCATCAGCGGCTTGCTGACCCAGCGGGCCGCCATGCGGTCGGCAACGGCCTCGTCCTGCCGCGCCACCACAAAGCTGGCCGCCCACCAGCGCGGCAAATACCAGCGCATGAAGCGCTCATTGGCCCAGCCCAGGTGCGTCATCTGGCGCGCATCGGCGAGGCGCTCATGCAGCCCCTGCAGGCGGCGGCGGGCGCGGTAGACCGCAGCCTGCAGCCAGCCCTGGCGGCGGCGCAGATGGCTGTATTCCTGCGCAATCAGGGCCACCAGGCGCGGCCGGTCAATCGCCATCGCCAGCGGCAGGCCCAGCAGCAGGTGGTAGCGCGCCGGCAGCAAGCCGCCCAGCCGCATCTGCTGCGCAATGCGCAGGCCATAGTCTTCGGTGATCACCAGCTGGGAGATACGGGGGCCGCGCACCTTCTGGCGCACGCGCTCGAGCGCCTCAAAGAGGCGCGGGCATTCAGCAGCGGGCACGGCGATGCCCTCGGGCGCGACCCAGTCGGAGCGCGTCAACCGCAATACGCTCAGCAGCAGTGCCAAGCCGGCAAACAGCCCAAAGATCTGCAATCCATGGAATCCAAGGTAGACAAAGGACAGCACTGACCAGGCCAGCAAGACCAGGCCCAGCAGCAGACCGCCCCAGATCCACAGCCCCGCTAGCAGCAGCATGCCAAAGACATGGCGGCGGAAGACCGCCGGCTCTGATGCAGCGGCGCGCGTATAGGCATCGACCCGCTGCACAAAATCTATCTGCTCCACCCCACCCTCCGAACAGGTTCTGGCCGCGCAGCGCTGGTACCTGGCGCGCACGGGCCATGTCGGCATGTGCAGGCGGGCGCATCTGCTAGGCTTGGTTATTTTTTCAGATTATGGAACAGCACCCGATGCCAGCACCAGCTATTTCGCCCGGACTCTACCGCCACTACAAAGGCCGGCTCTACCAGGTCTGGCAGCTGGCCCGGCACAGCGAGACACGCGAGTGGCTGGTGGTCTACCAGGCGCTGTATGGCGATTACGGCTGGTGGGTGCGGCCAGCGGCCATGTTCAGCGAAGAGGTCGAACTAGGCGGCCAGCGCCAGCCCCGGTTTGCGGCTTATACGCCACAGACCGAGACGCCTGACCAGGTGTGACCGCGTTGCGCAGCGCTCAGCGCGCCTGCAACAGCGCGCGCACCGCCTTGGGGTAGATCTGGTGCTCTTGCACCAGCACGCGCGCGGCCAGCAGCTCGGCCGTGTCGCCCGGCAGCACGGGCACCAGGCCCTGCTCCAGGATGGGGCCGGCATCCAGATCGGCGGTCACCTGGTGCACCGAGCAGCCGGCAAACTTGCAACCCGCATCGATCGCGCGCTGGTGGGTGTGCAGCCCGGCAAAGGCTGGTAGCAGCGAGGGGTGGATGTTGATGAGCCGGCCGCTGTAATGCGCAACAAAACCGGGGGTCAGAATGCGCATGAAACCGGCCAGTACCACCAGCGAAGGGGCATGGGCATCGATGCACTGCATCAGCGCTGCGTCAAAGCTCTCGCGGCTGTCATAGGCCTGGTGGTCTACCACGGCAGTGGCAATGCCCTGCTGCTGGGCAAACTGCAGGCCGCCGGCCTGCGCCTTGTTGCTGACCACCGCCGCCACCCTCGCCCCCAGGGTCTCCTGCCAGCGCTCTTGCTGCGCGGTTCGCACGATGGCTGCCATATTGGAGCCGCTGCCGGAGATCAGGATGACGATGTTTTTCATGGAGGCGGCATTATCGCAGGGCGGCGAACGTCCCGAAACACGCCGCGGCCTCAAATGGCGGATAATCAAAGGCTTTACTGAATTCACAGCCACGTTTACGGGCTCGCCCGCAGTTACTCCATGAGCGCAAAAGCACCTGTCGATCCGATTCGCAAATTCCTCGAAACCGCCCGCCACCAGATTTCTGTGGGCAACCTCACGGGTGCAGCCCAAACCCTTAACGACGCACGCCAGCGTGCGCCACGCGATGCACGCCTTTTTGTGCTCGCCAGTTTGATGGCAGAGAAATCGGGCAACCTCCAAGGTGCCTTTGATGCAATGCAGCGCAGTGTGACCTTGGCTCCCGACTGGGCGCCTGGCCTGCTGGAGCAAGCGCTGCTGTATGCACGCCATAACCGCGAGCACGAGGCCATGGCAGCGGCAGAGAAGGTCATTGCGCTGGAGCCCAACAATGCCCAGGTGATTGCCGGCGTCGTCGACATTGCACATCGCATTGGCAATACCGAGATGGCCATCCGCCACCTGCGACGCGCACTGCAGCTGATTCCTGGTGACCGCACCTTGCGCCGCCATCTGGCGGTTGACCTGGGCACCGTGCGCCAGTACGACGATGCGCTGGCCGTGTTTGGCCCGCTGATCGACGAAGATCCGAAAGACCACCTGGCCCGTATCGGCCGGGTGCAGATGCTGCAAGCGCGTGGCACCATGCAGGACGCCCTGCCCGATACCACGGCACTGCTGGCGCTGCAGCCCGATGACAAGATCTACCAGTACTACCACCAGTTGGCCCAGGGCCAGGTGCCCGCGCATGTGCCGGTCGAGCTGACCACCCACATGTTCGATGGCATGGCCTCGGTCTATGACATGCATATGGTGCGCCATCTGGCCTATAGCCTGCCCAAGCAGGTGGCCGACCAGCTGTTGCAGATCTTCCCGGACCGCCGCTTCAACCTGCTGGACCTGGGCTGCGGCACCGGCCTGCTGGGTGCGACGCTGGGCGCGATCGACGGCTACATTCTGGGTGTGGACATGTCGGCCAAGATGCTCGAGCAAGCGGCCAAGCACAAGGTCTACTACAAGTTCCACCAGGTCAACCTGCTCGAAGCGCTGGCGGCCACCCCGGCCAACACCTTCGAGGCCATCACCGCGCTGGATGTGCTGATCTATGTCGGCGACCTGCAGCAAACCCTGGCCGATGCCTACCGCGTGCTGACCCCCGGCGGCGTGCTGATCTTTTCGTGTGAGCACGGTGATGTCACCGGCCCGGACAGCCAGCTGCAGCCCTTTGGCCGTTACACCCACACCTTGAGCAGCACCGTGCGCCTGGCCAAGGCTGCCGGCTTTGACCGTGTCGACACGCGCGATGTGGAGCTGCGCATGGAAGCGGGCCAGGCCGTCGACGGCTTTGTGGTCACCGCCTACAAGCCCAAGGAGGCCTGATAGCCCACCGCTCTGAGAGTCCGCCAAAGGAAAAGGCCTTGTCTTGCGACAAGGCCTTTTTGCTGGGGGTGGCGAAGACAGCACTCAAGCCGTCAGACGTGAGCTCTTGGGCACATGGGCCATCAAGAACTCCATCTGGTCGGTCAGGATGCGGCGGTTGCGCAGGATGAAGTCTTCCCAGAGGCTGGGGGTGTAGGGCGCATAGAGCAGCGGCATATGCGCCTGCTCGGGCGTGCGGCCGGCCTTGTGGTGGTTGCAGGAGGCGCAGGCCGTCACCACATTCATCCAGGTATCGGGCCCCTTTTGGGACACCGGAATGACGTGTTCACGGGTCAGGTGTTCTTCGTCAAAATGCTCGCCGCAGTAAGCGCAGATATGGCGGTCACGGCCAAACAGCTTGCTGTTGGTGAGCGTCATGCGCATCGCAAAGGGGTCGATACCAGGCTTGCCACGGGTGCCGATGATGCTGGCCACCTCGATGCGTGACTGCAGGCCGGTGATGGCGTTATGCCCGCCGCGGAAGCAGGCCACACTCGAGCCCGCCTCCCAGCGCACATCACCTGCTGCGTAGTGCGTCACCGCCTCCTGCAACGTGATCCAGGATTGCGGAACGCCACTTGCCGATAACTTCAACACCTTCACAATGGGCCTCCTGCGCATTGGGAATTGAACCGAAATACCGTTGACCCGCGCGGCGCCTGGCCACGAAAAATGCCGCGACCCACGCACATGCTGCACGCAGACCCGGGCACCAAGTCATAATGGTCAATATACACTTTTATTGTGAAATTGCACACCAGCGCGCGGCTCGAAAGCGTAAGCCGCTACAAAAAACAAAGCAAAGATGAAAATCTTCAGAGGACTTGACCACCCCGAGGTCACCCGGCACTGCGCCCTGACCATTGGCAATTTTGATGGGGTGCACCGGGGCCACCAGGCCATGCTGGCGCTGCTGCGCAGCGAAGCGCAGCGCCGGGGTCTGGCCAGCTGCGCGCTCACCTTCGAGCCCCACCCGCGCGACTACTTTGCCCAAGTGCTGAACAAGCCCGACCTGGCGCCCGCCCGCATCTCCACCTTGCGCGATAAGCTCGACCAGCTCGCCCAATGCGGCATTGACCAGGCGATTGTGCTGCCCTTCAATGCGCGGCTGGCTGCGCAGGCCCCGCAGGCCTTTATCGGCGATGTGCTGCTCAAGGGGCTGGGCACCGGCTACCTGCTGGTGGGCGATGATTTCCGCTTTGGCCACCAGCGCGCGGGCGACTACGCGATGCTGGTCGAGGCCGGCCGCAAACAGGGCTTTGATGTGGCGCGCATGAACAGCTACGAGTCCGATGGCCTGCGCGTGTCCAGCACGGCAGTGCGCCAGGCGCTGGGCCAGGGCGAGATGACGGCGGCGGCCAAGCTGCTGGGCTACCCCTATGCGATATCGGGCCATGTGGTGCATGGCCGCAAGCTGGGCCGGCAGCTAGCCGAAAGCCGCGCGGGCGCGGGCGACGGTTTTCGCACCTTGAACCTGCGCTTTGACCATTGGAAACCCGCTGCCAGCGGTATCTTTGTGGTGCTGGTGCACGGCCTGTCGGCCCAGCCGCTGCCCGGCGTCGCCAACCTGGGCGTGCGCCCCTCGCTAGACCCCAACGATGTCAACGGCGGCCGCGTGCTGCTGGAGACGCATTGCCTGCAATGGCCCGCGGAACTGGGTGGAGACGGGGCATACGGTAAAATCATCCGAGTGGAACTTCTACACAAACTGCACGACGAGCTTAAATACGACAGTCTGGACGCCCTGACCACAGGGATTGCCAAGGACTGCGCGGATGCCCGTGCCTTCTTCCATACGGCGAGCCACGCCGAAACCCGTCGCCAGACCACGCGCGACCGAATTTGACGCTGACTTGACTGCGCCGTGCCGCGCAGAAGTCCGCACTCGCCTGCACCACGTGCACGTCAGACAACGCTTCTGCGCTATACATTTTTCCACTGACCGGCATGATCACCCCGCCCGGATCAGGACCATGTTTTGCTTTGAAGGTATTTATGTCCGACAAATCGTCCCCCGCAGAAAAGGCCTCTGCGTACCGCGCCACCTTGAACATGCCCGACACCCCGTTTCCGATGCGCGGCGATCTGCCCAAGCGCGAGCCCGGCTGGGTCAAGGACTGGGAGGACCAAGGCATCTACAAGCGCCTGCGGGATGCGCGCAGCGGTGCGCCCAAGTTCATCCTGCACGACGGCCCGCCCTACGCCAACGGCAAGATCCACATCGGCCACGCCGTCAACAAGATCCTGAAGGACATGATCGTCAAGAGCCGCCAACTGGAAGGCTATGACGCGCTGTACGCGCCAGGCTGGGACTGCCACGGCCTGCCGATCGAGAACGCGATCGAAAAGCTCCATGGCCGCAATCTGCCCCGTGACGAGATGCAGGCCAAGAGCCGCGCGTTTGCGACCGAGCAGATCGGCCAGCAGATGGCGGATTTCAAGCGCCTGGGCGTGCTGGGCGACTGGGACCACCCCTACAAGACCATGAACTATGCCAATGAGGCGGGCGAGCTGCGCGCACTCAAGAAGGTCATGGAGCGGGGCTTTGTCTACCGGGGCCTCAAGCCCGTCTACTGGTGCTTTGACTGCGCCTCGTCGCTGGCCGAGTTCGAGATCGAATACGCCGACAAGCAAAGCCAGACGCTGGATGTGATGTTCCCGGCGGCCGACCCGGCCCGGCTGGCAGCCGCCTTTGGCCTGGCCAAGCTGGACAAGGAGGCCTTCATCGTCATCTGGACGACCACGGCCTGGACCATCCCGGCCAACCAGGCCCTGAACGTCAACCCCGATCTGGAATACAGCCTGGTCGATACCGAGCGCGGCCTGCTGATCCTGGCCAGCGCGCTGGTCGACAAGTGCATGGAGCGCTGGGGCATCGAAGGCCACGTGATCGCATCGGCCCCCGGCAAGACGCTGGACCACATGCCCTTCAAGCACCCGCTGGCCCATGTGGACAAGGGCTATGACCGCATCTCGCCCGTCTACCTGGCCGACTATGCCACGGCCGACGACGGTACCGGTATCGTGCACTCGGCGCCCGCCTACGGCCTGGATGACTTCAACTCCTGCGTGAACAACGGCATGGACTACAAGGACATCCTCAACCCAGTGCAGGGCAATGGTGTCTATGAGCCCGAGCTGCCGCTGTTCGGTGGCCAGCACATCTGGAAGGCTGTGCCCGTCATCCTGGACGCGCTCAAGGTTGCCGGCCGCCTGATGGACACCAAGACCATCACCCACAGCTACCCGCATTGCTGGCGCCACAAGACGCCGGTGATCTACCGCGCCGCCGCCCAGTGGTTCATCCGCATGGACGAAGGCGAAGGCGTGTTCACCGACCCGGCCCAAAAGCCCGCACAGACCTTGCGCCAGATCGCGCTGGACGCCATCGAGCACACCAGCTTCTACCCGGAAAACGGCCAGGAACGCCTGCGCGCGATGATCGCCGGGCGCCCCGACTGGTGCATCTCGCGCCAGCGCAGCTGGGGTGTGCCCATCCCCTTCTTCCTGCATGTGGACACCGGCGCGCTGCACCCGCGCACGATGGAGATCCTCGACCAGGCCGTCGAAATCGTTGCCAAGGGCGGCATCGAGGCCTGGAGCCGCGTGACCGGTGAAGAGATCCTGGGCGCTAACGAGGCCAAGCTCTACACCAAGAGCACCGACATCCTCGAAGTCTGGTTCGACTCGGGCTCGACCTTCTGGCATGTGCTGCGCGGCACCCACGCCGAGCACCACCATGACAGCGGCCCCGAGGCCGACCTGTACCTGGAAGGCCATGACCAGCACCGCGGCTGGTTCCACAGCTCCTTGCTGCTGGCCTCGGCCATCTTTGGCCGCGCGCCCTACAAGGGCCTGCTCACCCACGGTTTCACTGTTGACGGCCAGGGCAAGAAGATGTCCAAGTCGGTCGGCAACACCGTGGCACCGCAGGATGTGAGCAACAAGATGGGCGCCGAGATCATCCGCCTGTGGGTGGCCTCGACCGACTACTCGGGTGACCTGGGTATCGACGACAAGATCCTCGCCCGCGTGGTCGATGCCTACCGCCGCATCCGCAACACCTTGCGCTTCCTGATGGCCAACATCAGCGACTTCGACGCCGCCAAGGATGCGGTGGCCTACGAGGACATGCTGGAGATCGATCGCTGGGCGCTGGCCCGCTCGGCGCAGTTCCAGGCCGAGCTGCTGGCACACTACAAGGTCTATGAGTTCCACCCGGTGGTGGCCAAGCTGCAGCTGTTCTGCTCCGAGGACCTGGGCGGCTTCTATTTGGATGTCCTCAAGGACCGCCTCTACACCAGCGCCGAAGGCAGCCTGGCGCGCCGCTCGGCCCAGACCGCGCTGCACCAGATCACCCAGGCCATGCTGCGCTGGATGGCGCCCTTCCTGTCCTTCACCGCCGAAGAGGCCTGGAAAA
This sequence comes from Comamonas sp. JNW, assembly GCF_003105075.1. Lineage (NCBI taxonomy): Bacteria > Pseudomonadati > Pseudomonadota > Betaproteobacteria > Burkholderiales > Comamonadaceae > Comamonas > Comamonas sp. JNW. Next base: position 8,467 of record NZ_QETI01000013.1, read on the forward strand.
TCGTCGGCAGCAGCGAGACCATCTTCCTGGAGACCTTCTGCGACCTGCCCGCAGGCGACGAAGCCCTGCTGGCCAAGTGGGCGCGCATCCGCGAGATCCGCGATGTGGTCAACAAGGACATCGAAACCCTGCGTGCCGATGGCAAGGTGGGCGCATCGCTGCAGGCCGAAGTGGCCATCAGCGCCCAGCCCGAAGACCTGGCGCTGCTGCAGACCCTGGCCGACGACCTGAAGTTTGTGCTGATCACGTCGGCCGCCACGGTGGCCGCCGGTGATGCGCTGAGCGTGGCCGTCAACCCATCGGACAAGGCCAAGTGCGAGCGCTGCTGGCACTACCGCGACGATGTGGGCCAGAACCCGGCCCACCCCACCCTGTGCGGCCGCTGCGACAGCAACCTCCATGGCGCGGGTGAAACCCGCCTGATGGCCTGATGAACGCCGCCGCCACCCCTGCTGTGGGCAGTGCAGGCAAAGGCCGGTTTGTGCTGTGGCTGGTGATTGCTGCGGTGATTTTCTGGCTGGACCAGTGGAGCAAGGAATGGATCCTGGCCCACTACCAGCTGGGCGACTACACCACGATCACTGGCTTTTTCAACATCGTGCGGGCGCACAACCCTGGCGCGGCCTTCTCGTTCCTGGCCAGCGCCGGCGGCTGGCAGCGCTGGCTGTTCACCGGCATTGGGGTGGTGGTGACGGCCGTCATCGTCTGGCAGCTCTACCGCCACAGCCACAAGGCCCTGTTTTGCCTGGCGCTCAGTTGCATCATGGGCGGAGCCATCGGCAATGTGGTCGACCGCATGCGCCACGGCTATGTGGTTGACATGCTGGACTTCCACTGGATGGGCAGCCATTTCCCAGCCTTCAACCTGGCCGATTCGGCCATTTGCCTGGGCGCCTTCTTGCTGATTCTGGACGAGCTGCTGCGCATGCGCCGGGGCGAAAAGGGCTGATCAGGCTTTCCGCCGCATCTATAGTCAATACCCAGGCACCGCCCTCGCCATGCGACGGCGGTGTTTTTTATCGGGGGCCTACCCGCCTCCGCAACAGCCGCTGCCAGGCGCCCATCACCGCCTGGCCTGCATAAAAAGAGACACATTGGCATTCGCCCTACAGCGCAGCGCGCTTATCAGGGGTATAGTGTCCGGTTCGCCTTATGAAACACTTGCTCAATCTTCTTGCCGCCATTGCGCTGCTGGTGTGGGGCTCTCATATGGTGCGCACAGGGGTGCTGCGCGTCTTTGGCGCCAACCTCCGCAACCTGCTGGCGCGCAGTATGAGCAACCGTTTTACCGCGATGCTCTCGGGCATCGGGGTCACGGCCCTCGTCCAGTCCAGCAGTGCCACCTCCCTGATGACCGCGTCCTTCGTCGGCCAGGGCCTGATACCGCTCACCGCCGCCTTGTCGGTCATGCGCGGCGCCGACGTGGGCACCGCCTTGATGGCGGTGCTGTTCTCCACCGACCTGTCCTGGCTCTCGCCGCTGCTGATTTTCTCGGGCGTCGTGCTGTTCATCTCCAAGCAGGATTCCACGCCCGGACGGGTGGGCCGCGTCTTTATCGGCCTGGGCCTGATGCTGCTGGCGCTGCGCCTGATCGTCGAGGCCACCGAGCCGCTGCTTGCGTCCGAGGCCGTGCGCACCCTGCTGGTCAGCGTCAAGAGCGACTTCTTCATGGAGCTGCTGCTGGGCGCGATCCTGGCTGTCATCGCCTACTCGAGCCTCGCCATCGTGCTGCTGATCGCGGCCATGGCCGCGTCGGGCGCCATCACCGGCGATATGGCCCTGGGCCTGGTGCTGGGTGCCAACCTGGGCAGCGGTGTGCTGGCCGTGCTGCAAACGGCCAAATCCAGCATCGAAGTGCGCCAGGTCACCATTGGCAACCTGGTCTTCAAGATCATGGGCGTGGCCATCGTCGCGCCCTTCGTCGGTCTGTGGTCTACCTATGCGATGCCCTACATCAATGATGCGGGCCGCTCGGCGGTGCTGTTCCACCTGGCCTTCAACATCCTCAACACCCTGGGCTTTATCTGGTTTACCGGCGTGATCGGCGATTGGATGCGCAAGCTGCTGCCCAAGGAAGAAGCCAACAAGGGCCCCCAGCGCCCACGCCACCTCGACGCATCGGCCCTGTCCACCCCGTCGCTGGCCATCTCCTGCGCCGCGCGTGAAGCGCTGCACCAGGCCGATGTGGTCGAATCCATGCTGATCGGCCTGCACAACGTCGTACAGACCGACAACCAGCAGCTGTCGCAAGACCTGCGCAAGCTCGATGACACGGTCGATGAGCTGTACTCGGCCATCAAGTACTACATGACCAAGATCTCGCGCGCCGAACTGGACGAACGCGAGAGCCAGCGCTGGACCGAAGTGATCAACTTCACGATCAACATGGAGCAGATCGGCGACATCATCGAGCGCGTGCTGACCGACGTCGAAAACAAGAAGATCAAGAAGCGCCGCCAGTTCAGCAAGCAGGGCATGGAAGAGATCAACGAGCTGCACGCCCACCTGCTGGACAACCTGCGCCTGGCGATGAGCGTGTTCCTCTCGGGCAATGTGCGCGATGCGCAAAAGCTGCTCGAAGAAAAAGCGCGCTTCCGCGACCTGGAGCTCGCCTATTCCGCCTCGCACCTGGAGCGCCTGTCGCACAACACCGTGCCCAGCATCGAGACCAGCTCGCTGCACATCGACCTGATCAGCGACCTCAAGCGCATCAACTCGCTGCTGTGCTCGGTCGCCTACCCGATCCTGGAAGCCGCTGGCGCGCTGGCCCACAGCCGCCTCAAGGACGACCCGGAGCCCGCCCGCCACTGAGGCGGCGGGCCGGAATTCGCATACAATCCCTGATGCTGCGAGGCGACCACTCCGCCCAGCAGCCTCCAGGAAGTTTGGCAGAGTGGTCGATTGCACCGGTCTTGAAAACCGGCAACCCGAAAGGGTTCCAGGGTTCGAATCCCTGAGCTTCCGCCAGAACAGCAAAAGCACCCCACCGAGGGTGCTTTTTCGTTGGCGGCTTCTGCCACGCCCCAAGATCACCAGTTATGCGTATAGCTCGCCGTCAAGGTCGCCCCCGCCGCTGGCAGGCGGCTGTCGTTCTTGCCGCTGCGCATCAGCTGGCTGTAAAGCGGCAGGTAGTAGCGGTTGAACAGGTTCTGCACACCGATAGTGACCTGGTTCTTGTTGTCGAACTGGTAGCGGCCGACGACATCGACGCTGTAGTAGCTTTTCACATCCGCGCGGGCAAACTGGGTCTTGCCATCGGCCAGGCGGTAGTCGCGTGCGCCAAACCAGTTGAACTGGCTGCGCAGGCTCCAGCGGCTGCTGGGGTTGTACTGCAGATAGCCAGTGATCTTGAGCGGCGGGATGCGGTAGCCCGTCATCGGCTGGTCGCTGCTGGCGCCGGGCGGCGTCTCGCGCCCCTGCATCCAGGTGATGGTGCCTCCGGTGGACCAGTGGTCGGCATAGTGGTCGGCGGTCAGCTCCACGCCGCGGATGCGCTCGCGCGTGCGGGTCAGGTGCAGGCCGTTGTTGAAAGATTGGACAGCGCCCAGGTCCGAGCGTGACTGGAACAGCGCCAGGGTCGCCATGGTGTTGCCGAACGTGCCGCGCCAGCCGATTTCATAGTTGTCGGTCTTGACCGGCTCCAGATCGGACGCATTGATGTCGAACTTGGCACCGGCATTGCGCAGCTGCAGGCCCACATCGGGCAGGTCAAAGCCCTGGCTGAACGAGGTGTAGAACTCATGGTCCTTCCAGGGCTTGAAGGCCAGGCCCAGGTTGTAGAGCACCGCGTCATACGAGACCTTGCCACCGGCCACGGTGGCCGGGTTGGGCAGGCGCGACTGCGACAGCGGCTGAAAATCTGCAAAGCTGGCCTGCGATTTCTCATAGCGCAAGCCGCCTTCGGCCGACCACTGGTCGTTGAACCTGTGCTGCAGCTGGCCAAAGGCGCCCGCGCTTTTGACGGTGACCCAGGGCATGTAGATGCGCTGCCCGGTGGGCTGGAACACCAGGCCGCCGCTCGCGTCGTAGGTGGCGGCATCAAAGGTGTCCAGCGGCATATTGCTGCGCTCCTGGATGTAGTCTGCGCCCCAGACCAGCTTGGTGCGCTTGTCGTCGCCAATCGGCGTGGTGATGGTCAGGCGCCCGCCAAACACCTTGTTGTTCTGCATCACCTGGTCGACAAAGTTGCCCCGGTTGCTGTTGCTGCGCGCATCAAAGGGCGCAAAGCGCACGAAATTGTCACGGCCGTAGACCATCGCGCTCAGCAGGCTGCCGCCCAGGTCTTTGTGTTCGTAACTGGCGCTCAGCAGGCTGTTCTCGACCTGGTTCTGCTCGGCCAGCTTCAGGCCCCGGATCGCGCGGGCCGCCAACGAACCCAGCGGCGCCTGGTTGACGCTGGGGTCGTTGGCGTAGTCGGTCTTCTGGTGCGCACGCAAATGGCTGGCCGCCAGCTGGATGCGCTGGTTGCCATCGATGCGAAAGCCGATCTTGCCGCCCAGGCTGTAGGTGTTTGAATCGAACAGATCGCCCTGGCTGGCATCGGGCGCAATGCGGTCGCCATGTCCATCAAAAGCGCCACCCATGCGGCGGGCCGAGATATCGACCTCATAGTCGACCACCTCACCCGCGCCCGACAGGTAGTGCTGCACCTGGCCGCCCAGGCCGTCGCCGCTCAGGCGCGAGAGCGCGCTGTCAAAACCCAGCGTCGTGCGCGCCACCGGCTGGCCGCCGACCGGGCGGGTGGTGACCGAGATCACGCCACCTGTTGCACCACTGCCGTAGATCGCATTGCTGCCGCGCAGCACCTCCACCCGCTCGATGCGGCTCATCTCCACATTGACCAGATTGCGCGCCGTGTCGCGGTTGGTATTGAGCGGAATGCCATCGACCAGCACCAACACATTTCGGCCGCGCAAGGTCATGCCGAAATCGCTCATATTGCGGCTCGAATCGGACATGCCCGGCACGCTCTTGGCCAGCAGGCTGTTCAGATTGACCGAGGTGGCGCGCAGGTCATCGAGCTCCTCACCCTCGATCACCGTGACCTGGCGGGTGGGCTGCATCAATGAGCTGTCGGAACGCTGGTCAGTCACCACCACGGTGGGCAGCTGGTGGCTGGCATCTGCAGGTGACGCAGGTGCCGCCGCTGCCTCGGCAGGCGTGGCAGCGGCTGCTGCGGGCGCGGCCTCTGCCACCGGTTGCTGCGGAGTTGTTGGCTTACGGATCTGCAGCGCGCCACCGTTCAAGGTCTGCACCTGCAGCGCCGATCCCTCCAGCGCCTTGCGCACCGCCTGCTCTGCCGTCCAGTGGCCCTGGATCGCGGCACTGCGCTGGCCTTGCAGCACAGCGGGGTCGGCAACGATGCTGCGCCCGGTCTGCTGGCCAATGCGGGTCAGGGTATCGGCCAGGCTGCCCGCAGGAATGTCGAGCTGCACGGCAGCGGCTGGGGGCGCATCGGCAGCCCGGCTGGCGGCAGGGGCCAGCGCAGAGGTCAGCAAGGCAGCCAAGGCCAGCACATGGAGGGGCGAGCGTTCAGCACAGCTGCGCACGGTCGATGGAGCACCGGCATGGCGGCGCTGGAGGCGGGAAGTGGTCACGGCAGAAGTTCCTTTTCGTTGGGTACTACTTAACCAGTGCGCCGAAACCGAAAAACCCCTCATCTATTTGCATAGGGTCGCGCGCATGTGGTCGCGCAACAGAGGGGGTTTTGCCTTCAGCGCCCACCTTGCGCGCCAATCGTGATCAACGGCCCCCAACGCTGGATCTGCAGCGGCAGCATCTGGCCCAGCGTGCCCAGCAGCTCCTCCACCTCCAGCCTGAAGATGCCAAACACACGCAGATCCGCCACCGAAGGGGCCACGCGGATATAGCCAGAAAAATAGGCCTGCAGCGCCTGGGCCACATCGGCCAGCGGCCAGTCATCGACGGCGAGCATGCCTTGCTGCCATGCCGCGCGCTGCACCGCGTTGCCCGCCAGGGGCTGGAGCTGCCGGGCGCTGAAGCGCGCGCCTTGCCCTGCATGCAGCAAGGTCTGCGCCGCCTCGCGGGGCTGCAGCGTCAGGCGCTGCTCCAGCGCCACCATGTCCGTGCGCTCCGCATGTACCCGGGCCATCATGCGGCCGGCGTCGAAGAGCGCCATCCCATCGCGGGTGTGGATCTGCAATGGAGCGGCTCCGGCATAGCGCCGTGTGGCGATCAAGGCCCCGGTGCGCAGCTGCAGCGCGGGCCTGCCCGCGGCATCGCGCACATCCACCGCAGAGCGGGCATCGAGCAGCACGGTGGTGCCATCAGCCAGCGTGAACTCGCGCCGCTCGCCGGTGCCGGTGTGCCAATCGGCCATCAACTGGCCCAGCGGCGTCAGCCGGTCTGCGACCAGCGCGGTGGCCACACCGATACCGCCCAGCGCTAACGCGCCGCGCAGCACGCGGCGGCGGCGGGTCTGGAACAGCGCCTGCATGGCGGCCTGGGCATGCAGGCCGTCGGTATGGGCCTGCAGGCTGCGCAACGCCGTCAGCGGCTCGGCCAGCGCCGAGCCCACGCGCGCCCAGGCCGCCTGGTGCTGCGCATCCTGCTGCAGCCAGTGCGCAAAAGCCTGGTGGTCGGCCGCGCTCATCGTTTCCGCCTCATGGCGCACCAGCCAATCCACGGCGGCGCACAACGCGGCGCTGGGCAGGGATGCACCACTCATGGCGCGCAGCTGAGGCACTGCAGCAGCGCGCGCCGCATATGGCGCTCGACGGTGGCCTGCGAGATGCCCATGTGCGCTGCAATCTGCGGGTAGCGCATGCCTTCCAGCCGCGACAGCAGAAACACCGTCTTGACCGGCAGCGGCAGCGCGGCCAGCGCCCGGTCGATCTGGCAGATGGCTTCGACCAGCATGGCATGCGTCTCGGGCGACAGCGCCACCGCCTCGGGCATATGGCGCAGCGTGTCCTGGTAGGCCACCTCCAGATCCTGGCGCTGCCAGAGCTTGATGAGGATGCGTTTGGCCACCGTCGACAAAAAAGCGCGCGGGTGCCGGATATCCAGCTGCTCGCCTTCTGTAGAAGTGCCCTTTTCGGTCAACTGCAAAAAGGTCTCCGATGCCACATCTTCCGCCTCGCTGTGGCTGGATGCGCGCAGCATCAGGCGCCCACGCAGCCATGCGTGGTGCTGGCGAAAAATAGTCTCCACCTCAGGATGGAGCGGGTGCTGTGGCATGGGCGGGGCCGTTGAGGAAACACAAACAACCGCAAGATCATAATTGATAATGATTCTTTTTTCACAAAGGTCTGAGACCCTTGTGCGACGGTCTGCGGCGAGCGCCCTGCACCGACCGGCCTCCCCCGCATCACCCCCTTTAGCCACCAGCTGCCTTGATGCACCTCAAGCATTGCACTGCATCAACTGCATCGCCCGCATTCGTAAAGATTGTCAAACAATCTCCAGCCTGAAGATGTTTGACATTGCCGCATTCCTGCCGCTTGTTCATCCTACTACCATGCATAACAGGATTGAATAAACTTATTTACAAAGGAATGCAATGAAAGGCTTCAGAATAGCGATGGCCCATTATGTGGGCCTGGGATGTGCGGTGGCAGCACTTCTGCATCCCCTGGTGGGCCAGGCCCAAACTGCGCCTGTTATTTCATGCAGCACGGACCCGGCCATCTTCAATACCGGCATTGACGGCAGCAATGGCTACAGCATCAACAGCCCCAAGCTGGCGCTGGGCAGCCTCGATGCGCATTGGTCCATTGCCTCAGCCTTGGGCGATATCACCACGCCGGCCGCCGCTGCCGCCTTGAGCTATGCCCAAGGCCCGGTAGACCGCCCCGGCGCCGGCAATGGCGCCTGGGTGCAGTCGCCGTTTGGCAATGCCCAATGGATCGGCGTGCAATACGGCAGAAGCTATTACGTCTACCAATACCAATTCAGCCTGGACCCGTCCGTTGACCCCGACAGTTTCAATCTGAGCCTGAGCCTGTATGTGGATAACCAGGTCAAGCGCATTCTGGTCAATGATGCAGTATTTGATTACACCAACAACGGCAGCAGTTTAGGCGTTGGCGGCTTTGGTGCCGGCGGCAATGTACCGGTGGTGCTCAACCATGGTTTTAGAACCGGCGCCAATACGATCTATGTCGTCGTCGGCAACCAGGGCGACCCCTCGGGCCTGCTGGTGCAGTCGAGTGGCACGGCCTCGTGCTCGCCGCCGCTGTCGGTGGCCAAGCAAGCGGTCAACAACGATGGCAGTGCCTACACCGGTCTGGCCAGCGCCAACGCCCCCGTGTTCTACAACATCACGGTCACCAATGCCAGCACGCGCGACGCCAGCGGCACGCGCCTGCGTGATACCCTGCCCGATGGCCTGCAAACGGCCGGCAGCACCTGGAGCTGCAGCCGCCCCGCCGGCAGCGCAGCCGTCTGCCCGGTGCCCGCCACGGGCGGCTTTCCGCTCGATACCGTCTTGCCAACCCTGCCCGCTGGCAGCGCCCTGGTGTTCCGCGTCAATACGCGCTTCAGCAACCCGCTGCCCGCAGGTGCCACGGTCATCACCAACACGGCCACCATCGAGCCGCCTGCCACCAGCACCCTCAGCTGCGCTGCCCGCGATGGCTTTCCCACGCCTTGCAGCGCATCGGCATCGGTGGCCACCAGCCCGCTGCTCAGCGTGACCAAGACCGTGGACGCGACCGGCCCGCTCTATGCCGGGCAAACCGCCACCTACACGGTGACCGTCAAGAACGAAGGCGCGGCCGAGCTGACGGGCGTTGCCCTGTCTGACAGCTTGCCCGCCGGCTTTGCCTCAGCCACCTGGAGCTGCCAGTCGCCCGTCGGCAGTCTCGCAGTCTGCCCTCAAGCCAGTGGCAGCCTCGCCGCGGGCGGGGTGCTGAGCCAGACCATCGCCAGCATGCGCGCCAATGCCAGCCTGGTCTACACCGTGGTCGCCACAGTGGACAGCATCGCCACCCGCATGGACCAGGTCAGCAACACCGCCAGCGTGGCGGCCAGCAATGCCGAATGGCTGTGCTACAACCCGGCCACGGCCCAGACCCAGGCCAAGCCCTGCAATGCCTCGGTGACGGTCGATCTGTGGCCCAACCCCTTGCTGCAACTGAGCAAGACGGCACAGGCGACCGGCACGGTCTATGCCGGCCAGCCGATGAACTACACCATCACCGCGCACAACGCCGGCCAGGTGCCCGTCACCCAGGCCCATATCACCGACCCCTTGCCTGCCGGCCTGGAAAATGCCAGCTGGACCTGTAGCAACAGCGGCGCTGCGCCCTGCGTGCCCGCCAGCGGCACCGGCGCAGTGGATGTGACTGTCGCCTCACTCGCCGCCGGTGACAGTGTGGTGATCCAGCTGAGCACCACCGTCAGCGCGCAGCCCCCCGCCAGCCTGGTCAATACCGCCTCCTTGGCGGTGGGCGAGCCAACAGCCCAGTGCGCCCCTGCCAGCGCGCCGACCGCTGCACCCTGCCAGGCGCAGAGCACCGTGGCGGCCTCCGATCTGCCCATCCTGGGCCTGAGCAAGACCGTCAATGCCACCAACGCGGTGCGGCCCGGTGACAGCCTGGTCTACACCATCACCGCCAGCAATGCCGGCCCGGTAGCCATCACCCAAGCAGTGCTGGCCGACCCAGCCCCTGCCAACGTGGTGCTGGGCGCCTGGACCTGCACGGCCAGCGGCGTGGCCTGCCCAGCTGCAGCGGGCAGCGGCCCGCTCAATGAGACCATTACCAGCCTGCCGGTAGGCGCCAGCTTGACCTATGTGCTCCAAGCCCAGGTTGCAGCCACGGCGCCGGGCAGCAGCAGCCTGACCAACCAGGCTAGCCTGCGCAGTGCCGAGCCTGCCGCCCAATGCACCGGCGGCACCGCACAGCCCTGCACGGCCAGCGCCACCGTCACCACGACGGCCGCCGAAGTGCCTGCCGGCGTCAAATCCGTCCCCAGCCTGCAGCAATGGAGCGTCGTACTGCTGACGCTCTTGACCGCAGTCATCGGCGCCTGGCGCATGCGCTCACGCGGCCAGCGCATCGGCTAAGCGCTTGATCGCTGGAGCCAGACCCAGGGGGCGCAGGCGCAGCGCCCCTGGGTGTCCGACTTGTGCTGCGACCGGCAGTGGCCCGGCGGCCTACCGGCATTGACACAAACTGCCATAGTCCGACAAACCGGCTCCATGTTTCCATGCCAGCATGCGCAGATGAATAATGACCACGCACTCCGCAAGGCAGCGCCCGCCCTGCCCGCTGCCCACTGGTTCAAGCGCAGCCGCCTTGTGCGCATACGGCCCACGCCCGCGCGGCTGCGGGTGCTGGAGGCCATCGTCCAGCTGGGCCGCTCCAAGGTCAAATGCGCAGACATCTCCTTGCACCTGGCGCAAAGTGGGGCTCCACTGCCCGCAGCGACGATCTACTGCGTTGCCAAGGAAATGGCCCAGGCTGGCCTGCTGATGCGTGACCGCGAAGACGGCGGCTTGACGGTCTACAGCCTGGCCGCTGGCGTGTAGTGGTCCGCCCCAAGCAATGGGCAGTTCAACGGATTTAAGCCACCGTGCCCAGGCGCCAGCCAGGCGCCATCTGCCGGATCGATGAGACCAGCAGCTCAATCAGCGCCAAGGTCGCTGCCGATGGCTGGCGGTTGGGTGCACGCACGATGTAGAGCGCATCGCCCACGCCTTTGACGCCAAAGCCGCCCAGCACCTGCACCAGGCTGCCTTGGGCGATGGCATCCCGCACAGCATAGTAGGGCAGCAGCACCACGCCCAGGTCTGCCATCGCGGCGTTGAACAGGAACTGGTAGTCGCCCGACTGGATCGACGGCGTGCTCTGCACCTGTTCATGCAGGCCATCGCTGTGCCGCCAAAACTCCAGCCGGTGGTGGATATTGAGGGGCGCCAGCAGCCGGGCGTGCTTGATGTCCTGCGGGGTTTGCAGCGCCAGGCCCAGGGCCCGCAGATACGCCGGGGTGGCAAACAGCCCCCACTCGATGCCGCAGACGCGCGTGGCCACATGGTCTTCCAGCGGCGCCGAGGTGATGTGGATCGCCAGGTCCACCTTGGAGGCCACCAGGTCATGGATCTGGTCGTTGATAACGAGACGCAGCAGCAGATCGGGGTGCGCCTGGCAAAAGTCCAGGATCAGCGGCTTGAGGTGGAAATGTCCCAGGCCGGTGGGGATGCGCACGCGGATCTCGCCACTGATGGTCTGGTGGATCTGGTCGATCTGCAGCTGGGCGCTTTGCAGCGCATTGAGCGCCTGCAGGCACTGGCCATGCAGGATGCGGCCAGCCTGGGTCAGCTCCATATGCCGCGTGGTACGGCGCAGCAGCTGCGCGCCAAACTGCCGCTCCAGCAGCGCCAGCCGGCGCGACACATTCGAGCGCGTCACGCCCGAGCGCTGGGCCGCATCGCTCAGGTTGCGCGACTCGGCAATCGCCACAAACAAACGCACCAGGTTCAGGTCCATGGCCGGCCTCCCTTTTGATTGTTGATTCTGAATCACCACTGATGGCTGTGCTTTGGCAGTTCCCAAAGCGGCCTCCTGTTTCTACCATGGGTCTCACAACAAACGTCCGGGCTGCTGTCGCATAGCCCGGGCCATGCAAGGAGACAATACGTGACGCCAGAGTCAACACTGGGGTTTACCCCGCTCGCCGGTTTCAAGGTCCTGGATTTGAGCCAGGGCGTGGCCGGCCCCTACTGCGCCCAGCTGCTGGCCCACCAGGGGGCCGAGGTCATCAAGGTCGAGCCCGCCCAGGGCGACTGGGGCCGCCATGTGGGCGTAGCCCGCAATGGCCACAGCACCTTGTCCAGCACCTACAACGCCGGCAAGCACAGCCTGGCAGTCGATGCCAAGCACCCCGAGGGCAAGGCGCTGATCCTGCAGCTGGCGCGCAGCGCCGATGTGGTGGTGCAGAACTTTCGCCCGCAGGTGGTGGAGCGCCTGGGGCTGGACTTTGCCGCGCTCCAGGCGCTGGGCCTGGAGCCGGTCTATGTGTCGATCAGCGGCTATGGCGCGCACGGCCCCTTTGCCGACAACCCGGCGACTGACTCGGTGATGCAGGCCGACACCGGGCTGATGAACAGCAACCGCGATGCGCAGGGCGCGCCGCAGCGCATCGGCTTTTTGCTGGCCGACATTGCCACTGGCGTTTATGCCGCGCAGGCCTGCACGGCGGCGCTGCTGCAGCGCCTGAAGACCGGCAAGGGCCAGCATGTGGAGCTGAACCTGTTCAATGTCTGCTGCGCGCTGCAATCAACCGCGCTGTCGGAAGAAGTGCTGGGCGGCCAGACCGTCAAGGCCGCCGTCAGCGCGCCCAATGGCATCTTTGATGCGGCCGATGGCCGCCTGACGATTCTGGCGCTGAACAACGAGCAGTTCCTGCGCATTGGCAAGGCGCTGGAGCTGGCCGGCTGGGACAGCGACCCGCGCTTTGCCAGCAATGCGCTGCGCCTGCAGCACAAGGCGGTGCTGCATGCCGACCTGGCCTGCGCTGTCGCCAGCCGCCCGCTGGCCGAGCTGCGCGCGCTGTTCAACCAGCACAGCGTGCTGCATGCGGTGGTGCATAGCGCGGCCGATGTGGTGCAGCACCCGCAGGCCCGGCACCTGGCCACGTTCAAGACCGTGCAGCAGCCCGATTTTGGCGAGGTGTTGATGGCAGCCACCCCCTGGCCGGCCAGGCCCGATGCACCGCTGCCCGCGCCGCGCATTGGTGCCGACAGCCAGCAGATTCTGCGCAGCCTGGGACTGGCGCAAGATGAGATCGACGCGCTGGCGGCCCGCCAGGTCGTGGGCCTGTGAAAGGAGCTGCAGCCATGAAAGCCATTGTCTGCCGCAGCTTCGGCCTGCCCCGCGATGTGACCGCCGTCCAGACCACCGCCCCCCCCACCGCCTTGGCTCCTGACGAAGTGCTGATCGACGTGCACCATGCCACCGTCAGCCACGCCACCGGCCTCTTGATCGAGGGCAAGTACCAAAAGACCCCGCCGCTGCCCTTTGTGCCGGGCACCGAGGGCGTGGGCCAGGTGCTGCAATGCGGCAGCGCCGTGGCCCATGTAAAGGTGGGCGACCAGGTCGTGTTTATCTGCGACTGGGGCGCCTATGCGCAGCAGGCCAAGGTGCAGGCCAGCACCGTGTATGCGGTGCCGGCGGCGCTCGATCCACTGCGCGCGCTGGCGCTGCCGATCTCCTACGGCACGGCGTACACGGCCTTGCACTGGCGCGCGGCGCTGCGGGCGGGCGACAGCCTGCTGGTGCTGGGCGCGGGCTCGGGCGTGGGCGCGGCCGCCGTGGAGCTGGCCGCCCAGGTACCCGGTGTGCAGGTGATTGCCTGCGCCAGCAGCGAAGACAAACGCCAGGCCGCCTTGCGCCATGGCGCGCAGCATGCGGTCGATCCGCAGCACTTGATCGAGCAGGTCAAGGCGGTGACCGGCGGCAAAGGCGCGAGCCTGGTGTTTGACCCGGTAGGCGGTGACCTGCTGCTGCAGGCACTGCGCTGCACGGCGCAGAACGGGCGCATCGTCATCATCGGCTTTGCCAGCGGCACGATCCCCAAGGTGCCGATGAATATCGCACTGGTCAAGAACCTGACGATCCACGGCTTCTTCTATGGCCAGTACATCGGCTGGACGCCCGCCAACGAGCGCCAGCGCCATGCCGCAGCCATGCAGGCCATGATGGCCGCGCTGTTGGAGATGGCCCAGCGCGACGCCATCCATACCGACATCTCGCGGGTCTATGCCATGGACGAGCTGTGCGAGGCGCTGGACGCGCTGCACAGCCGCGAGGTGCTGGGCAAGGTCGCCCTACAAATACAAGGAGACAAGACATGACACAACGCCACTCCGCGCAGCGCCGCCAGGCCCTGCAATCGCTGCTGCATACCGGCTTAGGGCTGGCCCTGCTGGGCAGCGGCTTGCCCGCCGCCCACGCGGCATCGGCGGCCGATTACCCGGCCTCAACCATCAAGCTGGTGATCCCCTACCCGCCCGGCGGCCCCACCGATCTGGTCGGGCGCCTCGTCGCCATCTCGATGGGCGAGAGCCTCAAGCAGACCATCTTTGTCGACAACAAGCCCGGCGCCAGCGGCATGGTGGGCGCAGCCCAGGTCGCCAAGGCCCAGCCCGATGGCTACACCTTGCTGGCGAACGCCTCGCTGCAGGTGATCAACCCCTCGGTCTACGACAAGGTGCCGTATGACTCGTTCAACGACTTCGCACCGATCACGCAGATCGTCGATGTGCCGCTGGTGCTGGTGGTCAACAGCGAGCTGCCGGTGTCGAACGTGCAGGAGCTGGTGGCCTACCTGAAAAAGAGCAAGGCCAGCATCAATTTTGGCTCGGCCGGCAATGCCTCGTCGCAGCACCTGTCGGGCGAGCTGTTCAAGCTCAAGACCGGCATCGCGATGCAGCATGTGCCCTACAAAGGCAGCTCGCCGGCGCTCACCGATTTGATGGGCGGCCAGATCCAGCTGATGTTTGACTCCATGCCCTCGGCCATGCCCTTTATCACTTCGGGCAAGCTCAAGGCGCTGGCCGTGACCACCGCCAAGCGCTCGAGCTCGCTGCCGCAGATCCCGACCATGCAGGAATCGGGCATTGCCGACTACGCCACCAGCACCTGGTATGGCCTCTGGGCCCCGAAGAACACGCCGCCCGAGATCGTGGGCAAACTGGCCCAGGCCGCGCAGCAGGCCTTGCGCAAGCCCGAAGTGGCCGCGCAGTACCAGCGGATGGGCGCCGAGCCGGTGGGCTCGAGCCCGCAGGAGTTCTTGGCCTATATGCGCAGCGAAGAAAAGAAATGGGCCGAGATTGTGAAACGCTCGGGCGCAAGGGCCGATTGAGCCAAGGCGCCCTGCGCTGGAGCGGTCAGCCCACGGCGCGCAAGGCCACCACCGGCTTGCGCACCCACAACACCGCCGCTGCCGCCACCAGGCAAGCGGCGCCTGCGACAAACAACGCGGGCGAGTACGACGACAGCACCGAGCGTGCCAGACCTGCACCGTAGGCAGCGACGGCCGCACCCAGCTGGTGGGCGGCAAACACCCAGCCAAACACCAGGGCTGCGCGCTCGGGGCCAAACTCGCTGGCCACCAGCTTGACGGTGGGCGGCACCGTCGCAATCCAGTCCAGGCCATAGAACACCGCAAACAGCGACAGGCCGGCGATCGTGAACTCGGAGTACGGCAGCCAGAACAGCGACAGCCCGCGCAGCCCGTAGTACCAGAACAGCAGCTTGCGGCTGTCATAGCGGTCCGACAGATAGCCCGACAAGGTCGTGCCCACCAGGTCAAAAATGCCCATCATCGCCAGCACCGAGGCGGCTGGCACCGGGCCCAGGCCATAGTCACCGCAGAGCGAGACAAAGTGGGTCTGGATCAGCCCATTGGTGCTGAGCCCGCAGATGAAGAAGGTGCCCGCCAGTATCCAGAACGCCGGCACTTTGGAAGCTGCAACCAAGGTGCTGAACGGCAGGCTCCAGCTGGCGCGGGGCGCGGGGGCCACGGGCGCGGCAGCGGGGTCTGCGCCATAGGCGCTCAGCTGCATTTGCGCCGGGCTGTCGCGCATGAACAGCAGCACCAGCACCAGCACCACGGCCGATGCCGCGACGACTGGCAGCAGCGCCCAGCGCCAGCCGTACTGCGCAATCAGCCAGGCAGCGGCGGGCAAGAACAGCAGCTGGCCGGTGGCACTGCTACCCGCCAGCAAGCCCATGACCAGGCCCTTGCGCTGCACAAACCAGCGGTTGGCCACCGTCGCGCCCAACACCATGGCCGTCAGGCCCGTGCCCATGCCCAGCACAATGCCCCACAGCACAAAGGCCTGGCCCAGGTTGCGCATGATGAGGCCCAGCAGCAAGGCGCCGGCAATCACCGCTGCGGCCAGCGCCACCACGCGCGATACGCCATAGCGCAGCAAAATGACCGCGGCAAAGGGCCCGAGCAGGCCATACAGTGCAAAGCGGGTCGCAAACACCGAGGACAGGTCACGCACGCTCCAGCCAAACTCGACGGCCAGCGGCTGCATCAGCACCCCCGGTAGGCCCAACGCCGCCGAGGTGACCAGCATGGCCAAAAAGGTGATGGCGGCAATCACCCAGGCGTAATGGACGCCATGGCGCTGGAGCAGCACGGCGAGTCGGGAAGCGAGCATGTTATTTGGAGGTTATCGACGGAGGAGTTACAATGATAGCGATCACAATCAAAAACTGTCAAGCACAGCTTCAAGCAGGGTATTTGCGATGAAAGTCACCAAGGAACAAGCGCAACAGAACCGCCAGGCACTGCTCGATGCCGCCGCTGCCCTGTTCAAGGAACGCGGCATCGACGGCACCGGCGTGGCCGATATATGCCAACAGGCGGGCCTGACGCAGGGCGCCCTGTACAAGCATTTCAGCGACAAGCAGGACCTGGCAGCCCAAGCGCTGGCGCATGGTTTTGGGCAAGGCTTTGGCCGGGTCAAGCAGGCCAGCGAGCGGAGCGACCACGCGATGGCCACCTACCTGGACAGCTACCTGAACCCCAAAGTGCGCGATGACATGACCCGGGGCTGCCCGCTGGTCTCCACCGCCTGCGATGCCGGGCGCCAGAGCGAGGCGGTGAGCCGCAGCTTTCGCGATGGCTTTACCGAGCTGCGCGCCGGCATCGAGGCCGCCTTGCCGGCCAGCAGTGACCCGCAGCAACGCCAGGCGCTGGCCAGCACGCTGGTCGCCGCACTGGTGGGCGCGATGGCCATCTCGCGCGGCGTTGTCAAGGCCGATCAAGCGCTGGCCGATGAGGTACTGCAGCAGGTGCGCGCGGTGGTCGAAGGGCTGAGCGCCAAGCGCTGATCGATCGCCGCAACGCCAACAACAAAAGGCCGCCAACCCGGGTCACCTGGGTTGGCGGCCTTCTTTTAAGGCGGATCGCGGAGGCTGCATCACCTCAGCGGCAGAGCCCCATCAGGACTGCAGGTACACCACATGGCTATGGGTGTACTCGTAGAGGCCATGCTTGCCATCGGCGCCGCCCACGCCCGACTTGCGCACGCCGGCATGGAAGCCTTGCATCGCCTCAAAGTTCTCGCGGTTGATGTAGGTCTCGCCAAAGTCGATCTCGCGCATCGCCTGCATGGCTTTGGACAGGTCGCGGGTGTAGAGCGAGGACGTGAGGCCATATTCGCAGTCGTTGGCCAGCGCAATCGCCTCGTCCAGGTCCTCAACCACTTGGATCGGCAGCACCGGGCCAAAAATTTCCTTGCGCATGATCTCCATGTCGGCGCGGCAGCCCGCCAGCACCGTGGGCTGGTAGTGAAAGCCGGCACCCAGATCGGCGACCTGCCCGCCAGTGACCAGCTGCGCACCATCGGCCAGCGCACGGCGCACCTTCGCATCAACGCTGTCCAGGCCCTTCTGGTTGATCAGCGGTCCCATCTCCACATCGGTCTGCGCAATCGGGTCGCCATAGCGGGTCGCGGCCATCGCCTGGGCAATGCGTGCGGTAAATTCATCGGCCACCTGGCGCTGCACATAGACGCGCTCGGCACAGTTGCAGACCTGGCCAGTGTTGATGATGCGCGAATCGCGGATGGCCTTGACGGCCAGGTCCAGGTCGGCATCGGCCAGCACAATGGCAGGGGCCTTGCCACCCAGCTCCAGGTTGAGCTTGGTGATATGGGGCGCAGCGGCGGCAGCAATGCGCTCGCCGGTGCCCACGCTGCCGGTAAAGCTGATCATGTCCACGCCCGCATGGGCCGACAGCGCACCACCGGTGCCGCCCTGGCCATAGACCACGTTGAACACGCCAGCGGGCAGCTCGCACTGGGCCAGCAGCTCGGTAAAGGCATGGCAGTTGATGGGGGTCTCTTCACTGGGCTTGATGACGATGGTGTTGCCGGTGAGCAGCGCCGGCGCCATCTTGCGCGCGATCAGGAAGAAGGGGAAGTTCCAGGGCAGGATGCCCGCCACCACGCCCATCGGCTTGCGCAGCAGAAAGATCTGCTCGTTGACCCGGTCGCTGCTGATGACTTCGCCCTCAATGCGGCGCGCCCATTCGGCCATGTAGTCCAGGTAGTCGGCGGTGAAGTTCACCTCCACCTCGGCCAGGCCCAGCACCTTGCCCTGCTCCTCGGTGATGGTGCGCGCAATGCGCGCCACGTTCTCGCGCAGGCGAGCGGCAATGCGGCGCAGGAACTGCGCGCGCTCGATCGCCGGGCGGCGCGCCCAGGCTTTTTGCGCGCCGCGTGCCGCTGCAATGGCGCGGTCCACATCGGCTTGGGCTGACAGCGGCGACTGCGCCAGCAGCGCGCCCGTGGCGGGGTTGCGCACCTCGTGCAGCTCGGCGCTGTCGCTGAACGCACCGGCAATGTAATTGCGCAAAACAGGGGTGGTTGGCATGGGGTCGTCCTCAGTAGGTGGTAGAGACAATGGCGGGCTGGGTGGGCGCGCGGTAGCGTGCCAGGTTGGCCACGGCGGCCTGGCGCATCAGGCTGATATCGATGGCGACGGCCACAAAGCGGCAGCCCCAGTCGGTGTAGCGGCGCGCATCTTCTTCGCGCGGCGCCAGAATGCCGCAGGCCTTGCCATGGGCCAGGGTGGTCTCGATGGTGCGGCGTATGCAGTCCTGCACCTCGGGCTGGCTGGCATCGCCCGCATGGCCCATGCCGGTGGACAGGTCTGCCGGGCCGATGAAGACGGCATCGACGCCATCGACGGCCGCAATCTCCGCCGCATTCTCCACGCCCAGGCGCGACTCGATCTGCACGATGAGGCAGAGCTGCTCATGCGCAGTGCGGATGTAGTCGGGCACCGCATCCCAGCGCGTGGCGCGGGTCAGGCCCCCACCCACACCCCGGATACCATGCGGCGGGTAGCGCATCGCCTGCACCAGCGCGCGGGCCTGCTCAGCCGTCTCGACCATCGGCACCATCAGGGTCTGCACGCCAGCGTCCAGCAGCTGCTTGATCAGCACCGCATCGCCATGCACCGCCCGCACCACCGGGTGCGTGGCATAGGGTGCCACCGCCTGCAGCTGCGCCAGCAGCGTCGGCACGGTGTTGGGCGCATGCTCGCCATCCACCAGCATCCAATCGTAGCCGGTGGTGGCGATGATCTCGGCCGCATAGGGCGTGGCAAAACCGGCCCAGATACCGTAGAGCGGCTCGCTGCGGCGCAGCGCGGCCTTGAAAGGGTTCAATGGCAAATCCATGGATAGGTCTCCTGGGTGGGCAATCAGCGTTGGCCCACCGGTGTGTGATCAATCGGTAATCAATGCGTGTAGGGACGGTGCAGTTCGCAAGCCGGGTTCAGCTCCACACCAAAGCCGGGCTTGTCCAGTGCCGACAGGCGCATGCGGCCTTGCACAGGCACCGGCTCGCCCAGCAGCTGCGGGTGGAACATCGGCACAACCTCGTCGGCCTTGGGCGCCATCATCAAAAACTCGGCAAAGGGGCTGTTGTGGCGCGTGGCCACAAAGTGGTAGCTGTAGACGCTGGAGCCATGCGGAATCACCAGCGCCTGGTGGGCATCCGCCAGTGCCGAGATCTTCAAGAGCTCGGTAATGCCACCGCACCAGCCGACATCGGGCTGGATGATGTCGCAGCAACCCATCTCCAGCAGCTGGCGAAAGCCCCAGCGTGTGGCCTCATGCTCGCCGGTGGTCACCAGCATGCCGGTGGGCACGTTCTTCTTGAGGGCCGCATAGCCCCAGTAGTCATCGGGCGGCAGTGCCTCTTCAATCCATTTCAGGCCGTGGGCCTGGGCACCCTGGGCCAGGCGGGTGGCGTAGTTCAAGTCCAGGCTCATCCAGCAGTCCAGCATCAGCCAGAAATCGGGGCCCACGCGCTCGCGCATCGTGGCCAGCTCCTCCAGGTTGCGGCGCAGGCCTTCCTCGCCTTCGGCCGGGCCATGGTGCAGGGGCATCTTGCCGCCGATAAAGCCCATCTTCTGCGCCAGATCGGGGCGCGCGCCGGTGGCGTAGAACTGCAGCTCATCGCGCACCGCGCCGCCCAGCAGCTGGTGCACCGGCTCGCCGCGCACCTTGCCCAGCAAATCCCACAGCGCCAGGTCCACGCCGGAGATGGTGTTGATGACAATGCCCTTGCGGCCGTAGTACAGGGTGGACCAGTACATCTGGTCCCAGATGCGCTCGATGTCGGTGACCTTGGAGCCTTCCAGAAAGCGTGCCAGGTGCTTCTCGACGATATAGGCTGCGGGCTCGCCGCCGGTGGTGACGGCAAAGCCGACATTGCCTGCGCTGTCCTCGATCTCGACCACCAGGGTGCCCAGCACATTGATGCCAAAGCTGCGGCGGCTCTGGCGGTACTCGGGGTACTTGGCCATTGGCGTGGCGATGTGGTCGTCGATCCAGTGGCCATCGGCCTGGTCGTGGTAGTCGGCACCGCCCCCTTTGAGGGTATAGGCGCGCACTTGCTTGATGGTGGGGATCTGGCTCATGGTGGTGTTTGCTCCTTATGCAATTTAGGCAGCGGCCCGGGGCTGCAGCGCAGCGGGCGCCATGCGGGCCCGGATGCCCAGCACCAGCAACGCTGCCAGTACCGTTGTGCCTGCCAGCAGGTACAGGCCTGCGGCGGGTGAGTGGAAATGGCCTTCGGCCCAGTTCTTGACGATGGGGGCGACAAAGCCGCCAACCGCACCCAGCGAATTGATCAGCGCAATGCCGCCCGCTGCGGCAGCACCTGCCAGCGTGTTGGCTGGAAAGGTCCAGAACACCGGCTGCACCGCGATAAAGCCGGCCGCCGCAAAGCACAGCGCGGCAACACCCAGCAGCGGGCTGGAAAAACTCACCGATGCGGCCATGCCGATGGCGGCGACGAGCAAGGTCATGCTGGCCACACTGCGGGGCTTTTGGCTGCGCTGGGCAAAGCCGGGCACCCACCAGGCGGCCAACAGTGCGCAGAGCCAGGGGATGGCCGAGACCAGGCCGACTTGCAGACCCACCTTGGTGCCCAAGAGGCCTGCCACCTGGCTGGGCAGGTAGAACACCACGCCGTAGACGCTGGCCTGGATCAGCAGATACACGAGGGCCAGGTACAGCACGCGCGGCTGGCACATGGCAGCGAGCAGGCTGTGCTGGTGACCGCCCTTGGCGCGCTCTTCGCTGTCGATGATGTCCTGCACCTGGCGGCGCTCGTCGGCCGTCAGCCACTGGGCATCGGCCGGGCGGTTGGTGAGGTAGAAATACGACCAGATACCGACGGCCACGGCCATCAGGCCTTCGACCGCAAACAGCCATTGCCAGCCATGCCAGCCACCCATGCCATCGAGCTCCAGCAGCAGGCCCGACAAGGGGCTGCCAAAGATAAAGGCCAGCGGCGCGCCGAAGTAGAAAAAGCCCATGGCCTGCGCCCGGTGCGCGGCCGGGAACCAGTAGGTGAGGTACAGGATGACGCCGGGGAAGAAGCCCGCCTCGGCCACGCCCAGCAGGAAGCGCAGCACATAGAAGGTGGTCTCGTTATGGGCAAACATCATCGCGGCCGACACCAGGCCCCAGGTGACCATGATGCGGCACATCCAGATGCGCGCGCCGATGCGGTGCATGATCAGATTGCTGGGCACTTCCAAGAGGGCATAACCGACAAAGAACACGCCAGCGCCAAACGCGAAGGCGGCGTCGCTGATGCCGGTATCGGCCTGGAAGGCCACCTTGGCAAAGCCCACATTGGCCCGGTCCAGAAAGGCCATGATGTACATCAGCAGCAAGAAGGGCAGCAGGCGCCAGGAAATCTTGGCGAGCAAGGGAGCGGGGAGTTTTTTCACGACAAATCCTTAAAGACAATGCGCGGCCTGAACGCCGGCCAAATGGCGGGCGCTGCGGGAGCGAGAAAGGAGAAGGCGGCGCTGGCAAGCCAGCGCCGATGGGGCGCGGCTTGCGCTAGCGCCGTCGTGAGGCGGGGGGTCTGAAAAAAGTGTGCGCGAAGGCGTTCATGTTTGTCTCCTGAAAGGTCATTCGTTCTTGTGTGGAGCTGAATGTACGCGCATGATTGATGCCTAACAAATCAAATTTCAGTCATATCCGATACTTTTTATTTATGTCTGTAAAACCTGCTTTAACGGCCGCGCCACCGCTGCAGCGCAGCCTGCTCAACCGCCTGCGCTACAAGCACCTGCACATGCTGGTGGCGCTGGGATCGAGCCTCAATCTGCACCGCGCATCGATCAGCCTGGCGATGTCGCAGCCCGCTGCCACGCGCATGCTGCGCGAGATCGAAGACATGTTTGGCTGCCAGCTATTTGAGCGCCTGCCGCGCGGCATGCGCCCTACCGCGCTGGGCCTGCAGCTGGTGCGCTTTGCCGAGGCCTCGCTCAACAGCCTGGACCGCTGCGCCGAAGACCTGGCGGTGCGCCGCCAAGGCGGCTATGGCTACCTGGCGATCGGCACCATCATGGGGGCAGCGCCCGACCTGGTGATGACGGCCGTGGCCCAAATGAAAGCGCAGAGCCCGCAGCTGCGCCTGCGCATCATGGGCGATACCAGCGACCAGGTGCTGCGCCTGCTGGACCAGCGCCGCATTGACCTGGCCATTGCCCGCCGCCGCATTGCCGGCGACAGCGAGGCCTATGACTTTGAGGCGCTGGGCAACGAGCGCTTGCTGGTGGTGGTGCGCAGCGGCCATGTGCTGGCGCGGCGCCGCAAGCTGAGCTGGGAGGAGCTGGTGCGCGACTGGCCCTGGATCTTGCAGCCGGCCAGCACTCCGGCACGCATCGCGCTGGACCAGCTGCTGCACAGCCTGGAGCTGCCGGTGCCGGCCGATGTCACCGAGTGCAGCTCCGTCTACTCGATGCAGCAGTTGGTGCAGCTGACGGACGCGGTGATGCTGCTGTCGGACTCGGCCTTGAAGGACTATCTGCGCATGGGCCTGGTCAAGACCTTGCCAGTGCAGATCGATATACCGATGGCCCCGTTTGGCATGCTGACGCGCAAGGACCAGGAGGCCTCGCAGGAGCAGCAGAGCTTTATGGATCTGCTGCGCGCGCAGGCCAGGCGCCTGGCGGCTTGAACGCTGCTGGAGTTCAGGCCAGATCCAGCGTTTGCAACAGCGCTGCGAATGCCGCGCGATCCGCCCCCTGCAAGGTGTGCAACGGCAGCGGCAGGCAGGGTGAGCGAGCCAGGCCCATCAGCTCGGCTGCGGTGGCAACCGAGCGCAGGCTGCCGCCCTTTTGCTGGAACCAGGACCACAGCGGCGCCAGGCGGTGGGACAGCTCCAGCGCCTGCGCCGTATCGCCAGCCAGCGCAGCGCGCGTGATCGCCAAGGTGGTCTGAGGCCAAAGGCCACCGATGACCGAGTACCAGGCATCGCAACCGGCCACCAGGCCCTTGGCACCCAAGGCATCGCCACTGACGCCAATGCTGACATGGGCGGGCACGACAGCGCGCAGGCGCTGCACACGCGCCTTGGCCTCGGCCGCATCGGCCGGCACGCCGGGGATCTTGATCGAGCCGATATGGGGCAGCTGCGCAATGCGGCCATGCAGCGCATCGCTGAACTCAAAGCGCGTGGCGCCGGGGTTGTCGTACACAACAATGGGCACCGACACCGCACGCGAGACGGCCTGGTAGAGACCATAGACCTCGTCGTCAGACAGCTTTTGGTAGGAGACCGGGGCCAGCAGCAGGCCACTGGCACCGGCCTTTTGTGCGTCGTCGGCCAAGGCCAGCACATCGCGCGTGCGCAGTGCGCCAATGCCCACGACCACCGGCACGCCCTGGGCCTGCTCCACCGCCAGCGCCGCCACCTGGGCCCGCTCGGCACGCGAGAGATAGGCATAGCTGCCGGTGGAGCCCAGCGCGCCGATGGAATCGACACCGGCTGCCACCAGGCGCTGCACCAGTTGCGCAAATGCCGGCATATCGATGCCGCTCTCATCCATCGGGGTCAGCGGAAACGCACTCAAACCTTTGAACATTCTTTTTCCCAGTCAAAACAGATGCCGCGCCCGAGCTGGGTTGCGGCCAAGCCCGGATTGTGCGGCGGCCGCTTCTGGTTAAAAATAGCCAGTTTTCAACAAAATCACTGGTCCAGTTTCTCACCATGCCAGCACCCTCGTCCACCCGTCCCGGCAGCCGCAGCCTGTACCGCGACCTCCGCGCGCGCATCGGTGATGGCAGCTACGCGGCCGGCACCGCCCTGCCCTCGACGCGGGTGCTGGCCGCTGAGCGGGGCCTGTCACGAGGCACCGTGAGCCTGGTCTATGAGCAACTGGCCTCGGATGGCTTTGTCGACACCCGGCCCGGGGCCGCGACGCGCGTGGCGGCGGGCGCTGCTGACCGCATCCGCACTCAGGGCCGGGCTGACGACGCTACCGAGCCCCATCGCCAGATGCCCGACAGCGATCGCCTGTCCGCCTTTGCCCAGCGCCTGCAGGCCATGCCCCTGCGCCCGTCCGCGCCCGATCCGGCCGGGGTGATCGACTTTGTCTACGGGCCGCTGGCGGGCAGCGATTTCCCGACCCTGCAATGGCTCAAGGCCTTGCGCCGGGCCGAGGGCCAGCGCAGCCAGCGGCTCGAATACGCGACCCCGCTGGGCGCGCCCGAGCTGCGCCAGGCGCTGCAAAAACACCTGCATCAGACCCGGGACATACGCTGCAGCACGGAGCAGATCCTGGTCGTCAACGGCTCGCAGCACGCGCTCGATCTCTGTGCCCGCCTGCTGCTCAACCCTGGCGACCGCGTGGTGGTCGAGAACCCCGGCTACCGCATGGCGCACCAGGTGTTTGCGGCGTATGGCGCGCAGCTGGTCTGCGCCGATGTGGATGACGATGGCCTGCAGACTGCGCAGCTCGCCGCGCTGACCGCACAGGCGCCTGCCAAGCTGGCCTATGCCACGCCTGGCCACCAGTTTCCACTGGGCGGCTTTTTGCCGATTGCCCGCCGCCATGCCCTGCTCGATTGGGCGCGTGCGCAGCGTTGCTGGCTGATCGAGGACGACTACGACAGCGACTACCGCTATACCGTGCGGCCCGAGCCCAGTCTGTGGTCGCTCGACCGCGCGGACTGCGTGATCCATGTCGGCACCTTCTCCAAGACCTTGTCGCCCCAGCTGCGACTGGGCTATATGGTGCTGCCCCCAGCGCTCGCAGGCCTGTTTGCGCAGGCCAAGCTGCTGACCGACCGCCACAGCGCCACCGGCCCGCAGCGGGCGCTGGCCCAACTGATCGACGACGGCAGCTATGCCCGCCATGTGCGGCGCATGCGCCGCAAGCAGCAGGCACGCCAGCAGGCCTTGCTGCAGGCGCTGGAGCGGCATCTGGGCACGCAAGTGCGCATCCAGGGCGCGGCCAGCGGCCTGCACCTGGCCGTGTGGTTTCCCGCGCTGCCCGCCAGCTGCGAGGCGCAGTTGGTGCAGGCGGCAGCGCAGCGCGGCGTGCGCGTCTACCCGATCAGCCCGCTGTACCTGCAGTCCAGCAGCGCGCAGGCAACGCACGCCGTAGCCGGTGTGGTGATGGGCTATGCGCTGCTGGATCTGCCCGAGATTGAGCGGGGCGTGGAGCAGCTTGCCCAGGCGCTCAGGAGCCTGCGCTGATCAGGCATCCCACTGCAGGCAGCGCATGCTGATGGTGCCGGACTGAAAGCCCTCAAACACCTGGCGCGCCGGGCCACTGCCATGGGCAGCGCCCAGGGCATAGAGCAAGGGCCAGTAGTGGTCGGGCGTAGGCACGGCCATCCTGGCCGAGGCATGCAGCTGCTGGTAGGCCACCAGGGCCTCGTGGTTGCCCGCCAGCAAGGCCTGCTTGGCCGCTTCGTCAAACTGCTGGGCCCAGTCGCGGGCGGCCATCAGCCCTTCGGGCGCGCCGCGCACCGTTGCGCGCAGGTTGTGCACGATATTGCCGCTGCCGATGACCAGCACGCCCTGCTCGCGCAAGGCTGCCAGCTCCTTGCCCACGGCATAGTGGTAGGGGGCAGGCTGGTTGTAGTCGATCGAGACCTGGAACACCGGCACATCGGCCTGGGGGTAGAGGTGGTGCAAGACGGTCCAGGTGCCGTGGTCCAGCCCCCACTGGTCCGTCAGCTGCGCCTGGCCGCTGCGCACCAGCGCGGCCGCCTTGGCCGCGAGCGCTGGGTGGCCAGCGGCCGGGTACTGCATTGCATGCAGCTCGGCCGGAAAGCCGGAGAAATCGTGGATGGTGGCGGGCTTGTCGTTGACCGTCACGCCGGTGCTGCCGCGCGTGAGCCAATGGGCCGACACCACCAGGATGGCGCTGGGCCGGGGCAGGCTGGCACCCCAGCGTTGCAGGTGCTGGGTAAAGGGGTTGGCGCTGATGGCATTCATCGGGCTGCCATGGCCGATGAACAGCACCGGCATTTTGCGCGGCGGCTGCGGGCTGCGGGCCAGGGCTTGGCCCATCGGCAAAAGAGCGGCCATCACCGCAGACAGACTGCCGGACAGGACCAGGGAGCGACGTGACAACATGGGGCGTGGAGGAAAAACAAAGGGCCGCAGTCTGAGGCGGCAGAGGGGCACAAGTTCCGCCGCAGCCCCCAAAGAAAAATGCAGTGCTTGCCCAGGGCATGCACTGCATTGGCTTTGGAGCATCAGGCGGTCAACACATCAGATGCTGGCGTTGTCGATCACAAAACGGTAGGCCACATCGCCGCGCAGCATGCGCTCATAGGCCTCGTTGATCTGCTCGGCCTGGATCAGCTCGATGTCCGCCACAATGCCGTGCTCGGCGCAGAAATCGAGCATCTCCTGCGTCTCGGGGATACCGCCGATCAGCGAACCGGCGAGGCTGCGCCGCTTCATGATCAGGCCAAACACACCGGGCGAGGGATGCGGGGTAGAAGGCGCGCCCACCAGGGTCATCGTGCCATCGCGCTTGAGCAGGTTGAAGAAGGGGTCCAGGTCATGCGGGGCCGCAACGGTGTTCAGGATGAAGTCCAGGCTTTGCGCATGCGCGGCCATCTCATCGGCATGGCGTGAGACCACGACCTCGGCAGCGCCCAACGCCTTGGCCGCATCGCGCTTGGATTCGGACGTGGTGAAGGCCACCACATGCGCGCCCATCGCGTGGGCCAGCTTGATGCCCATATGGCCCAGCCCGCCAATGCCCACCACCCCGACCTTGTGGCCTGGCCCCACGCGCCAGTGGCGCAGTGGCGAATAGGTGGTGATGCCTGCGCACAGCAGCGGCGCAACAGCAGCCAGCTGGGCCGGTGGGTGGCTGACGCGCAGCACATAGCGCTGGTGCACGACGATGCTTTGCGCATAACCACCCAAGGTATGGCCCGGCGCATCGGCCGTGGGCCCGTTGTAGGTGCCCACCATGTGGTTGCAGTAGTTCTCCAGCCCCATGCCGCAGTCCATGCAGTGCTGGCAGCTGTCCACAATGCAGCCCACGCCTACCAGGTCCCCGGGCTTGAAATCGCTCACATCGGAGCCGACTGCCGCGACCTCGCCGACAATCTCATGCCCGGGCACACAGGGGTAGAGCGTGCCCGCCCATTCGGAGCGCACCTGGTGGATGTCCGAGTGGCAGACGCCGCAATAGGCAATGCGGATCTGCACGTCCTGGGCGCCCGGCGTGCGGCGCTCGATGTTCAGGGCTTGCAGGGGTTGGTCACCCGCGTGGGCGCCATAGGCTTTGACGGTCATGATTGAAGGTCCTATTCCGTTCGTGGAGGTCACCGCGACTGCACAGACTTGACGACCAAGCTGGCACACGCTCAAGGCTGCGGTTGCCAGAGGCAACCGCAATGATGACAGCGTGCAGGCAAATCCATCTTACGCCCTCCATATAGCAGATATGCCTATGCGTGGTCGGCGACCCCAGAGCGTCTTGACGGGCCTCAAAATACGCATTGCCCTTTTAAGCACAGGGTTATTTGAGAATAATTCTCATTTGCGAATATGATGCACCCAAGGTTCAGCGATTGCCGCCGTTCCTTGTTTCATCGTGGGGCGACCTACTGGGTTTTCACTCCAGTGGTCGTTTTTGCTAGCCAGCGGTTCTCCATGTAGCCAGGCATTTTTTTCACGTTGAAGCGCTCTCGCCGTCTTTGCGACGCGCTCCGCCCAAGTCCTTCCAATGGACCTTGCCAGGTCTGTGCTCCGGAAGCAGGCATATGCCCTCGCGGCATGGCGATCCTCTCCCCTGTCTCGTTTATTGCTCAGCGGATGCGCTGTCAAGCGCCTCCTTGTGCAGCGCTTTCCTGTCGCCCGGTGCTGCTGACGCCATCCGGCTATACCCGATGACATAAAAAGTATGCAAGTGCTAACATCCACTCCAATCATCTGGAGTTGGTATGAGAATATTCATTTCATGGATTACTAAATCACTGATCGCTGTGGCTGCCGCGCTGGGCTTGCAGGCCGCGCAGGCACAGGGCCTGCTGTTCACGCCAGGCAGCATCAACTTCAGCAACACGGCGGCGGGCAGCGTATCGGCAGCGCAGAGCGTCACGGTGGAGTACCAGGGACCCACGCCGTTCATACTGAATGTCAGCAGCGTCACGCCGCCTGCAAACTCCGCCTTCACGGTCGTGGACAGCAGCTGCGCTGCAGGCCCCTATCCGCAATTCACGCCTTGTACGATCAGCTTTACGTTCACTGCGCCGGCTGCTGCGGGCCCTGTCACAGATGCCTTCCGCTTTGAAGTCGACAATCTTGGCACCCAGTCCATCACCCTGAACGGCTCCTCGGATGGCGCCACGCCCCAGTCCATCACCTTCAGCTCCACCCCGCCCAGTCCTGCCCCTGTGGGAGGCAGCTACGATATTGCAGCCACCGGCGGTGAATCGGGCGAGCCGGTTGTTTTCTCCATCGATCCCTCAGCGGCTGCGATTTGTTCGGTCACGGGCAACACGGTAAGCTTTCTCAGCGTGGGCACCTGCGTGGTCAATGCCAACCAGGCAGGCAATGGCGCCTATTTCGCAGCCCCTCAAGAGCAGCAAAGCTTTGCGGTGACCGCGGCCCCGACCGCCAACCCCGGCACGCCCGAACCTGTGCCCGCACTGGGCGCCTGGGCAGCGGTGCTGCTGTCCAGCTTGGTGGCGGTGGCCATGGTGCTGGTGCAAACGCGGCGCAGGGTTCAGCCAGCTTAACGAACCCATAGCACCTCCAACTGCTGCCTGGCCTGCGCCACCTCCAGCGTCACCTCATCTCCCTCAGCCTTGCCCAGCAGCGCCTGGCCCAACGGCGCTTGGCTGCTGATCACCTGGATGGATTCAGCGCCGATGACCAGCTTCATGTTGCCCCCTTCAGGGCCGAGAAAGATCTGCTGCTGTCTCTCGTCCGCATCCAGCAGGCAAACCAGCGCGCCCAGCTGTATGCCCCTGCTGGCGCTATAGGGCTGCGGGCAAAAAAGCCGCCAATGGACCAGCGCCTGGTGGATGGCCTCAGCGCGCCGCGCCTGGCCCGTCGCCAGGTAGGCCGCCTCCAGGCCCAAGGTGTCGTACTTGTTCTCGGCAATATTTTCCTCGTGGGTCGCCGCTTCATGCGCCGCACTCACCGCCTGCTCGACCTGCTGCAGGTCATCGGCCAGCCGCTCCAGCACCAGCTGCTGCAGCAAGGATTTATCCACCATGAAAGAGGCCTCTTGAACAAGTTGGGGGGATGATTATGAACCGGCATGGGTTGGTCATTGCCAGACTCAGGGGCTGTGTGGAGCCGCTGGACAGAGGGTGCAGCTGCTGCTGCCCAGAATGACCTTCTTGTCATGGGTACATTCGGCAATACACCAAACGCCGCGCGCACCACCGACAATAAAAAAGCCACACAGCATCAAAAATGATAGCTGTGCAGCCAATGAATCTGGTAGGGCGTGAGGGACTTGAACCCGCGACCAAAGGATTATGAGTCCTCTGCTCTAACCAACTGAGCTAACGCCCCGGTACCACCACCTGCCAGAAGCCCTGGCGAGTGAAGCTTTGCATTCTAGCGTCTATTTCGGATGGCTCAGTGCGTTGGATACGAGCTTGGAGGTGATTCCAACGATCTGGATCATCTTCTCGTAGGGCATGCGTTTGGGGCCGATGACGCCCAGGGTGCCGACCACCTTGCCGTTGACCTGGTACGGCGTGCTGACGACCGACAGCTCCTCGACGGACAGCAGCTGGCTCTCGCCACCGATGTAGATTTGCACACCTTCTGCGCGGTTGGAGTTCTCCAGCAGGTGCAGGATCTGGGTCTTTTGCTCGAACAGGTCAAAGGCCCGGCGCAGGTTGGTCATGTCGTTGCTGAAATCGCTAACGGCCAGCAGGTTGCGCTCGCCAGCAATCACCAGTTCATGCGGCGCTTCTTGGGCGCCTTCATCCACATTCACGGCCGCCAGCATCAGTGCGGCGATCTCGTCGCGCAGGCTGTCCACTTCCTTGCGCAGCAGCTGGCGCACCTGCTCCATAGCCAAACCGGCGTAATGGGCGTTGAGGTAGTTGGCCGTCTCAATCAGCTGGCTTTGCGAGTAGTCCGACTCAGTGAAGATCACCCGGTTCTGCACATCGCCCTCGGGCGAGACCAGGATCAGCAGGATGCGCTTTTC
Organism: Comamonas sp. JNW; assembly: GCF_003105075.1. NCBI lineage: Bacteria > Pseudomonadati > Pseudomonadota > Betaproteobacteria > Burkholderiales > Comamonadaceae > Comamonas > Comamonas sp. JNW. Next base: position 38,925 of record NZ_QETI01000013.1, read on the forward strand.
CGACAGGCGCAAGAACTCGATATGGCGGAACGACGAGCTTTTGCGCGGCGCCTGCACCACGCCCACGTACTGCGACAGCTCCGAGAGCACGCCAGCAGCGCTGGTGATGACCTTTTGCGGCTGCTCGGGCGCAATCTCGGCCGACACCACCTGGTCCGGGTCTACGGTCAGCATGGTGTCGACAAACAGGCGGTAGCCCTTGGCCGTGGGGATGCGGCCGGCCGAGGTGTAGGGACTGGCAATCAGGCCCAGGCCTTCGAGGTCGGCCATCACATTGCGGATGGTGGCCGGCGAAAAGTCCAGCCCGGGCGCCTGCGTGAGCGCGCGCGAGCCCACTGGGTGGCCATCCGCTATATAGCGTTCCACCAAGGTTTTGAGCAGCAGCCGAGCGCGGTCATCGAGCATGGGCGCATTTTATCCGTGTCCTTGGCGCCAGCAGCCGCGTTCGGGCCAGAACCAGGGATACCCAGAGGATTCCAGCCAGCAGCCGGACGCCAGAGATGGCTACCACGCACCCGACTTATGGCGCCCATGCAACAATGAAGCCGTAGCTGCCCCGCGTGCCTGCCTGCAGGCGCCCGGCCAGCTCCAGGCCCAGTCCCGGCCACCGGCGCAGCCCGCCTTTGCAGGGCAGGCGGCAGCCGCCAACTGGGGCTGCTCAAGAAATTCAAAAAGATTACGCCACTTTGGTGATGTAATTTGCGTATGCAGTCTCGCTTCCAACATATTGCCCTGATCGGCAAACACCATGCGCCGCCCACTGCCGAGGTGCGCCAGCAGTCCTATGCGGCTTTCAGCCAGATCGCCTGCTATATCGAGGCCCAGGGCGGCACTGCATTCCTGGAGAAGGAAACCGCCGCCTTCACCGGCATGGAACACTACCCGACACTCAGCATGCAGGAGATCGGTGAGCGCTGCGACCTGGTCATTGTGCTTGGCGGTGACGGCACCATGCTGGGCGTGGGACGCGAGCTGGCCCAGTACAACACGCCCCTGGTCGGCATCAACCAGGGGCGCCTGGGCTTTGTGACCGATGTCCCGCTGCAGACCTTCATGGGACCGCTCTCGGCGATTCTGGCCGGCGAGTACGAAGAAGAAGTGCGCTCGATGATCCATGCCCGCGTGATGCGCGAAGGCCAATGCGTCTTCGAGGCGCTGGCCTTCAACGATGTGGTGGTCAACCGGGGCGGCACTTCGGGCATGGTCGAGCTGCGGGTCGAGGTCGATGGCCAGCTGGTGGCCAACCAGCGCGCAGACGGTTTGATCATTGCAACGCCGACGGGCTCGACGGCCTATGCGTTGTCGGTCGGCGGGCCCATCGTGCACCCGACGGTGCCCTGCTGGGTGATGGCGCCGATTGCGCCGCATATGCTGTCCAACCGGCCCAGTGTGATTCCTGACTCGCAGGAGATTTCGATCGAGGTGATTGGCGGGCGCGATGTGGCCGCCAATTTCGACATGCAGTCGCTCGCCTCCATCCTGCGTGGTGACAAGATTTTGGTGCGCAGCGCGCCGCACAAGGCGCGCTTTCTGCACCCCCGGGGCTGGAACTACTACGCCACTCTGCGCAAAAAGCTGGGCTGGAACGAAGGGGGCATTACGCCATGAGCCTCAGACGCATTGGCTTGCGTGATTTCGTCATCGTCGAGCAGCTGGAGGTGGATTTCCAGCCCGGCTTCACGGCACTGACCGGCGAGACGGGTGCCGGCAAATCGATCCTGATCGATGCTTTGCAGCTGGTGCTGGGACACCGTGCCGACACCGGTTTTGTGCGCCAGGGCGCCAGCCGCGCCGAGCTGATGGCCGAGTTCGATACGCCCGCCACGCTCGAAGGCTTTCTGGCCGACAACGACATGCCCGGCGAAGAAACGCTGCTGCTGCGCCGCGTGATCGACGCGCAGGGCAAGAGCAAGTTCTGGATCAATGGCGTGCCCGCCACCGCCACGCAGCTGCGCAGCATTGCGGGCGACTTGGTCGATATCCATGGCCAGCATGCCTGGCAGGGGCTGACCCAGCCCGAGTCGGTGCGCCAGCTGCTGGACGCCTACGCCGGTACCGACAGCACTCCCACGCAGCGCGCCTATGCGCTCTGGCGCAGTGCCGACAAGGCCTTGCAGCAAGCGCGCAGCATGGAAGAAACCCACCAGCGCGAGCGCGAACGCCTGCTCTGGCAGATCGCCGAAATCGACAAGCTCGCGCCCGGCCCGCAGGAATGGGAAGAGCTTAACACCCAGCATGGGCGCCTGTCCAATGCCCAGGCCTTGATGGATGCGGCCAACAACGCGATTGCCAGCCTGGAAGGCGAAGACGGCGGCGCGCTCACCCATGTCAACCGCAGCCTGCATGCGCTGCAGGCCCAGGCCCATGTGGAGCCCGGTTTCTCCGCGATGGCCGAGTCGCTGGAATCGTGCCTGGCCCAGCTCGAGGATGTGGTGCGCTCGCTCAACGGCTACCTGCGCCATGCCGAGCTGGACCCGGACAAGCTCGAGCAGCTGGACCAGCGCCTGGGCAGCTGGATATCGCTGGCACGGCGCTACAAGCGTGCGCCCGAAGACCTACCCGCACTGCTGCAGGGCTGGCATGCCGAGCTGCTGGCGCTCGAAGCCTCCTCCGATATGGTGCAGCTGGCCAAGAACGCCCAGCAGGCGCAGGAGGCCTACCAAAAGGTCGCCACGACGCTCAGCCAGGCGCGCCAGCAGGCGGCCAAACGCTTGTCCAAAGCGATCACCGCTGCGATGCAGGACCTGGGCATGGCCGGCGGCCGTTTTGTCGCGCAGGTCAGCCCCGCACGTGAGCCGCGCAGCGATGGTATCGACGATGTGGAACTGCTGGTCGCTGGCCACCCGGGCACCGACCCCAAGCCAATCGCCAAGGTGGCCTCGGGCGGCGAGCTCTCGCGCATCTCGCTGGCCATTGCAATATCGACCAGCCAGCTCGGCCAGGCGCCCACCCTGATCTTTGACGAGATCGACTCGGGCATTGGTGGCGCGGTGGCCGATGCGGTGGGCCGCGTGATGCGGGCACTGGGGCGGGACCGCCAGGTGCTGGCCGTCACCCACCTGGCCCAGGTGGCCGCACGCGGCGACCACCACCTGCTAGTGGCCAAGCAGCGCAGCAAAAGCGGCACCACGAGCCATATCTGTACCGTGGCCGATGACGAGCGGGTCAATGAAATTGCCCGCATGCTGGGCGGCGAAAACCTCTCGGCCACGAGCCGCGCCCACGCCCAAGAGATGATTGCCGGAGGAATGAATGACCGATAAGACATCCGCCCCGCAGCCACTGGAAGTGGTGGTCATCACCGGCATGGCCGGCTCGGGCAAATCCGTGGCGCTGCATGCGCTCGAAGACGTGGGCTACTACTGTGTGGATAACTTTCCGCCTGAACTGCTGCAGGCACTCGTATCACTGGAGCACTGGCAGCACGGCAGCCGCGTGGCCATTGCGATGGATGCACGCAGCGCCAAGGGCCTGTACCTGGTGCCCGAGCAGCTCGAGCGGCTGCGCGACGCCGGGGCCCAGGTGCGACTTATCTACATGGATGCGCAGCGCGACACGCTGATGCGCCGTTTTTCGGAAACCCGCAGGCGCCACCCGCTGACCAACGAAAAACTGCAGCAAGGCCCCCGCGCGCTGGCGCAGATGATTGATGAAGAACGCGCGCTGCTGGCCGACCTGCGCGAGCAGGCCCATGTGATCGACACCAGCAACCTGCGCGGCTCCCAGCTGCAGGCCTCTATCAAGGAGTGGATCCAGGCGCCGCAATCGAGCCTGACCCTGCTGTTCCAGTCCTTTGGCTTCAAGCACGGCATCCCCATCGACAGCGACTACATGTTCGATGTGCGCATGCTGCCCAACCCCTACTACGAGCCCGAGTTGCGCCCGCACACCGGGCTGGAAGCACCGGTCGCCCACTTCCTGGCGCAGCAGCCCAAAGTGCTGCAGATGCAAAACGACATCATCCGTTTTCTGGACAACTGGTTGCCCGAGCTGGTGAAGAATCACCGCAGCTATGCCACGGTGTCGGTGGGCTGCACCGGCGGCCAGCACCGCTCGGTCTACCTGGTCAATGCACTGGCCCAGCACTTTCAAGGCCGCTGGACCACCTTGCAGCGCCACCGCGAGCTGAGCGCCAAAAAAAGCTGATGCCCGCGCTGATTACTCGGCGCGCAAGGCGACGCTGAGCTGGTCGACCACGTTCGCCCAATCGGCATCGGCGGTAATGCTTTCACGCAAGAAGCGCGCTTGCGCGGGCGACCAGAATGCGGCATCTGCCAGCAGCACCTTGTCGGGCAGCGGGCGGTGGGATTCTATGAACTGGCGGATCGACGCATCATCATCGGGCAGGCCCAGTTGCTGGAAGAGCGACGAGAAGGGGTGAACTGTGGGCTCCATGGCGTACTTTCAAAGCAAGAAGATGGCTGCAGTCTAAGCGCCGTGCAGCGGCGCCCTTTGCAGGACAAGCCCGGTAAAGGACGCCAGTGCCGGTAGCCGAGCCCGCCTCAAAACCCGCGCTGCAGCAGGCTGCGAATCGGCGCGGGCAGCCCCAGATCGGGCCACTGCGCAGGCAGGCACCACTGGCCCGAAGGCGTGGGCACACCATCGCCCGAAACGGGCACCCGCACCGGGTGCAGGTGCAGATCCTTGTGGGTGAGCACATGCAGGAATGGCTGGGCATGCACCGCCTCCGAGGTATCACCGTGCTGTGCCGACTGCGCAAGCAGCGCCTCTTCACTGTCGTAGACCGGCAGGCAGAACAGGCCGGCCCAGATGCCGGGCGCGGGGCGCTTTTCCAGCCAGATGGCACCGTCGGGCCGCTGCCAGCACAGCAGCCACCAGCTGGCGGCGCTGCGCTTGAGTTTCTTGGTCTTGACCGGATAGCGCTCGGGCTGGCCCTGGCGGTGGGCCACGCAATCGCCGTGCACCGGGCACAGCAGGCAGCTGGGCTTTTTGGCGGTGCAGATGGTGGCGCCCATGTCCATCATGCCCTGGGTGTAGCGCGGCATATTGCGCGCCAGGTCGGTGGTGGGCAGCAGCTCTTCGGCCAGCGCCCAGAGCTTTTTCTCGGCGGCGCTGCTGGCCAGGTCGTCCTCAAAGCCCAGCACGCGGGTGAGCACCCGTTTGACGTTGGCATCAAGTATGGCGGCGCGCTGCGCAAAGCAGAACGAGGCGATCGCGCCGGCGGTCGAACGGCCAATGCCGGGCAAGGACGAGAGTTCTTCGACGGTGTGCGGGAACGCGCCGCCAAAGCGTTCCATCACCTCCTGGGCACAGCGGTGCAGGTTGCGCGCGCGGCTGTAGTAGCCCAGGCCACTCCACAAGGCCATCACCTCTTCATCGCTGGCCGCAGCCAGATCGGCCACGGTGGGGCAGCGCTGCAAAAAGCGCTCGTAGTAGCCCAGCACGGTGCTGACCTGGGTTTGCTGCAGCATGATCTCGGACAGCCAGACGCGGTAGGCATCCTGGGTGTTCTGCCACGGCAGATGGTGTCTTCCGTGGACTGTCTGCCAGGCCACGATCTGTTCGGAAAATCGACTCACAATCGCTGTTCTCGGGGGGAGTAGTTATCGGTGGGCCTGGCCGCTCTGGGGCGGCCCGCCAGGCCCGCGTTTATTTCTGGCAGCGCTTGCAGTAATAGGTGCTGCGCTGCCCTTGCTTGATGAGCTGCACCGGCTGGCCGCATTGCGGGCAGGGCTCTCCGGCCCGGCCATAGACGCTGGCCTGCGCCTGGAAGGCACCGGCATAGCCATTGACCTGGACAAAATCGCGCAAGGTGCTGCCACCCAGCGCAATGGAGCGGGTCAGCACCTCCACAATCGCCGCACGCAGGCGTTTCGCCTGGGGCCGCGTGGTCTGGTTGGCCGGTTTGGTCGGCGAGATGCCGGCCAGGAACAGCACCTCGCTGGCGTAGATATTGCCCACGCCCACGACCACCTGGCCGCCCAGCAGCAGCTGCTTGATCGGCGTGCGCGACTTTTGCAGCCCGGCCCAGAGGTGCTCCACGCTGAAGCCGGCGCCCAAGGGCTCCACGCCCAGATTGGACAACAGCTTGGCGGCCATGCCGGAGTCGGCATCGGGCGACCAGACCACCGCCCCAAAACGGCGCGGGTCATGCAGGCGCAGCAGGTGCTGGTCGGTGAGCAAGTCAAAATGGTCATGCGGGCCCGCTGGCGCATCCATGGGGCTGACCTGCAGGCTGCCGGACATGCCAAGGTGGATCAGCACCACGCCCTGGTCCAGCACCAGCACAATGTATTTGCCCCGGCGCTGCACCTCGGTGATGGTGCGCCCGGCCAAGGCGGCGGTATCGATGCCCAGCGGCCAGCGCAAAGGTTTTCCCATGCGCACGGAGGCAATGCGCGCGCCTTGCAGCGGCGCAACCAATCCCCGTCGCGTGACTTCCACTTCTGGTAACTCTGGCACTTTCTTCCTTCTGCAAGGCCCTTGGGCATCGTTTATTATGGGCCGATGACGCAAAAACTTCGTTTACTGGCTTATTTTCTGGCCGCTGGCCTGATGACACCCGCCTTTGCAGCGCCTGCCAAAGCACCGCAGCAAGGTGCAGCCCAGCGTCAGCTGTCTCTGGCGGCGGCCGAGCGGGCCGATGATGCCAGAGTGGAGCTGGATGCGGAGCTTTTTTACGAGCTGCTTCTGGGCGAAATGTATGCCTACCGCGGCGATGCGGCCACCAGCGTGGAGTTGCTGCTCGACGCCGCGCGCCGCTCGGGCGATGAGAAGGTCTACCAGCGCAGCGCGCAGCTGGCGCTGCTGTCGCGCTCGGCCACCCGTGCCACCCAAGTGGCCCAGGCCTGGAAAAGCGCCTTTCCGCAATCGCGCGCGGCCAGCCGCTACATGCTGCAGGTGATGCTCTCGACCAACCAGGGCGAGGAAACCGGCCCGCTGCTCAAGCAAGAGATCGCGCTGGCCAAGCCCGATGAAAAACTCGACTGGATCCGCGCCATCCCCAGCATCTACCGGCGCCTGAGCGACCAGGAGCTGGCCGCCCGCATTGTGCGCGAAGCGCTGACCCCCGAGCTGGAAAACCCCGCCACCGGCCCCGAATCCTGGGCTGCCATTGGCCGTATGGAGCTGGCCGCCGACCAGAAGAGCCAGGCGCTCGCGTCCGCCCGCCGGTCGCTGCAACTCAATCCCGACAATGAAAGCGCAGCCAAGCTGGCCGCAGACCTGGTCAACGCCGGCGTGCCCGGGGCTGAGGCGCTGGTGGTGGATTTTTTGGACAAGTCCAAGAGCGGCGAGGCCCACCTGGCCTATGCACGCAGCCTGATGAACGCCGAGCGCTTTACCGAGGCCAAGGCCCAGCTGGACAATGCCACGCGCCTGAGCCCCGAATCTGCCGACGCCTGGATGCTGAAGGCCGCGCTGGAGGCCCAGCTCAAGCAGTACACCGAGGCCGATGTCTCGCTGCTCAAGCTCGACACCTTGATCGACAAATTCCCCTCGGCCGTGCTGCAGCGCGAAGTGCGCATCCAAAGCCTGATGCTGCGCGAGCAGATGGCCGAGGCCCAGCAGAAATGGGCCGAGGCCGACCGCTGGGCCGATGAGATCGCCAAGGCCGGCAATATCGCGCTGGCCACCTTGCGCAAGGCCTCCATCCAGATGCAGCAAGGCAACTACGACGCCGCAGCGGCCCTGCTGGAGCAACTGCCCGAGGGCAATGCCGGCGAGGCGCGCGCCAAGCTGGCCGCGCAGGTGCAGCTGCAAAAGACGGCCAAGAACTATGCGAAAGCGCTGGAGCTGCAAGGGCGCCTGGTTGCGCTGCAGCCGCAAGACCCCGATGCACTGTATGAGCAGGCCATGCTGGCTGAACGCATGAACAACATGGAACTGGCCGAGACCCAGCTGCGCCGGCTGATCGAGCTGCAGCCCGATTTTCACCATGCCTACAACGCGCTGGGCTACTCGCTGGCCGACCGCGGCCTCAAGCTCGATGAGGCCAAAAGCCTGATCGAGAAAGCGCTGAGCATGTCGCCCGGTGACCCCTTCATCACCGACAGCCTCGGCTGGGTGGAGTTCAAGCTGGGCAACCTCGAGCGCGCCGCCGAGCTGCTGGAGCAGGCCTACACCAAGCAACCCGATGCCGAGATTGGCGCCCACCTGGCCGAAGTCTGGTGGAAACAGGGCAAGACCCGGCCCGCCGAAGAGCTGCTGCGCACGGTTCTGAAGACCGCACCCAATAACGACATGGTCAAGAAGACCTTTGAGCGCCTGGGAATCAAGCCATGATAGGTGTGCAGCGCAGGCAGCTCTGCCTGGCCACCATCGGCGCCGGCCTGCTGCCCCTCCTCTCGGCCTGCAGCACGGCTGCGCGCCAGCTCGAAGCGGCCCCGGGCAAGACCTACTGGTCAGGCCGCATGTCGGTGCAGGTGCTGGACAGCCCTCCGCAAACCACCAGCGGCAGCTTTGAGCTGTCGGGCAGCCCCGACTCGGGCGAGCTGGTGCTGCTCAACCCGCTGGGCAATATCGTTGCGCGCGTGCAATGGTCACCCGGCCAGGCGAGCGCACAGCAAGGCACGCAAACCCGCCAGGCCAGCTCGCTCGATGAGTTGACGCAGACCTTGCTGGGCACCAGCTTGCCGATTGCCGCGCTGTTTGACTGGCTGCAGGGCCAGCCCACGGTGGCCGCGGGCTGGCAGGCCGATCTGGAAGCGCGCAGCGAAGGCAAGATTCTGGCCCGCCGCCTCGACCCGCTACCCGAAGCCAACCTGCGCATCGTGCTCGACGCGCCATGATTTTTTTGTGAGACGATCCATGCGTACGCTGTACGACGTTCCTGCGCCTGCCAAGCTCAACCTGTTCCTGCACATCACCGGCAGACGCGCGGATGGCTACCACCTGCTGCAGTCGGTCTTCATGCTGATCGACTGGGCCGACACGCTGCACCTGGAGCTGCGCAGCGGCGGCCAGATCAGCCGCGAAGACCTGAACACCCCCCTGCCCGCCGATGACCTGATCACCCGCGCCGCGCGGGCCTTGCAGCAGGCCACCGGCTGCAGCCAGGGCGTACACATTGGCGTGCATAAAAACCTGCCGGCCCAGGCGGGCATGGGTGGCGGATCATCGGATGCTGCCAGCACCTTGCTGGCGCTGAACCAGCTCTGGGATTTGAAGCTCTCGCGCAGCGAACTGCAGCGCATCGGCTTGACGCTGGGCGCCGATGTTCCGTTTTTTATTTTTGGAAAATCGGCTTGGGTCGAAGGAATCGGTGACATAATACGTCCACTCGAAAACGAGCAGCAACTAGCAGACACCGCGCTGGTAGTTGTGAAGCCGCAAGAGGGTCTGGATACGAAACTTATTTTTTCAAGTCCGAACCTAAAACGCGATTCAGAAGCTGCTACAATGACGAGCTTCGCTGCAGAGAACTTTGACTTCGGTCGGAACGACTTGCAGCCGGTCGCAGAAAGCCTGTGCCCTTCGATAAAAAAAGTTTCTGACTTTTTGAAATCACAAGGATTACATGCTAGAATGACGGGCTCAGGTAGCGCAGTTTTCGCAGTGAAGAAAATGCAAGCTAATAGCTGCCAGAGCAGTTTTTCACAAGACTGGACAGTGAAAGATTGCACAAGTCTGATGGAACATCCTCTCAGAGGCTGGACCCAAGACTGAAAGTTTCAAAGGATTGGTGATGCTTAGCACCAATTCTTGTAGGGGAGTCGCCAAGCTGGTTAAGGCACCGGATTTTGATTCCGGCATGCGAAGGTTCGAATCCTTCTTCCCCTGCCATATTTCTTACCGCGTACAAGCAACGCACACAGCTAACCCATACCCACTGGGACGCTATGCAAGACCATCATCCAGACTTCATGGTTTTCACTGGCAACGCCAACCGCGAACTTGCCTCTGAAATTGCACAACACCTCCATACCTCACTGGGTAACGCCGATGTAGGCCGCTTCTCTGACGGTGAAGTCACCGTTGAGATCAAGCAAAACGTGCGTACCCGTGATGTGTTCGTGGTGCAACCCACCTGTGCGCCCACCAACGACCATCTGATGGAACTGCTTGTGATGGTCGACGCCTTGAAGCGAGCATCGGCTGAGCACATCTGCGCGGTGATCCCCTATTTCGGCTACGCCCGCCAGGACCGCCGTGTTCGCTCGACCCGCGTGCCCATCACGGCCAAGGTCGTGGCCAACATGCTGCAAGCCGCTGGCGTGAGCCGCGTGCTGACGATGGACCTGCACGCCGACCAGATCCAGGGCTTCTTCGATATTCCGGTGGACAACATCTATGCATCGCCTGTGCTGCTGGGTGATCTGCGCCAGAAGAATTACGAAGACCTGATCGTTGTGTCGCCGGACGTTGGTGGTGTGGTGCGTGCACGCGCGCTGGCCAAGCAACTCCATTGCGATCTGGCCATCATCGACAAGCGCCGCCCCAAGGCCAATGTCTCCGAAGTCATGCATGTGATCGGTGACATCGACGGCCGCAACTGCGTGATCATGGACGACATGATCGACACCGCAGGCACCTTGGTGAAGGCGGCGGAAGTGCTCAAGGAACGTGGCGCCAAGAAGGTCTACGCTTACTGCACGCACCCCATTTTCTCGGGCCCGGCCATCGAACGTATCGGCAACGGTGCGGCGCTGGACGAAGTCGTGGTGACCAACACCATCCCGCTGTCGGCCGAAGCGCGCAACTGCAGCAAGATTCGCCAGTTGTCGGTGGCACCGCTGATCGGTGAGACCATCCACCGCATCGCCACCGGCGAATCGGTGATGAGCCTGTTCCAGGAAGCCGACTGATCAAAGGGCCCGCAAGGCCCTTTTTCTGCTTTCTGCTAAAATAGATAGTTTTCGCTGGCCGCTGCAATTTGTAGCGGCCTTTTTAACCGGGTGAACTGGTCGCGGTTCATCCCACATTGGAGTAATAAAATGAACGTTGTCGCTTTTGCGCGCGCTAAGCAAGGTACGGGTGCGAGCCGCCGCCTGCGTAATTCTGGCCGTACGCCTGGCATCATCTACGGTGCCGCTGCTGAGCCTCAGTTGATCGAAGTGGACCACAACAGCCTGTGGTACGCCCTCAAGAAGGAAGCTTTCCACGCATCCGTGCTGGAACTGGACCTGGACGGCGCCAAGAGCCAAGTGCTGCTGCGCGACGTGCAATACCACCCCTACAAGCAGCTGGTGCTGCACATCGACTTCCAACGCGTCGATGCCAACACCGCGCTGACCATGAAGGTGCCCGTCCACTTCAGCGGTGCTGAAGAGTCCCCAGCAGTGAAGATCGACAAGTGCCTGGTGACCCCAGTTGTGACCGAAATCCAAGTGATCTGCATGCCCAAGGACCTGCCCGAATTCATCGCGGTGGACCTGAGCAAGCTGGAAAAGGGTTCGACCGTCCACCTGAAGGACATCGCTCTGCCCAAGGGCGTGAAGCTGGCTGCACAAACCAACCCTGCGCTGGTGTCCGTGGCTGCTCCTGCTGCTGCTGAACCTGCAGAAGGCGAAGCGCCTGCTGCTTAATCGCACAGCAAGCTGCTGACGCCTCTGGCGTCTGCAAGCCAGAGGCTGCATTGCTGGTCAATGCAGCCTTTTTTCATTCTTCCCCTACTTCACTCCATCCGCCCATGATCAAGCTGTTTGTTGGCCTCGGCAACCCCGGCCCTGAATACGAAGGCACGCGCCACAACGCCGGCTTCTGGTGGATTGATGCGCTGGCCCGGGATTTGCGCCTGCAGCTGGTGCCTGACCGCAATTACTATGGCCTGGTCGCACGTACTTCGGTGCAGGGTGAGTCGGTCTGGCTGCTCGAGCCGCAGACCTTCATGAACCTGTCGGGCAAGTCGGTCGGCGCGCTCGCACGCTTTTTCAAGATCCAGCCCGAAGAGATTCTGGTGGTGCACGATGAGCTCGATCTGCCGCCCGGCCAGGTCAAGCTCAAGCGCGGCGGTGGCCACGGCGGCCACAATGGCCTGCGCGATATCCATGCCCAGCTGGGCTCGTCCGATTACTGGCGCCTGCGCATCGGCATTGGCCACCCCGGTGACAAGCAGGAGGTGCCCAACTGGGTGCTGCGCAAGCCAGCGCCCGACCAGCGCAAGCTGATCGAGGACAGCATCATCCATGCGCTGCAGGCCTCGCCTGAGCTGCTGGCCGGCGACATGGAAAAGGCCACGCTCAAGATCCACACCACCAAGCCCCAGCGGCCCAAGCCGCCACGCCCAGAGGCCCTCTGAGCGCACCGGGCTACACGCCCATCCCCCCGATCACCCCGCAGTCACAGGCCCTTGTCGGCCTGCAGGCGCACATAGCGCTGCATCAAGGTGGGCTTGTCTTCCTGAAAATCGGGGTGCACCGGAATGCAGGCGACCGGGCAGATCTGCACGCACTGGGGCTCATCGAAATGGCCCACGCATTCGGTGCAGCGGTGCGGATCGATCTCGTAGTAGTCCTCCCCCATCGAGATGGCATCGTTGGGGCACTCGGGCTCACACACATCGCAGTTGATGCACTCATCGGTAATCATCAAGGCCATGGATGCGTCTCCAAGATTCCAGCACGGGGGAAGAAGTGTGACATGAGCGACATTATCCCGCGACCTCCTTAGCCATACTCGTGGCACTGCGAGTAAGCATGTATGGTGTGTCGGAATTGTTCGCGTTATGCTTGCCGCTGCGAAAAAATACAACAAGCACCAGCAGGTCTGCGCGCCTTTCCTAACCACGACGGCTACCCATGGGTCTTTTCATTCTCAAGCGCACACTCACCTTGCTGCTCACCTTGTTGGGCACCTCGATTGTCGTCTTCCTCGTTCTGGAGATCCTGCCGGGCAACGCCGCCCAGATGTTGATGGGGCCCGATGCCGCGCCCGAAGCAGTCGCTGAACTGGCCGAGCAGCTCGGGCTCAACCAGCCCGCCTGGGAGCGCTATGTGCACTGGATCTGGGGCCTTGTGCACCTGGACCTGGGCAACAGCTACAGCTACGGCACCCCTGTCATCGAACTGATTGCCGAGCGCATGGCGCTCACCTTGCCGCTGGCCTTGATGGCGATGGCCATCACCACCGTGGTGGCGCTGGCCGCCGGCATCTATGCCGCCAGCCGCCACAACAAGCTCGGTGATGTCAGCGTCATGGGCATGGCTCAGCTGGGCATTGCCATCCCCAATTTCTGGTTCGCCATCTTGCTGATCCTGCTGTTTTCGGTGCACCTCAAATGGTTCTCGGCCGGCGGCTTTCCGGGCTGGAGCGAGGCCTCGGGCGGCTCGCCCTGGGCCGCGCTCAAGTCGCTGATGCTGCCGGCCTTGTCGCTGGCCGTGGTGCAGGCGGCCATCCTGGCGCGCATCACGCGCTCGTCGGTGCTGGAGGTGCTGCGTGAGGACTTTGTGCGCACCGCCCGGGCCAAGGGCCTGTCGCAACGCGCAGCGCTCTACGGCCATGTGCTGCGCAATGCGCTGGTTCCGGTGGTCACCGTCATGGGCCTGCAGTTTGCCGAACTGATGGCCGGCACGATCGTGGTCGAGAACGTGTTCTACCTGCCCGGCATGGGCCGGCTGATCTTTCAGGCCATTGCCAACCGGGACCTGATGGTGGTGCGCAACTGCGTGATGCTGCTGGCCGCCATGGTGGTGATCGTCAATTTCGTGGTGGACCTGCTCTATGCCTGGATCGACCCCCGCACCAAAGCCAGCGATATCTGAGCACGCCATGCAACCGCCTACCTCCGTCGCCCCTACCTTGCCCACGCCCGCTGCCAGCGCAGCGCCTGGCCACACGGCATCCCGCAACGCACTGTGGCGCCGCGCCCTGCGCAACCCCAGCTTCATGATTGGACTGGTGCTCACGGCCCTGCTCTTGCTCGCCGCTGGCCTGTCCTATGTCTGGACGCCGCACTCGGCCTTCGAGATGAACATGGAGGCCAAGCTGCAAGGGCCGTCGCTCGCCCACTGGCTGGGCACCGATGCCTATGGGCGCGATGTCGCCTCGCAGCTGCTGCTGGGCGCGCGCGCCTCCATTTTGGTGGGCGTCATTGCCGTGGGCATCGGCGTGGTGGTGGGCACGGCGCTGGGCCTGCTGGCCGCTGCCAAACGCGGCTGGGTCGAAGAGGCCATCATGCGCCTGGCCGATTTCTCGCTGGCCTTCCCCGCCATCCTCTCGGCCATCATGCTGACCGCTGTGTTCGGCCCGGGCATCATCAATGCCATTGTGGCCATCGGCATCTACAACATCCCGATGTTCGCCCGCATCGCGCGCGGCTCGGCCAACACCATCTGGGGGCGCGAATATGTCACCGCCGCCCGCGCCTGCGGCAAGGGTGCCTGGGCCATTACCTGGCAGCATGTGCTGCCCAATATCTCGGCCACCTTGATCGTGCAGAGCACCATCCGCTTTGCGATTGCGATCCTGGCTGAGGCCGCACTGTCCTACCTGGGCCTGGGCACGCAGCCGCCGCAGCCGTCCTGGGGCCGCATGCTGAGCGAGGCGCAGACCTTGATGTTCCAGGCGCCGCTCTTGGCCGTTTTCCCGGGCGTGGCGATTGCGTTGTCGGTGCTGGGCCTCAACCTGCTGGGCGACGGTCTGCGCGACCTGCTCGATCCGCGTCTGGCCCGCAAGCGCTAAGGAGTCGCCATGGCACTGATCGATGTACAGCACCTGGAAATCGTGCTGCAAACCCACCGAGGCCCCGCCCGCGCCGTGCGCGATGTCAGCTTCCAGATCGAGCGCGGCCAGGCCCTGGGCCTGATTGGCGAGTCGGGCTGCGGCAAGTCCATCACGGCCATGGCCTTGATGGGCCTGCTGCCCGAATCGGCCCAGGTCAACGGCAGCGCCCAGCTCGACGGCCAAAGCCTGGTGCAGCAGCCCGACCACTGGTGGCGCAGCGTGCGCGGCAACCGCATTGCGATGATCTTCCAGGAGCCGATGACGGCGCTCAACCCGGTGCACACCATTGGCCGCCAGATCAGCGAACCGCTGCGCCTGCACAAGGGCTGGAGCGCGCGCCAGGCCCGTGAAGAGGCGATTGCGCTGCTCGACCGCGTCGGCATCGCCCAACCGGCGCAGCGCTTTGATGCCTATCCGCACCAGTTCTCGGGCGGGCAGCGCCAGCGCATCACGATTGCAATGGCGCTGGCCTGCGGCCCCGATCTGCTGATCGCCGATGAGCCCACGACGGCGCTGGACGTCACCATCCAGCAGCAGATCCTGGACCTGATCAATGGGCTGGTGCAGGAGCGCCAGATGGCCTTGCTGCTGATCTCGCACGACCTGGGCGTGATCTCGCAGAATGTCGACAAGATGGTCGTGATGTATGGCGGCACGGTTGTCGAATCGGGCAGCACCGAGGCCGTGTTCGAGCACATGGCCCACCCCTACACCCGAGGCCTGCTGGCCGCGCGCCCCAGCATGCAGCCGCGCATCCAGGGCCAGCCCCAGCGCCTGCACACCATTGCCGGCTCGGTGCCCGAGCTGGTCGACCTGCCCGCCGGCTGCACCTTTGCCGGGCGCTGCAGCTTTACCCAGCCGAGGTGCTTTGCGCAAAAGCCGCCCAGCGTGGCGCTGCCATCGAACCATCCGCAGGAGATGCACCAGGTGCACTGCCTGCGGCCCGAGGCCTACGCCATCGCCACCCAGACCCCTGACGAGACCCCCGCATGACGGCAGCCCCCCACGACACCCCCTTGCTGCAAGTGCGCGACCTGGTGCGCACCTACACCCTGCCCCGCGAAAAGCTGTTTTCCGCGCCCCCCACGGTGCAGGCTCTCAAGGGTGTGAGCTTTGAGCTGCATGCCGGCCAGAGCCTGGGCATCGTTGGCGAGTCGGGCTCGGGCAAGTCCACCTTGGCGCGCCTGGTGATGGCGCTCGACCAGCCCACCGCCGGCCAGGTGCTGCTCGAGGGCCAGGACCTGCACCGCATGGAGGCGGCCGCACTGCAGCGCGCGCGCAAGGATTTCCAGATGGTGTTCCAGGACCCCTATGGCTCACTCGACCCGCGCCAGACGGTCGAGCGCATCGTCAGCGAGCCGCTGCAGGCGCAAAAGACCGCCTCGCGCGCCGAGCAGCGCGAGCGCGCCAGCCAGGTGCTGCAGCAGGTGGGCCTGCGCGCGCAGGATGTGGACAAGTACCCGCATGAGTTCTCCGGCGGCCAGCGCCAGCGCATTGCCATCGCCCGCGCACTGATCACCAAGCCCCGGCTGATCATTGCCGACGAGCCCGTCAGCGCGCTGGACGTGTCGGTGCAGGCCCAGGTGCTCAATCTGATGCAGGACCTGCAACGCGAGCACGGCATCACCTACCTGCTCATCAGCCACGACTTGGCTGTCATCAACCACCTCTGCGACGCCGTGGTGGTGCTCTACCAGGGCGAGATCGTCGAGCGCGGCGCGCCCAGCCAACTGTTCCAGCATGCCCAGCATCCCTATACGCAAAAACTGGTGCAGGCCGTGCCCCAGGTGCGGCCACGCCGACACCGCATGCCAGCAGGGATTGGCGCAAGTCCTGTATAACCGTGCTTGAGCTTCTCGGCGCGCTCCGCAAGGGCGTCGCCACTCCGCAGCTTTCCCCCATAAATTGAATAAAACCCTATCCAAGGAGTACCCGGATGCTGAACCGTAGACACCTGCTTGCCGCAGGCACTCTGGCACCGCTGCCACTGTGGCTGCCTGGCATCGCCCAGGCACAGGCCAAGAAAGACACCGTTGTGCTGGGCATGACGCTGGAGCCGCCAGGGCTGGACCCAACCGCCGGCGCCGCCTCGTCGATTGCCGAGATCACGCACTACAACCTGTATGAGACGCTGACCAAGATCAACTCGGACGGCAGTGTCTCGCCGCTGCTCGCCGAGAGCTGGGAAGTCTCGCCCGATCTCAAGAGCTACACCTTCAAGCTGCGCAAGGGGGTGACTTTTCACAACGGCGAGCCCTTCAACGCCAACAGCGTCAAGTTCTCCTTTGACCGCGCAGCCGGCGAGAAAAGTACCAACAAGGACAAGCGCACCTTCGCCAACCTGACGGCCCAGGTGGTGGACGAGCACACGGTGGTGATCCTGAACAAGGAGATCGACCCGGACCTGCTGTTTGTGCTGGGCCAGGCCACATCGATCATCGTCGAGCCCAAGAGCGCCGACAGTAACGCCACCAAGCCCATCGGCACCGGCCCCTACAAGCTGGGCAACTGGAGCAAGGGCGCCTCCATCACCCTGGAGGCCTGGCCGCAGTACCGCAACCCCGGCAGCATCCGCATCCGCCGCGCCACCTTCCGCTTCATCTCGGATGCGGCTGCGCAAGTCGCTGCGCTGCTGGCTGGTGATGTGGACATCTTCCCGCGCGTCTCGGCCCGTGGCATCGACCAGTTCAAGACCAACCCGCGCTACCAGGTGGTCATCTCCGGCTCACGCGCCAAGACCATCGTCGCCATCAATGAGCGCCGCAAGCCACTCGACGATGTGCGTGTGCGCCGCGCGCTGTCTGCCGCCATCGACCGCAAGGCCGTCATCGCCGGCGCCGCCGAAGGCCTGGGCGTGCCGATTGGCAGCCACTATGTGCCCGGCGCCTATGGCTATGTGGACACCACTGGCATCAACCCCTTTGATGTGGAAAAGGCCAAGAAGCTGTTGGCCGAGGCCGGCGTGAAGACCCCGCTGAGCCTGAGCATGACCCTGCCCCCCACGCCCTACGCGCGCCAGGGCGGCGAGATCATTGCCGCGCAACTGGCCAAGATCGGGGTCGAGATCAAGCTGCAGAACGTGGAATGGGCGCAGTGGCTCTCGGGCACCTACACCAACAAGAACTACGACCTGTCGCTGATCTCGCATGTCGAGCCTTTCGATCTGGAGAACTACACCCGTCCCGATTACTACTGGGGCTACAAGTCCGAGAAGTTCAACAAGCTGTTCGAACAGATCAAGCTCGAAGCGCGTCCGGCCGACCGCTCGCGCCTGCTGGGCGAGGCACAGCGCCTGCTGGCCGAAGATGCCGCCAACGTCTACCTGTACCAGCCGCAGTGGGTGACGATTGCCGCCAAGAACGTGCGAGGCCTCTGGAAGGACATGCCGATCTTCATCAACGACCTGTCATCCATGTACTGGGCTTGAACCCGGTCTTGCGCTAGGCTTCAAACCAGCACACCGCCCATCTACGGCTCTGCCCGGATGGGCTTTTTTCATTGAACACCTACTCCACTCCCGCCCCCTGCCCGATATGACCGCGTTGCACGATTGGCCCGCCACAGCGCTGCTGGCCGCCTACCAAAAGCAAGAACTCTCCCCTGTCGATGTCATGCAATCCGTCATCGACCATGTCGCGCAGTGGGAGCCGCACCTCTGCGCCACCTACCTGTACCGGCCCGAAGAGGCACTGGCGCAGGCACGGGCCAGCGAAGCGCGCTGGCACAAGGGCGCACCCGCCGGTCTGCTCGATGGCCTGCCGGTGACCATCAAGGAAAACATCGCCACCCAGGGTGACCCACTGCCCGCCGGCACCGCTGCCGTCACGCTGGTGCCCGCAGCCGCCGATGCACCGCCCGCCGCCCGCCTGCGAGAGGCCCATGCCATCTGCTTCAGCAAGACCACGATGCCCGACTACGGCATGCTGTCGTCGGGGCTGTCGAGCTTTCACCCGCTGGCGCGCAACCCCTGGGACCTGAGCAAAGGCCCGGGCGGCTCCAGCGCGGGCGGCGGTGCGGCAGCAGCTGCCGGCTACGGCCCGCTGCACATCGGCACCGACATCGGTGGCTCGCTGCGCCTGCCGGCCAGCTGGTGCGGTATCTACAGCCTCAAGCCCAGCCTGGGCCGCATCCCTATTGACCCGCCTTACCAAGGCCGTGCCGCAGGCCCGATGACCCGCAGCGTGGACGACTCGGCGCTGATGATGCAGGTGCTGTCGGCCCCCGATGCGCGCGACACGATGAGCCTGCCCGCACAGGACATTGCCTGGAGCACGGTGGCCACCACCGGCGTGGACTTTATCCGGGGAAAACGCATTGGCCTGTTGCTCGATGCCGGCTGCGGCCTGCCGCTGCAGCCCGAGGTGCGCGCGGCCATCGAGCAGGCCGCAGCGCTGCTGGAAGCCGCTGGCGCGCAGATCACGCCAATGCAGCCCTTCATGACGCCTGCGATGCTGGACGGCATGGACCGCTTCTGGCGCATGCGCTCGCTGAGCGATCTGCAGGCGCTCAGCAGCGCGCAGCGCGACAAGGTGCTGCCCTATATCCGCGCCTGGGCCGAGAGCGCCGAGGGCATGAGCGGCAGCGCGGTCTTCCAGGCCAGCCAACAGTTCCACCAGGTACGTCTGGCCACCGTCAAAGCCTGCAGCGCGTTTGACTTTGTGATCTCGCCCGTCGCGCCGCATGTTGCGTTCGATGCCCAATGGCCCTCGCCCACCAACGACCCCTTGCGCCCGCTCGAGCACATCGGCTTTACCGTGCCCTACAACATGTCGGAGCAGCCGGCCGCATCCATCAACTGCGGCTACACCGCCTCCGGCCTGCCTATTGGCCTGCAGATCGCCGGTGCGCGTTTTGACGACCTGGGCGTGTTGCAGCTGTCGCGCGCTTTCGAGCAGATCCGCGGCCCGCAAAAGCCCTGGCCCCAGCCGCCCCAGGCATGAGACAAGGAGGGCAGCGCATGGGCACGCAGCAGGACCTGTATGGCAACCCGGTCAGCAGCGATGCAGCCGCCCTGCCCTACCTGAACGACTTTGCCGAAGGCTTTGTTGCCTGCGAGATGCGCGTGCTGCGAATCCTGGACATCGCAGCGCAGGACCCCAGCCCGCTGGTGCAAACCTGGTGCGCCGCGCTCCATCTATTTGCCGAAGATGCGCAGGCCGCCTGGCAGGCGCGGCCCTTTTTGCAGCGTGCCCGCGCCCAGCTGGCGCAGGCCCATGAGCGCGAAGCACAGTGGCTGGCCGCCGTCGAGGCCTGGGCCGATGGCGACACGCCCTTGGCTGCGCAAAGGCTCGAAGCACTGCTGCAGCACTACCCGCGCGATCTGGCCGCGCTCAAGCTCGCGCACTACCATGCCTTCAACCTGGGCGACTCGCCCGCCATGCTGCGCATGGCGCTGGCGGCCCAGGCGCACTGCGCCGATATCCCCTACTTCCACGGCATGCTGGCCTTTGCCTATGAGCAATGCCATCTACTGGGCCAGGCCGAGCGCGCGGCGCGCCAGGCGCTGCAGTTGCGCTTCAAGGAGCCCTGGGCCCACCATGCGCTGGCCCATGTGCTGCTGACCCAAGGCCGTGTGGACGAGGGTCTGGCCTTCATGCAAAGCGCGAGCAGCAGCTGGACGGGGCTCAACTCCTTCATGCAGACGCACAACTGGTGGCACCTGGCGCTGTTCCTGATGGAGGATGCGCGCCACGACGAAGCGCTGCAGCTGCATGACAGCCAGGTCTGGGGCGTCGTGCCGGCCTATTCGCAGGACCAGATCGGCTCCATCTCGCTGCTGGCGCGGCTGGAGCTCGAAGGCGTCGATGTCGGCCCGCGCTGGCAGCAGCTCAGCCCCTACCTGCTGCAGCGCCAGCATGACCATGTGCTGCCTTTTCTGGACCTGCAATACCTCTACGGCCTGGCACGCGCCGGGCAATGGGAGGCCGCGCAGCAGTTGCTGGTCAGCATGCAAGGCCATGCCGATGCGCAGGTCCAACCCCGGCTGCGCACGGCCTGGCAGGATGTCTGCCTGCCCGCCGCGCGGGGCCTGCTGGCCCATGCCCAAGGCCAGTACGGCCAGGCCGCCCATCAGCTGGGGCCCTTGATTGCACGCCTGGTCGAGGTCGGCGGCAGCCACGCCCAGCGCGACCTGTTCAACCAGCTGTACTGGAGCGCCTTGCGGCACAGCGGCCAGTGGACGGCCTTGCAAAACCTGGTGCAGCCCTGGCACAACCAGCAGCCCCAATCCAAACGGCTGGCAGCGCATATGCGGCGCATTTACCAGGGGCTGGGCTTGCCGCCCTCCCTGGCGGCTTGAACTGCCATTTCGCCCTGTTGGACGGCCTCAGCGCTGCGCGGTCGCCAGCTTGACCGCCAGGCCCACAAACACCACGGCGGTGATCTTGTTGAGCCAGAACTGCGCGCGTGGCGAGCGCAGCAGCAGATTGCCAAAGGCGCCCGAGAACAGCGCAATGGCGCCAAACACCAGGAACGCGGCCAAGATAAACACGGCGCCAAAGACAAAAATCTGCGGGCCGACCGGGCCGATGGCCGGGTCGGCAAACTGCGGCAAAAAGGCCAGGAAGAAGATCAGCACCTTGGGGTTGGTGAGGTTCATCACCACGCCCCGGCGCACCATCACCAGCAAGTCCTTGCCCGCCATCTCGGTACGCAAGCTTGCGCTATCGGCCGCGCCAGCACCGGATTTTTCTGCAGCCACCGGTGCCCGCCATGCGCCCCAGGCCAGATAAGCCAAGTAGGCCGCGCCACACCACTTGAGCACCGTGAACGCGATGCTGGACGCCGCAAACACTGCTGCCAGCCCCAGCGCCACCGCCGCGGTGTGCACCACCACGCCCAGGCACAGGCCCACGACCACGGCAATGCCCACCCGCCAGCCGCGTTGTATCGACTGCATCAGCACAAACAAGTTGTCCGGCCCGGGCGACAGCGCCAGCAGCACAGCAACACCAAAAAAGGCCAGCAGGGATTGGAGAGTAGGCATGGCAAGGTCTTTTAATCAAGGACCGGCACATTATGGCCTGCCGCCCAGTGTGCAGTCTCAGGCCCCGCCTACGCGCGCGACAGCGGTGCCGTCACAATCCAGCCTTCCAGCGGATCAGTGCCCGGCGGCAGGCCATAGAGCGCATCGCCCTGTAAATGGCAGCGCAGGCCCCAGGCCGCCTGCAACATGCAGATGGCGGCATCGAGATGGTCGCCGCTGGCGTCATCGCGCATGCTACCCAGCTGCGCCGGGCTAGCCAGCAGGCGCAGCTGCAGCGAATGGGCACCCTGCAGCAGGGCATCCAGCACCTGCTGGCGGGCAGCAGTGCGCTCGGGCGTCTGGCGCTGGCGGTCATCGCTTTTGTAGCTGCGCCGGCCGATCAGCTCGCGCGCCAGCATGCCGGGGTAGGCCTCCAGCGCGACGCGGCTACTTTCTCTGCGCAGCAGACCGGGGAAATCCGCGCCCACCGCCAGCAGCCGGGGCAGACCAGCATGCAGCATCCAGGCGACGGGCGGGTTAACCCATTTCATCGACGGGCTGGAGCCAGCAGGCCCATCGGTGGCGCGGTGGGCAAATTTGCCGCCGGCGGGCCGGGCATCGCAAAAGGCTTTGAACAGCGCGCGGATCTCGCTGCGCTCCAGGCCAGCATAGTGCTGCATGCAGGCCTGCCAATCGCTGGGCCAGCCCAGGTGCATCACCAGCTCGCGCGGCAGCGCAAACGGCAGGTCAAAGCCGCCGACCCAGGCCGGCTGCTGCTGCAAAAAGTCCTGCCACTGCGCCAGCGTGGCAAAGCGCTCAAAGCCCCGCAGCGCCACCGTGCCCGCCTCGGCATCCAGATGGCCCCAGGCCACAACCACGGGCTTGCGCCGGCTCGGGCTGCTGCTGAAATCGCAGCCCAGCACCGGTGGCAGCGCAGCGCCTGGCATCGCTCAGCCCAGTCCCAGCGCGACCACGCCCACGCCAATCAGCAGCGCGCCAGCAATGCGCAGCAGGCGGTCACCCTCGCCCAGCAGCTTGCCGCCAATCAGCGCGGCAAACAGCATCGAGACCTCACGCGCAGGCGCCACATGCGAGATCGGCGCAGTCTGCACTGCATACAGCACCAGCACATAGGCCATGGGGCTGAAGATGGCGACAACCAGCGCAAAGCGCCATTGCTGCAACCACAGGCGCCGGGTCTCAGCCCAGTTCATCATGCCCAGCGGCGCGAGCATCACCACGCGCACCAGGTTGCCCATGTAGTCGAGCAGGATGGGCGAGAGCAGCATCACCTTGACGGCATAGCTGTCCACCACCGTATAGGCGGCAATGAACAGGCCCGTGAGCAGCCCGTAGTACAGGCCCTTGATGGTGCGATCGCGGGCCTCGCCGGGACCGGGCCGGCTGGCGGCGCGCAGCATGGCCGGGCCGCCGGCAATCAGGAATACGCCCGCAAC
Organism: Comamonas sp. JNW; assembly: GCF_003105075.1. Lineage (NCBI taxonomy): Bacteria > Pseudomonadati > Pseudomonadota > Betaproteobacteria > Burkholderiales > Comamonadaceae > Comamonas > Comamonas sp. JNW. Next base: position 61,968 of record NZ_QETI01000013.1, read on the forward strand.
CACCGCGGCAATGCCTACCGCGCCCAGGCTGGACAGGTGCTCGCCCAGAAACAGCACCGCCACCATCGACGAGATCAGCGGCCCGCTGCCGCGCGCCAGCGGGTAGACCACGGTGAGATCGGCCACGCGGTAGCCGCGCAGCAAGGTGACGAAGTAAAAGATATGCAGCAAGGCGCTGGCCGAGACAAAGGCCCATTCGGTCATGCCCCACTGGGGCACCACATCCTTGCCCACCCACCAGCCCACCGGCAGCCACACCAGCGCATTGAGCACCGAGGTAAACAGCGAAAAGCGAGCATCGCCCCCGGCTTTCTTGGCGACGATGTTCCAAAAAGCGTGGATGATGCCGGCCGCGATGATGAGCGTGAAAGCGTGGAGCGTCATGGCTGGGGAGGCGGTGGAAGCGAGGCGAAAGATGCGAGACGGAAAAAAATAACCCGGGTCGGGCCCGGGTGTCACACCGTCAGGGTGCGGATCAGTTGCCTGCGCGCTGCGGAATCAGCGACAAAAACTCGCGCCGCAGATTCGGGTTGGTGAGGAACTCGCCCCGCATGACCGAGTTGAGCATCTTGGAGTCCATCTCGCGCACACCGCGCCAGGACATGCAAAAGTGCGAGGCCTCCAGCACCACGGCCAGGCCGTCGGGCTGGGTCTTCTTCATGATCAGATCGGCCAGCTGCACGATGGCCTCTTCCTGGATCTGGGGGCGGCCCAGCACCCAGTCAACCAGGCGCGCGTATTTGGACAGGCCGATCACATTGGTGTTCTTGTTGGGCAGCACGCCGATCCAGACCTTGCCGATGACCGGGCAGAGGTGGTGGCTGCAGGCACTGCGCACGGTGATCGGACCGACGATCATCAGCTCGTTCAGGTGCTCGGCATTGGGGAAGGCCGTGACCACGGGCTGGGGCACATAGCGGCCCTTGAACACCTCGGTCAGATACATCTTGGCAACACGGCGCGCGGTGTTGCGGGTGTTGTGGTCGTCCTTGGTGTCGATGACCATGCTGTCGAGCACGCCCTGCATCTTGTGCTCGACTTCGTCGAGCAGCAGCTCGAGCTCACCGGGCTCGATGAACTCGGAGATGTTGTCATTGGCATGGAAGCGCTGCTGGGCTGCCACTATCCGCTCACGGATCTTGACGGACACCGGCGTGCCTTCGTCGCTGGCGGGTGCTTTATTCGGATCGGATAGTTCTGTAAACATAGCGGGGATGGTAGCAGCGATTGCAGACCCGCAAGCATACGGTGTTTCTCCCCCTTAGAACCTGTTCAGAGTCTCTACGCAGCCGCGTTGGAGTGCAATCGGGATGAGTTCGAAGGGATGGAACGCAGCTTGCACCGGGGTGCAAGCAAGGGCCAGCGCGCAGAAATCGCCCGATTTCACTTCAACCCGTAGGGACAGTGGCTTTGCGCTGCCCGGGAAGGGGCGCCCGGCTAGGGCCGCCCGGGCAGGGGCGGACTGCGTCGTTGCAAATCCTCGCAATAGCACAGCTATTACTGCGGTGTTGCGCGGCTGGGCGCCCCCTCGCATCCCATCCCGCAAAGACACTGTCGCGGCGCGAGGAGACTTTGAACAGGTTCTTAGGCCAGCGCAAGAAAAGGCGAAAAGCTATGGATTCGATAGCATCCAGCGCCCCAAAGCCGAAAAGCGCTTGCGGCCTCAGTCGCGCAGCCTGAACTCCGCAATCAACGGCAAATGGTCGGACATGCGCCACCAGATGCGACCCCGGGGCACAAACAGGCCGCAGGGGGTCAAACCCCGGGCATAGACATGGTCCAGCTGCACAACGGGCAGACGCGAGGGGTAGGTCATCAGCGGCTGCTCGTCGTACTCGAACAAGCCAAAGCCGGCCAGCATGCGCTTGACCTGAAAGCCCCAGTCATTGAAGTCGCCCGCGACAATCACCGGCTCGTCATCGGGCACATGGGCCTTGATGAATTCATGGATCAACGCGGTCTGGCGCAGGCGGCTGCCATGCACCAGGCCCAGATGCACAACGATGGTGTGGATGCGCTGGCCGGCAATCTCCATCGCCACATGCAACAGGCCGCGCTGCTCGAAGCGGTGGTCGGAGATGTCGCGGTGGTTGGATTCCAGAATCGGCCAGCGGGTGAGCAAGGCATTGCCGTGTTCGCCCCAACGCGTGGTGGCATTGGTGCGGTAGGCGGCGGTGTAACCCAGCGGGGTCAGAAAATCTGCCTGGTTCTGCTCGGGCCAGTTGTTGAAGAAGCTCTCTTCCTTGCGGTTGTCCTTGCGCACTTCCTGCAGGCAGATGATGTCGGCATCCATCTGCTCGACCGCCAGCCCCAGGTTATGGATCTCCAACCTGCGCACGGGTCCCAGGCCCTGCACCCCTTTGTGGATGTTGTAGGTGGCCACCCGCAGTATCGGTAAATCGTCGTGAGTATCGGTCATGCAGCTATGAACCTCGGCAGCCACAGAATGGCTTCGCTGTTCGATATGGAATAGCAGCGCTGTGCTGCTTCATGCCAATGATGCCACGCATGGGCGGTGTGCTCCCTCGGGCTGAGCACGATCTTGGTGTAGGACGGCACCTGCAGGCTAAAGACATGCTCGGTGTTCATGCAGACATCGGGCGCATAGCGGTGGCGCCAGGCCGGGTAGATCGGGTAGGTGTTCTCCAGGCCCCAGTCGCGCAGTACGCAGCCGTGCTGCTCGGCATCGATGCCGGTCTCTTCAAAAACCTCGCGTACCGCCGTCTCCTGCCAGGTTTCGCGATCGCTGTCCTGGCTGCCGGTCACGGGCTGCCAGTAGTCCTGGCCCTCCATCTGGCTGGCGCGGCGCAGCAGCAGCACCTGCAGATCGGCGGTGTGGATGATGACCAGCACCGAGCGGGGCAGTTTGTAGGGCAGGCTTTCGCTCCTGGTGTCTTGCATCGTCAACGCCGGGCCTCCGGCTTGCGGGTGGCCACGGCCGGTGGCAAGGCCTTGGCCTGCAGCAGGCGCACCTGCTGCACCATCAGGTTGTGGGCGTTCAGAAAGGCGGCGGCAATCACCTTGCCCTCATTGGTATTGCTCCAGCCCATGCCGGCGCCGCCCCCCAGGCGGCCCAGCAGCACACCGCCCACGCCCAGGTCGGTCGCGCGGGCCGAGCCGGTGGCCGCGGCAACCTGCTCGGTGGTTTCGTTGTCGGTCAGGAACAGGGCCGTTTGCGCCTCCTTGAACTTGACCTGCTCAGCCACACCGGCCAGGCCCGCGATATCGCGCAGCACCGGGATCATCGCGATGATGCCCGCCAGGCCCCGGCCGGCATCCTGCTCGCTGAACGTGAGGTTGGGCACCATCGTGTACTGGGCCTCATAGCCCTTGCGCTTTTGCACCGTGCCATTGGGGCGCAGCACGCCGGCATCCTGCAGCTCGCCCTCGCGGATCGTGCCCTGCAGGCCTCCAGCCCGGTCCACCACGCGAAAGCAGCCGCTTTGCTGCATCAGCAAGCGCACCAGCGGCACGGGTGTGGGCGGCAGGTTCACACTGCTGGGCATCACATAGCCGCGCGGGTTCTCCAGCAAGGCCACCGTGGCGATCGGCTCGTCGCAGCGCTCCAGGCTGGCATGCGCGCCCTGGCCGCCTGCCGGCCCGGCCGAGCCAGAGACTTCGGAGCCACCCTGGCCCAGCTCGGTCTTTTTCTCACCGCAGCCGGCCAAGGCCAGCGCGATGGCGGCCAAGGCCATACCGTGCACCCAGCGCCCGGTTCGGTTGGAAGTCGCAGTCATCGCTTGCATGGGCACCCTTTGCAATCTGTCAGTCACGCCGAGCATAGCGCCCCACAATGACAAAAAAAGGCCAAAGCCCGGGGGCTTTGGCCTTGTGGCGGCGCGGTGCATCAGGCAGGCCCATGCAGCGCGCGGTCCGCTTACTGCGCGCCGGCAGGGTTGCGCAGCTTGATGTGCAACTCGCGCAGCTGCTTTTCGTCCACTGGCGATGGGGCCTGGGTCAGCAGGTCCTGGGCGCGCTGGGTCTTGGGGAAGGCGATCACGTCGCGGATTGACTCGGAGCCGGTCATCAAGGTAATCAGACGGTCCAGACCAAAGGCCAGGCCACCGTGGGGAGGCGCGCCGTACTGCAGCGCATCCAGCAGGTAGCCGAACTTGGCACGTGCATCTTCGGCGCTGATCTTGAGCGCGGTGAACACCTTGGACTGCACATCGGCGCGGTGGATACGCACCGAGCCACCGCCCAGTTCCCAACCGTTGAGCACCATGTCGTAGGCCTTGGCAATGCACTTGCCAGGGTCGGTGTCCATCAGGTCCTCATGGCCGTCCTTGGGCGAGGTGAAGGGGTGGTGCACGGCCGCCCAGCGGTCGTTTTCCTCGTCGTGTTCGAACATCGGGAAGTCCACCACCCACAGCGGTGCCCAACGGTCTTCAAACAGGCCGGTGCTCTTGCCAAAGGCGCTGTGGCCGATCTTGATGCGCAGCGCGCCGATGGCGTCGTTGACGATCTTTTCCTTGTCGGCGCCAAAGAAGATCAGGTCGCCGTCTTGCGCTTCGGTGCGCTTGAGGATCTCGGCAATCGCGGCGTCATGGATGTTCTTGACGATGGGCGACTGCAGGCCGTCACGGCCCTTGGCCAGCTCGTTGACCTTGATGTAGGCCAGGCCCTTGGCGCCATAGATCTTGACGAAGTCGGTGTAGGCATCGATGTCGCCACGCGACAGACCGCCCTGCTCGCGCGCACCACCTGGCACACGCAGGCCCACCACGCGGCCGCCCTTCATGTTGGCGGCGCCCGAGAAGACCTTGAAGTCCACGTCCTTCATCACGTCGGTCAGCTCGGTGAACTCGAGCTTGACGCGCAGGTCAGGCTTGTCCGAGCCAAAGCGGAAGGCCGCATCCTGGTAGGTCATGATCGGGAACTCGCCCAGGTCCACATTCAGCTGGGTCTGGAACACTTCCTTGATCATGCGCTGGAAGATGGCGCGGATCTCTTCCTCGTTCAGGAACGAGGTTTCGCAGTCGATCTGCGTGAACTCGGGCTGGCGGTCAGCACGCAGGTCTTCGTCGCGGAAGCACTTGGTGATCTGGTAGTAGCGGTCGTAGCCGGCCACCATCAGCATCTGCTTGTACAGCTGGGGCGACTGGGGCAGCGCGAAAAATTCGCCATCGTGCACGCGGCTGGGCACCAGGTAGTCACGCGCGCCTTCGGGCGTGCTCTTGCCCAGCATCGGCGTTTCGATGTCGATGAAGCCTTCCTTGTCCAGGAAGTTGCGCACCTGGATCGCCGTCTTGTAGCGCAGCATCATGTTGCGCTGCATCGTGGGGCGGCGCAGGTCCAGCACGCGGTTGGTCAGGCGCACGGTCTCCGACAGGTTCTCGTCGTCGATCTGGAATGGAGGCGTCACCGAGGCGTTGAGCACGGTCAGCTCGTGGCACAGCACTTCGATCTTGCCGCTCTTGATCGAGTCATTGGTGGTGCCTTCAGGACGGGCACGCACCAGGCCCTTGACCTGCACGCAGAACTCATTGCGCACGTCTTCGGCCACCTTGAACATCTCGGCGCGGTCAGGGTCACAGACCACCTGCACATAGCCTTCGCGGTCACGCAGGTCGATGAAAATCACACCACCGTGGTCACGGCGGCGATTGACCCAGCCGCACAGGCTCACGGTTTCGCCCATCTGGGCTTCGGTCACTTGACCGCAGTATTGGGAACGCATTGCCATAGCCAATCTTCCTGCACCGATGAAGGTGCCTTAGTTCTCAGTTATTTAGACCCCGTGGGAACATCGGGCGCAGCCACGACCCCCATCGAGACGATGTATTTAAGCGCAGCATCCACGCTCATGTTCAATTCAATGCAGTCGCTCTTGCGCACCATCACCAGGTAGCCGCCCGTCGGATTGGGCGTGGTGGGCACGTAGACGCTGACAAAAGCGGTATCGGCGCTGTCCGGCCCCTGGTGCAGGTGCTGGTCCAGCTCCCCGCTGGGCGCGCCCGTCACAAAGCCGATGGTCCACATGCCCGGATGGGGCCACTGCACCATGACGGCGGTGCGAAAGGCATTGCCGCTCTCGGAAAACAAGGTGTCGGAGACCTGTTTGACGCTCGAGTAGATCGAGCGCACCACCGGAATCCGGCTGACCAGCGCATCGCCCCAGGCCACCAGCTTGCGGCCGACAAAATTGCTGGCAATGCCGCCGACGATCAGCAAGATCGCCAAGGTCAGCACCACGCCGAAACCGGGGATATGGTAGCCCAGGACCTCGTCGGGCTGCCAGTGCTGCGGCAGGATCAGCAAGGTCTGGTCGAGCGTGCCGATGATCCAGTTGAGCACCCAGACCGTGATGACGCCCGGCACGATGACCAGCAGCCCGGTCAGCAACCATTTGCGCAGGGACGCCATCACCTCTCAGCCCTCAGACCGCCGAGCCGCTGCTGGCAGCCGGTGCAGGTGCAGGCGTAGCTGCCGTTGCGGGCGCAGCCGCGTCGGCCGCAGGCGCGCTGGCCGGTGCCGCAGCAGCCGACTTGCCACTGAAATCGGTGGCGTACCAACCCGTTCCCTTGAGCTGGAACCCCGGGGCCGTCAGTTGCTTGGAGAAGCTGGCTTGCTTGCACTCGGGGCAGTCCGTCAGCGGTGCATCCGATATTTTTTGCAAAACATCCTTGGCATAGCCGCAGGCACTGCACTTGTAGGCGTAAATAGGCATCGCGCGTGTAAGAAAACGGAGGAAAACCCTTGATTATAGGCGGGTTGCAAAACCGATCCAGGGCGTAGGCTTAGCACTACGCCCCGCACTCAGCGCCGTTCGCTCAGCGCCCCGCCACTGCTGCGCCGCTGGCGGCGGGCGCGGTATCGGCCACAAAGGCCTGCACGTCCGTCTTCTGGTTGCGGATGGCTTGCGGCGCCAGCGAGCCCACAATCATGCCCGTGAAGGCGGCCAGCACACCAGCGAGTTGGGCTGGGAAGGCAGCGCCCCAGGCCATGTTCAAACCGGCCAGCCAGATGCCGATGCCCAGGAACACGGCAAGCAGCGCCCCCTGGGTGGTCGCGCGCTTCCAGTACAGGCCCATCACCAGGGGCACAAAGGCGCCGACCAGCGGCACCTGGTAGGCGCCCGAGACCAGTTCATAGATGGGGGTGCCCTGCATGCGGATGGAGTAGGCCAGCACGCAGGCGCTGAACACCAGCACGCTGATGCGCATGGTCTTGAGGTTCTCGCGGTCGCTCACCCTGGGGCGGAACTGGCGCCAGATGTTCTCGGTAAAGGTCACGCTCGGGGCGAGCAAGGTGGCCGATGCGCAGGACTTGATGGCAGACAGCAGCGCGCCAAAGAACAGCACCTGCATCACAAAAGGCATCTTCTCCATCACCAGGGTGGGCAGCACTTTTTGCGGATCGTCCTTGAGCAAGGCCGAGGTGGCCTCGGGCATGATGATCAGCGCGCTGGCCACCAGGAACATCGGCACAAAGGCGAACAGGATGTAAGCGGAGCCACCGATGATGGTGCCGCGCACGGCCGACTTTTCGGTGTTGGCCGACATCACGCGCTGGAACACGTCCTGCTGCGGGATCGAGCCCAGCATCATCGTGATGGCAGCGGCAAAGAAGAACACGATGTCATGCCAGGTGGGCTCGGGCCAGAACTGGAACAGATCGCGGCTGGTGGCCAGGTCGATCACCTTTCCGGCGCCGCCGGCCATGTCCGAGGCGAAGAAGGCCAGCACCATGAGGCCCACCACCAGGATGATCATCTGCACAAAATCGGTGACCGCCACCGACCACATGCCGCCAAACAAGGTATAGGCCAGGATGGACACCACACCGATCACCATGCCCATGGGGATGCTGACCGCGCCGCCCGAGAGCAGGTTGAACACCAGGCCCAGCGCGGTGACCTGGGCGGAGACCCAGCCCAGGTAGCTCAGCATGATGATCAGCGAGCAGATGATCTCGACCGCGCTGCCGTAGCGCTTGCGGTAGTAGTCGCTGATGGTCAGCAGGTTCATGCGGTAGAGCTTGGCCGCAAAGAACATGCCCACCAGGATCAGGCACATGCCAGCACCAAACGGGTCTTCGACCACATTGCGCAGGCCGCCTTCGATGAACTTGGCCGGCACACCCAGCACAATCTCGGAGCCAAACCAGGTCGCAAACGTGGTGGTGATGATCATGAACAGCGGCAGATGGCGGCCGGCGACGGCGAAATCTGCGGTGTTCTTGACCCGTTTGGCGGCCCACAGACCCACGCCAATGGTTACAAATAGGTAGGCGATCACCATGTAGAGCAGCACGTTGTCACTCCTGCAAAGCGTAAGGGTTAGGGGTTTAAAAAAGTCGGATGCGGATGAGCACTTGCAGCACCACCAGCCCCAGGACAAAACCAATGCCTCCACAAATGATGATCTGCAGCAGCTTGTTCGTCAATTTCTGCTGCACCAGCAGCTCCTTGAGCGTCTCGTCGTGGTGGCTGCCACCGCCATTGCGCGCCAGGTACTGGTGCACCAGGCGGGGCATGTCGGGCAGCAGCTTGGCGTAGCGCGGCGCCTGGGATTTGAGCTCGCGCCACAGGCGCTGGGGGCCCATCTGGTCGAGCATCCATTTCTCGAGAAACGGCTTGGCCGTGCTCCACAGGTCCAGATCGGGGTCGAGCTGGCGGCCCAGGCCTTCGATGTTGAGCAGCGTTTTTTGCAGCAGCACCAGCTGGGGCTGGATCTCGACCTGGAAGCGGCGCGAGGTCTGGAACAGGCGCATCAGCACCATGCCCAGCGAAATTTCCTTGAGCGGGCGGTCAAAGTACGGCTCGCAGACCGCGCGGATGGCGGCTTCGAGCTCGTCGACCCGGGTATCGGGCGGCACCCAGCCGCTTTCGATGTGCAGCTCGGCCACGCGCTTGTAGTCGCGGCGGAAAAACGCGGTGAAGTTCTGCGCCAGGTACTCTTTGTCGAATTCGGTCAAGGTGCCGACAATGCCAAAGTCCAGCGAGATATAGCGGCCAAAACTCTCGGGCTCCAGGCTGACCTGGATATTGCCGGGGTGCATGTCCGCATGGAAAAAGCCATCGCGGAACACCTGGGTGAAGAAGATGGTCACGCCATCGCGGGCGAGCTTGGGGATATCGACACCCGCAGCGCGCAGGGTATCGACCTGGTTGATGGGCACGCCATTCATGCGCTCCATCACCATCACCTCCTGGTGGCAGAAATCCCAGAACACCTCGGGGATCAGCACCAGGTCCAGGCCTTCCATGTTGCGGCGCAGCTGGGCAGCGTTCGAGGCCTCGCGCATCAGGTCCAGCTCGTCGTGCAGATAGGTGTCGAACTCGGCCACCACCTGGCGCGGCTTGAGGCGCTTGCCATCGGCAGAGAACTTCTCGACCAGCTCGGCCATCGTGCGCATCAGCGCCAGGTCGCTGTCGATCACCGGCAGCATGCCCGGGCGCAGCACCTTGACGGCGACATCGCGCAGCTCGCCCGCACGGGTGCGGATGGTGGCAAAGTGCACCTGGGCAATCGAGGCGCTGGCAATGGGCTTTTCATCAAAGCTGACAAAGACCTCGGCCAGCGGCTTGCGGAACGCCCGCTCGATGGTCTGCACCGCAATGCGCGGGTCGAACGAGGGCACGCGGTCCTGCAGCAGGGACAGCTCTTCGGCGATATCGGGGGGCAGCAGATCGCGCCGGGTCGACAGCACCTGGCCGAACTTGACAAAGATCGGGCCCAGTTGCTCGAGCGCCTCGCGCAGGCGCTGGCCGCGCGGCTCGGTCCATTTGCGGCCTATGCGCAGTACCCGGGTGATGCCTTTGAGCCAGGGGTGGTTGAAGCTGGACAGTACCATGTCGTGCAAGCCATAGCGCCAGACCACCCACAAAATGGTGAAGCCGCGAAAAAAGCGCTTCATGTCGTAGTGCGCTCGCTGGCCGGGTCGCTGTCCGCAGCGTAGCCGGGGGGCGTGGGCGGGGCAGGCGGCTGGGCCTGCGCGCCAGAGCGGCCGGCGCCAAAGCGATCCGCCGTGCGCACGCCCATGCTGACGAACTGGCGCAGCGCAGCCGCTACGCGCTGGCCCAGCTGGGCCAGCCAATGCGCGGGGGTATCGCCCACCAGGCGGGCCAGGTCTTCTTCCACATCCCAGCGCACATGGTCGACCAGCCACTGGATCTCGGCGGCAAACTGCACATCGCCATCGATGCGGATGGCGGGCTTCTCGCCCTGGATGACGCCGCGCGCCAAAGCCAGCGGCGAGTCATCGACCACCTGCACGCGCAGGTCGGGGGTTTCCTGGGCGCCTGCCAGGTCCAGCAGGCCAGCGGGCGTGATCTTGAGCGCCAGCACAATGCTGCGCCACTGCACCTGGACGACGCGCCCGCTTTGGCGCACCAGACGCTCCATGGCCGCACTTTCCTGCATCAGCACGTGATTGAGGAACAGCACCACGCGGTGCTGTACCTCCGACACCAGCCACTGCGGGGGTTGGGCCGACTCCAGAATGCGCGCAAAAATGCCGCCCGGAAAAGAAAAAGGGGACTGTGTTGCCATAGTCCCCAATTATTCCCCAAGTCCGCTGCCCGTCGTCAGGATTAACAGGCAAAGCGGTGGAGTTTTACGGTTTGCTTACTGCAAGGCTTGCAAGCCTGCTACGAGCCAACCACTGGTGCCATCCTTGGGCTTGGTCATGTTCCAGACTTCGCGGAAGGGGCTGGGGCCGGCATGGGCTTCTTCGCGGATCATGCCCGAGAACTCGACGCTGGCCATGTAGGCATTGCCGACATCCTCGATACCCAGCAGCTGGGCTTCGAGCATCACCACATCGGTCTGGTTGGGCTGCGCGCCTTCACGGTGCTGCTCGCGGTCCTGCAACTGGCCCTTGACTTCGCCGAGCATCTCGTCGGTCATCATCGAGCGCAAGGTGTTGATGTCCGAGCGGTCCCAGGCGGACTGCAGGGTCACGAAGTTGCGCTTGGCCGCTTCCAGGAAGCCATTGGCATCGAAGCCTTCAGGCACGCCCCAATTCTGCGCGCCAGCCAGGCCAGCGCCAATCATGCTGCCACCCGCAGCAGCGGCAGGCGCTGCACCCTGCTCCCAGGGGCGGGCCGAGGCGTCGTTGCCGACCTTCTCGGGGTTGTACTGGGGCGCAACAGGGGCCGAGACCGGCGCTTGCGGCGCGGCGTTGCCAGCACCCTGGAAGGCGAAAGGCGACTGCGCAGGCTGGGCCGCAGCAGCGCCCTTGCGGCGCATCACAAAGCCGACGATGGCCAGCACCGCCATGATGGCCAGGCCGATCAGCAGCATGTTGGCAAAGGCTTCACCAAAGCCCAGCGAATGGGCGAGCCAGGCCAGGCCCAGACCAGCGGCCAGACCGCCGAGCATCGCGCCCCAAGGCTTCTTGGGCGCCGCAGGGGCGGCGTTAGGGGTAGCGGGGCGCTGGGCTTGCGCAGGCGCGGTGGCATTGTTGCCAGGCGCTTGCGCAGGCGTCGCCTGCCGCTGGGTTACATTGCCGGACTGCTGGCCCATGGACTTGCCACCTCCCATGCGCTTGGCATCGGCATCGAGGTGCACAAATGCCAGCAGTACCACCAAGACCACTGACCACAGTTTTGTCATATTTGCTCCGTTTTGTTAGGGCCGGTACGCCTTTGCGCCGGCTATTACATCCACGCCCGCTTCTCAGCAACCCCGGTCTGTTGTGTTGTATTGCGCTGGGCACTGGGCAGGCGCCTGGCTTTGCGACCGGTATCGCGTCTCACTCTTTCAGCATTTGATCCCGACATGCAAGGCGGTAATCCCTGCCGTCATATTGTGGTAGTCCACATGGCCAAAGCCTGCTTTTTGCATCATGGCCTTGAGTTCTGCCTGACCAGGATGCATGCGAATCGATTCGGCCAGGTAGCGGTAGCTGTCGGCGTCCCCCGCCACCATCTTCCCTATACGTGGTAGCACCTGGAAGGAATACAAGTCATAGGCCTTCTCCAGCGGCTTGGCCACCTTGGAAAACTCCAGCACCAGCAGCTTGCCGCGCGGCTTGAGCACGCGGCACATTTCCTTGAGCGCCTGGTCCTTGTTGGTCATGTTGCGCAGGCCAAAGGCCACGCTCACCAGGTCAAAGTGCTGGTCCGGGAAAGGCAGGGCTTCGGCATCGCAGACCGTGGTGGGCAGGTTCAGGCCCTTGTCGATCAGACGGTCGCGGCCCACGCGCAGCATGGCTTCGTTGATATCGGTGTGCACCACCTGGCCGCTGTGGCCCACCTTTTTGGCAAAGGCCAGGGACAGATCACCGGTACCGCCTGCGATGTCCAGCACGCGCTGGCCTTCCTTGAGGTTGGCGACCATGACGGTGTAGTGCTTCCAGACGCGGTGCAGGCCACCGGACATCAGGTCGTTCATCACGTCATATTTGCTCGCAACCGAGTCGAACACACCGCGCACCTTGCGCGCCTTGTCCTTCTCGTCAACGGTCTCAAATCCAAAGTGGGTGGTACTCATGGTGTGAATGCTAGCAAGCTCTGTAACGTCCGACCCCCATACCCCGAATTATTCGAGGGTATGCAGTTCAATGCATAAAACATTCAGAGCCAATGATGACGAATATTCAAAGCTATCATTTTAATAGCTTTAAATACAAAATTTTTCCGAATAACAGTGCCCTTACCCGGGCCTGGTGGCCAGCGCTGGCTCAGTGCTGGTGCCCGCAGGCGCTGCCGGCCTTGCCGGGCATGGGCTGGTCGCGGTCGGCACCTGCGGCCTGCAGGCGGTCCAGGTAGGCCTGCCACAGCTCGCTTTGGCGGCTGCCCAGCTCGTAGAGGTACTGCCAGCTGTAGAGGCCGCTTTCATGGCCATCCGAGAAGATAGGCTTGATGGCGTAGTTGCCCACCGGCTCCACCGCGACGATGGACACCTCGCGCTTGCCGGTCTGCAGTACTTCCTGGCCCGGGCCGTGGCCCTGCACTTCGGCCGAGGGCGAGTACACACGCAGCAGCTCGAATGGCAGGCGAAACGCCGCGCCATCGGCGTATTGCACTTCCAGCACACGGCTTGCGCCATGCACCGTCAGTGCCGTGGGGGTGGGGGTATCGTGGTTCAAGCCAGCCATGTCAATCCTTTGCAAACCAGGCCCAGCGGCCCGATGGCCGCAGTCTTGGCGGATGCAGGGCGGGCCCTCTGCGCCAGCGCCATGCTATCAAAAACAATAGCAATTATGCCGTACGCAGGCGCTCCAGCGCCGCAAGCATACGCGCCTCCGCTGCGGGCAACTGGGCAGCCAGCGCCGCTTCCAGCCCGGCATTGCGCGGGCGCTGGGCCGAAGCCCAGACGGGTGCGGGGAAATGGCTGTCCTCCGCGAAGCGCGCAATCACATGCCAGTGCAGATGCGGCACCATATTGCCCAGGGTCGCCAGGTTGATCTTGGCCGGTGCGGGCTCCAGCGCACGCAGCGCCAGCTCGACCGCCATCACCGCGTCCATGCACCACTGGCGCTCAGACTCGGACAGATCCGAGAGTTCAGCCACATGCGCGCCCCAGACCACGCGGTAGAACGCGGGAAAACCGGCCTCGTCGGCATGGATGACGCGCAGCAGGGCGCCGCCCCAGGCGCCCTGCCAGACCAGGCGTCCACCCTCGGTCTGGCACAGCGGGCAGTCGGAGTCGGAGTTGCCGTTGGCGGCCGTCATACCAGCACCCGTTCGATGCCGCCCTGGTTGGCACGCTGCACGTACTCGGGCATCCAGTTCTCACCCAGGATCTCGCGCGCCATCTCGACCACGATGTAGTCGGCTTCGAGCAGGCCGTTTTGCAGATCGTCCTGGTAGCGGTTGAGGCCCTGCAGGCAGCTGGGGCAGCTGGTGAGGATCTTGACGTTCTCCTTGGCCTGCACCTGGCCGGACTCGCGCAACTGCGCTTCGCCCTTGCGGATTTCCTCGGTCTTGCGGAAACGGATCTGCGTCGAGATATCGGGACGCGTAACCCCCAAGGTGCCCGATTCGCCGCAGCAGCGCTCGCTCTTCAAGACGTTGTCACCCACCAGCGCCTTGACGGTCTTCATCGGGTCCTGCTGCTTCATCGGCGTGTGGCAGGGGTCGTGGTACAGGTAGGAGCTCTTGCCTTGCAGGGTCACACCCTTTTCCAGCAGGTACTCATGGATGTCGATGATGCGGCAGCCCGGGAAGATCTTGTCGAACTGGTAGCCCTGGAGCTGGTCGTAGCAGGTGCCGCAGCTCACCACCACGGTCTTGATGTCCAGGTAGTTCAAGGTGGTGGCCACGCGGTGGAAGAGCACCCGGTTGTCGGTGATCATCTTCTCGGCCTTGTCAAACTGGCCCGAGCCGCGCTGGGGATAGCCGCAGCACAGGTAGCCCGGCGGCAGCACAGTCTGCACGCCGGCATGCCAGAGCATGGCCTGCGTGGCCAGGCCCACCTGGCTGAACAGGCGCTCGGAGCCGCATCCGGGGAAGTAGAACACCGCCTCGGTCTCGGAGGTGGTGGTCTTGGGGTCCCGGATGATGGGCACGTAGTCCTTGTTCTCGATATCGAGCAGCGCACGCGCCGTCTGCTTGGGCAGGCCACCGGGCAGCTTCTTGTTGACGAAGTGGATCACCTGCTCCTTGAGCGGCGCGGCGCCCACGCTGGCGGGCGGGTGCGCGGTCTGGCGCTTGCCAAAGCCCTTGAGCACATCGACCGCCAGGCGCTGGGCCTTGAAGCCCACGCCCACCATGGTCTTGCGCAGCAGCTTGATGGTGTCCGGGTTGGTCGCGTTGAGCATGGCCATCGCCACCTTGTTGCCCGGACGGAAGCTCTTCTTGCCCATCTGGCGCAGCAGGTTGCGCATGTTCATCGTCACATCGCCAAAGTCGATCTTGACCGGGCAAGGCGTGGCGCACTTGTGGCAAACCGTGCAGTGGTCCGAGACATCCTCGAACTCCTGCCAGTGGCGAATCGACACGCCGCGGCGCGTCTGCTCTTCGTAGAGGAAGGCCTCGACCAGGAGCGAGGTCGCCAGAATCTTGTTGCGGGGCGAGTACAGCAGATTGGCGCGCGGCACATGGGTGGCGCAGACCGGCTTGCACTTGCCGCAGCGCAGGCAGTCCTTGACCGAGTCGGCAATCGCGCCGATATGGCTTTGCTGCATGATCAGCGACTCATGCCCCATCAGGCCAAACGATGGCGTATAGGCATTGGTCAGGTCGGCATACATCAGCGACTTGCGCGATTTGTCGCCCGCGTAGGTCTGCTCCAGCAGCAGACGGCGCTCTTCGGGGCGCAGCAGCTTGCCCTTGTTGAAGTGGCCGTGCGGGTCGATCTTGGCCTTGTACTCGGCAAAGGGGCGCAGCTCGTCGTCGCTCAAGAACTCCAGCTTGGTGATACCGATGCCGTGCTCTCCCGAGATCACGCCATCGAGGCTACGCGCCAGCGCCATGATGCGGGCCACGGCGGCATGCGCGGTGGTCAGCATTTCATAGTCGTCGCTGTTGACCGGCAGGTTGGTGTGCACATTGCCATCGCCCGCATGCATGTGCAGCGCGACAAACACGCGGCCCTTGAGCACGCGCTGGTGGATGGCCACCACCTCGTCCATGATCGGCTTATAGGCCGAGCCACCAAAAATCGCGGCCAGCGGCGCGCGCAGATCGCTCTTCCAGCTGGCGCGCAGGCTGTGGTCCTGCAGCTGGCGGAACTGCTCGGCCACGCCATCGAGCCAACCCTGCCAGCGGTTGCGCACCTCGGTGACCAGCACCAGCGCCTGCGCGACGCGGTCTTCGAGCAGCTCGGCGGACGGGATGTCGTTGGCGTCATCCTGCTTACCCAGCGGCAGCTTGCCCTTGGCAAAAAAGTCGTGCAGCGCGTCGCAGAGCTTGATCTTGTTGTTCAGCGACAGCTCGATGTTGATGCGCTCGATGCCATCGGTGTACTCGGCCATGCGGGGCAGCGGAATCACCACGTCTTCATTGATCTTGAAGGCATTGGTGTGGCGGCTGATGGCGGCGGTGCGCTTGCGGTCCAGCCAGAATTTCTTGCGCGCCTCGGGGCTGATGGCGATAAAGCCTTCGCCGCTGCGCGAGTTGGCGATGCGCACCACTTCGCTGGTCACGCGCGCCACTTCATCGGGGTTGTCGCCGACGATGTCGCCAAACAGCACCATCTTGGGCAGGCCGCCGTGCTTCTTGCTCTTGGTCGCATAGCCCACCGCCTTCAGGTAGCGATCGTCGAGGTGCTCGAGCCCGGCCAGCAGCACGCCGCAGCGCTTTTGCTCGCCAAACATATAGTCCTTGATCTCGACGATCGAGGGCACGGCATCCTTGGCATTGCCAAAGAACTCCAGGCAGACGGTGCGGGTGTGCGAAGGCATGCGGTGCACCACCCAGCGCGCGCTGGTAATGAGGCCGTCGCAGCCCTCTTTCTGGATGCCCGGCAGGCCCGAGAGGAACTTGTCGGTCACATCCTTGCCCAGGCCTTCCTTGCGGAACTTGTAGCCCGGTATGTCCAGGCGCTCGGTGCGCACCAGGGTCTTGCCGTCGGCCTCCAGGTATTTCAGCTCGAAGCTGGCCATCTCGGCGTCGTGGATCTTGCCCAGGTTGTGGTCCAGGCGCGTGACTTCCAGCCACTGCGCATCGGGCGTGACCATGCGCCAGCTCGCCAGGTTGTCCAGCGCCGTGCCCCAGAGCACGGCCTTCTTGCCGCCGGCATTCATCGCGATATTGCCGCCGATGCACGAGGCCTCGATCGAGGTCGGATCGACCGCAAACACAAAGCCGCCGCGCTCGGCCGCATCGGCTACGCGCTGGGTCACGACACCGGCCTGCGACCAGACGGTGGGCACGAGGTGGTCGATGCCCGGCAGCGACACCATCTCCACCTCGGACATCTTCTCGAGCTTCTCGGTATTGATGACGGCACTGCGCCAGCTCAGCGGAATCGCGCCGCCGGTGTAACCGGTGCCGCCGCCGCGCGGCACAATCGTCAGCCCCAGGCCGATACAGGCCTTGACCAGCACGGCCATTTCCTCTTCGGTGTCGGGCGTCAGCACGACAAACGGGTATTCGACGCGCCAGTCGGTCGCGTCGGTCACATGGCTCACGCGCGAGAGGCCGTCAAACTTGACGTTGTCCTTGGCGGTGAGCGGTTTGAAGGTGCGCTGCACCTTGCGGCGCAGCTCGGTCGCCTCCTGCAAGGTGGTGTCGAACTCGGACACCGCCACCTGCGCTGCGGCAATCAGCTGCCCCACCAGTGCATCGCGCGCCGGGTCCTCGGCGGGCGCGCGGCGCTTTTGCACTTCGGCCAGGCGGTGCTCCAGCGCTTCCACCAGCTGCTTGCGGCGGCCCGGGTTGTGCAGCAGGTCGTCTTGCAGGTAGGGGTTGCGCTGCACCACCCAGATATCCCCCATGACCTCGTAGAGCATGCGCGCCGAGCGGCCCGTCTTGCGCTCCTGGCGCAGCTGGTCGAGCAGATCCCAGGCCTGCGCGCCCAGCAGGCGAATGACGATTTCGCGGTCAGAGAACGAGGTGTAGTTGTAGGGGATCTCGCGGAGACGGGCGGGCCCGTCAACCTGTGCTTGCAAGCTTGCCAGCGCAATCGGTGCGTTCATGTGTGGGGACCTGTACGGGAGCGGGCGCTCCCTTTTATGGGTAAGCAGTGGGGCCACCGATTTTATGACACCGGGCTTGCACCCATGGCTGCCCGTTTTAAAACATGGTACGCCGCAGTCTGGCTTTGCCGCACTGCACCAGACGGTCTTGAGCCCATCCCAGTACCCGCCGGCGTCAGCGCGTACTTTTTCCTATTTTTTCTTATTTGATCGAAATTGAGCATTTCGAACCCCGCACCCGCCTCTACCACAACTGTTTGACAGTCCCATGTGACAACCCCAAAGCGCTGTCGCGTCTAAACCCCTAAGGTTACACTTTTCTCTCGAATACGAATGGCGGCTGAACTACAATCGTAACGCCTTGTATTTGTTGACGCTGTGCGGACGGGCGCTGGCTTTCCCCAGTTGCCTAAAACCAGCGGATATGCCACAACGTCACAGAACATTCACAAACGCCACATACGATTCGTTTTTGAGCGTTTTATAAACCCCTAGGAGCATTCATGCACTTCAAGCGTTTGGTCATCGCTGCCGGTATTGCAGCCACTACCAGCCTGTCCGCCCATGCCGTCACCGAGATTCAATGGTGGCACTCCATGACCGCCGTGAACAACGAATGGGTCAACGACCTGGCCAAGGAGTTCAACGACAGCCAGAAGGAATACAAGGTTGTGCCAACCTTCAAGGGTGTGTACGACGAGTCGATGACGGCAGCGATTGCAGCCTTCCGCTCGGGCAATGCGCCCCACATCCTGCAAGTGTTTGAAGTGGGCACCGCCACGATGATGGCCTCCAAGGGCGCCACCGTGCCCGTGGGCAAGGTGATGTCCGACGCCGGCGTATCCTTCGACCCCAAGGCCTACATCCCAGCCGTGGCCGGTTACTACACCGCACCTAACGGCCAGATGCTGAGCTTCCCGTTCAACAGCTCGACGACCATCTTCTACTACAACAAGGACGCCTTCAAGAAGGCCGGTCTGGACGCGGAAAAGGCGCCCACCACCTGGCCTGAAGTGTTCGCTGCTGCCAAGAAGCTCAAGGAAAGCGGCCACAGCTGCCCGATGACGCTGGCCTGGCAAGGCTGGACCCAGCTGGAGTCCTTCTCCACTTGGCACAACGTCGAGTTCGCGACCGAACAAAACGGTTTGAGCGCCAACGGCTATAAGGCCCGCCTGAAGCTCAACTCGCCCCTGCACGTCAAGCACATCGACAACCTGGCCGCTGCGGCCAAGGCCGGTGAGTTTGTCTACAAGGGCCGTGCCTCCACCGCCCAGGCTTCGTTCACCGCGGGTGAATGCGCGATGATCCAGACCTCGTCCGGTTTCTACGGCGACGTGGCCAAGAACGCCAAGTTTGCCTATGCGCTGGCACCCCTGCCTTACTACCCTGACGTCAAGGGCGCGCCTCAGAACACCGTGATCGGTGGCGCATCGCTGTGGGTGATGGCTGGCAAGAAGTCCGAAGAATACAAGGGCGTGGCCAAGTTCTTCGAATTCCTCTCGCAAACCAAGGTGCAGGCCGCTTCGCACCAGCGCACCGGCTACCTGCCTGTGACGATGGCCGCGTATGACCTGACCGAGAAGTCCGGCTTCTACCAAAAGAACCCTGGCACCGACACCGCCGTGACCCAGATGATCCGCAAGGTGACCGACAACTCGCGTGGTATCCGCCTGGGCAACTACGTACAGATCCGCACCATCGAGGACGAAGAACTCGAACAGGTCTGGGCTGGCAAGAAGACCGGCAAGGAAGCCCTGGACTCCATCGTGTCCCGCGGCAACGAACTGCTGGCCCGCTTCGAAAAGTCGTACAAGCCTTAATCCTTTCATCACATGCGCCCACCCTGCACGCGTAGGGCGGGCGCAGTCGATGAGCCATCGCCCGGCGGCTGCCCTCAGCCCCGGCGGTTTTTTTGTTTTTGAGCTCCATCATGGAAAAACGCGTACTTTTCCGCTCTAAATGGCTGCCCTGGGTGTTGATTGCACCGCAGTTGCTGATCATTGGCATTTTCTTTTTCTGGCCCGCTGGCCAGGCTGTGCTGCAGTCCTTCCAGATGGAAGACGCCTTCGGCATGAGCACCGAATGGGTGGGGCTGGATAATTTCCGCAACCTGTTCGCCGACCCCACCTACCTGAATTCCTTCAAGCGCACCGCCATGTTCTCGGTGCTGGTCGCAGGCGCGGGCATTGCCATCTCGCTGGTGCTGGCCATCTTTGCCGACCGCATCGTGCGCTTTGCGATGGTCTACAAGACCTTGCTGATCGTGCCCTATGCCGTCGCACCTGTCATTGCCGGCGTGCTGTGGGTGTTTCTGTTCTCGCCATCTATCGGCGTGGTCACCTATTACCTGGGCAAGCTGGGCTACAACTGGAACCACATGATGAATGACAACCAGGCGATGGCGCTGATCGTCATGGCCTCGGTGTGGAAGCAGATTTCCTACAACTTCCTGTTCTTCCTCGCGGGCCTGCAGTCCATCCCCAAGGCGCTGATCGAAGCGGCATCGATCGATGGTGCCAGCCCCTGGCGCCGTTTCTGGAACATCCAGCTGCCGCTGCTCTCGCCCACCACCTTCTTCCTGCTGGTGATCAACATCGTGTACGCGTTCTTCGACACCTTCGGCATCATCGATGCGGCAACGCAAGGCGGCCCTGGCCAATCGACCTCGATCCTGGTCTACAAGGTCTACCAGGACGGCTTCAAGGCGCTGGATCTGGGCGGCTCTGCAGCGCAGTCCGTCGTGCTGATGCTGATCGTCATTGTGCTGACCGTGGTGCAGTTCCGCTATGTTGAAAAGAAAGTGCAGTACTGATCATGGTTGACCGCAATCCCTGGCTCAATTTCTTCTCGCACGCCGTGCTGGTGCTCGGCGTGGCGATTGTGGCCTTCCCGCTGTACCTGGCCTTCATCGCATCGACCCACACGGCGGACGCGATCGTGCAGTCCCCCATGCCGCTGCTGCCTGGCGCCCACCTCTGGGAGAACTACCAGGCCGCGCTGTTTGGTTCTGGCAAGCTGGGCTCCAACACCAACGTCATGCACATGATGTGGGTGAGCTTCTGGGTGGCGATGATCATCACCGTCGGCAAGATCGCGATTTCGCTGCTGTCGGCCTTTGCCATCGTCTACTTCCGCTTCCCCTTCAAGATGATCTGCTTCTGGGCGATTTTCCTCACGCTGATGCTGCCCGTTGAAGTGCGGATTCTGCCCACCTACAAGGTCGTGGCGGAACTGGGCCTGCTCAACAGCTATGCCGGCCTGACCCTGCCGCTGATCGCCTCGGCCACCGCCACCTTCCTGTTCCGCCAGTTCTTCCTGACGGTACCCGATGAGCTGGTGGAAGCCGCACGCATCGATGGCGCGGGCGCGATGCGCTTTTTCAAGGACATCCTGGTGCCGCTGTCGCGCACCTCGATCGCTGCGCTGTTCGTGATCCAGTTCATCTACGGCTGGAACCAGTACCTGTGGCCCTTGCTGATGACCACCTCGGAAGACATGTACCCTGTGGTGATCGGCATCAAGCGCATGCTGGCCGGTGGCGAAGCCGCTGTGGACTGGAATATCGTGATGGCCACGGCCATCCTGGCCATGCTGCCGCCGACCCTGGTGGTGATGCTGATGCAAAAGTGGTTTGTCAAAGGTCTGGTGGATACCGAAAAGTAACCCCTCGCCATCTTGTCCCTCCACCATCTTTGACCGATACAACGAAACCTTCTTATGGCTTCCATCTCTCTCAAGAACATTGTCAAACGCTACGGCACCGGCAAATCGGCCGTGCCCGTGATCCATGGCGTCAATGCCGAAATCAAGGACGGTGAATTCATCGTTCTGGTGGGCCCCTCGGGCTGCGGCAAGTCGACCCTGCTGCGCATGATTGCCGGCCTCGAAGAAATCACCGGCGGTGACCTGATGATTGGCGACAAGATCGTCAACAACCTCGAGCCCGCCAAGCGCAACATCGCCATGGTGTTCCAGAACTACGCGCTCTACCCGCACATGAGCAACTACGAGAACATGGCCTATGGCCTGAAGCTCGCCAAGGTGCCCGAGGACGAGATCAAGCGCCGCGTGGACAAGGCTGCCAAGATCCTGGAGCTGTCGCACCTGCTGGACCGCAAGCCGCGCCAGCTGTCGGGCGGCCAGCGCCAGCGCGTGGCCATGGGCCGCGCCATCGTGCGCCAGCCCCAGGTCTTCCTGTTTGACGAGCCGCTGTCCAACCTGGACGCCAAGCTGCGCGGCCAGACCCGCATCGAAATCCAGAAGCTCCACGCCGAGCTGGGCATCACCAGCCTGTTCGTGACCCACGACCAGGTCGAAGCGATGACGCTGGCCCAGCGCATGATCGTGATGAACGGCGGCAATGTCGAGCAGTTCGGCACGCCCGAAGAGGTCTACCACACCCCTGCCTCGACCTTTGTGGCCGGCTTCATCGGCTCGCCGCCGATGAACCTGCTGAAAAATTCTGCCAATGGCAAGGCCGGCCAGATCCTGGGCATCCGCCCTGAGCACATCGACCTGGTGGACTCGGGCGGCTGGGAATTCCAGGTGGAAACCGTGGAACTGCTGGGCGCCGAGCGCCTGCTGTACGGCAAAGTGGGCGGCGAGCAGGTCACCGTGCGGGTGGAAGAAGGCACGCCCTTCCCCAAGCCCGGTGAAGTGGCGCGCATCAGCGCACGCGAAGACCGCCTGCACTGGTTCAATGCGGATACCGGCAAGCGCATCTGAGCGTGGCAAGGCGATGAGCACAACGGCCACGCCTTGGCTCCTGACCTGAACGCTTGAACACCAGCGCCCAAGTGCAGCACTTGTGGCGCTTTTCTTTTTTCTCATCGAGATTGATATGACGCTTTCTAGCAACTGGCCCTATCCACGCTGGGTGGCCCACCGCGGCGCAGGCAAACTGGCGCCTGAGAACACCATGAGCGCCTTCCGCCTGGGCGCCGCGCACGGCTACCGCATGTTCGAGTGCGATGCCAAGCTCAGCCGCGACGGCGTGCTGTTTCTGATGCACGATGCGGACCTGAAACGCACCACCAATGCCCAGGGCACGGGCAGCGACCTGAGCATGGGTGAGCTCGCCCAGCTCGATGCCGGCAGCTGGCATTCGCGCAGCCATGCGGGCGAGAACCTGCCCACCCTCGAGGCGCTGGCCCGCTGGTGCCTGGCCAACCACCTCTTTCTCAATGTCGAGATCAAGCCCACGCCCGGCCAGGAGCTGGAAACAGGCCGTGCCGCCGGTTCGCTGATGAACCGCATCTGGCCGCAAACCGTGGTGCCGCCGCTTTTCACCTCGTTCAAGGCCGATTCGCTGCGCGGCGCCCGCGAAGTGGCAGCGCATATCCCACGCGGCCTGCTGGTCGACAAGCTGGCCGATGGCAGCGGTGACGCCGAGCTGCAGCTGGCGCTGGAGCTGGGCTGCCAGGCGCTGGTGCTCAACCATGCGCTCTGGGATGCCGCGTTGGTGGCCAAGGTCCATGCCGCAGGCCTCTACTGCAGCAGCTACACCGTCAACGACGAATGGGCTGCGCAGCGCCTGATTGACCTGGGCACCGACGGCATCATCACCGACCGGGTGGACCTGTTCAGCCCGGCCCAGGATGGCCCACGGCTTTGAAACACTAAGTGCGCTAGATGCTATATTTTTTATAGCTATACAAAAACCCGGTCATGCCGGGCTTTTTGCGATGGGCCTGCTGTGTCAGTCCATCTTGGTGCCCGAGGCCTTGACCGCCTCGGCCCAGCGCGGCATCTCGCCAGCCAGGAACTGGCTAAACGCTTCCGCACCGAGAAAGGCCGGGTCCGCGCCCTGCTCCACCATGCGCCCGCGCACATCGGGCATCTGCATCACTTGGCCAAAGGCGGCGCTGAGCTGGTTCACCACCTCCTTGGGCGTACCTGCGGGTGCGAGAAAGCCATAGAAGCCCACCACCTCAAAGCCCTTGAGCCCGCTTTCAATAGCCGTGGGCACCTCGGGCAGCGCCGGGTTGCGCTCCTTGCTGGTGACGGCCAGCGCACGCACCTTGCCCTGCTTGTGGTAGGCAGCGGCCTGCGGAATGCTCTCGGCCATGAACTGCACCTGGCCGCCCACCAGATCGGTAAAGGCCGGCGCACTGCCCTTGTAGGGGATATGCACCAGGTCCAGTCCGGTGGCGCTCTTGAACATCTCGGGCACCAGGTGGCTGATGCCGCCATTGCCGGCCGAGCCAAAGTTGACCTTGCCCGGGTGGGCCTTGGCGTAGCTGATGAACTCCTGCAGGTTCTTGGCCGGCACCTTGTTGTTGACCAGCAGGGCCAAGGGCTGCATGGCCGTGCGCGCCACCGGTGTGAAATCGCGCAAGGTGCTGTAGGGCAACTTGGGGTAGAGCGCAGGGTTGATCACCATCACACCGGTATTGGCCAGCATCAAGGTATAGCCATCGGCTGGCGCCTTCATGACATCCTGCGCCCCGACTGCGCCACCGGCACCAGGCTTGTAGTCAACGATGATGGGCTGGCCCAGCACGCCCTGGAGCTTGTCGGTCAGCAGGCGGGCATGCTGGTCCAGCGGGCCGCCAGCGGGAAAGCCGATGACCACGCGCACGGGCTTGGTCGGAAAAGGCTGCTGCGCCTGGGCCGCGGCGCTGAACGCCAGCCCCGTGATGGCTGCCAGGCAGGCGTGTGCAATGTACTTCATGGTCTGTCTCCTTGGGTTTGTTATCGGTAGAGAGGCAGGCCGTGCGAACGCAGCCTGCACAGACCCATCATGACCGGCACACCCCGCTTCTACAACCAGCGCCTGTCTCGCATTTTTTCGGATTGACGCCGCACCCGTCAGGCGGTAGTTGCAGTCGCCTCGGCAGCGCGCGCTGCCTTGCGCCGCCACCACAGCCCCAGCCAGCCCAGGCCTTGCACGGCCACGAGCAGCACCAGCATGTCCAGCGCCAGTTGCGCGGCCCACAGATGCTTGCTCATATCGCGCACGCCTTCGCCCAGCATCACGATGATGACCTGCGAGACCACCAGGAGCGCCAGCAGCAAGCTGCCCACCGCCAGAGGCCGCAAGCGGCCGGCCTGGCGGCTGCGGCTGGCCGCAAACAGTGCCAGTGCCGCCAGCAGGAAGAGGGGCGCCAGCGGCGTGACGATGCGGTCGCGCTGCGCGCTCATGCGCAGCAGCAGGTCGGTGACCGGTTGGGCACCGCCGTCGTGGCGATGGAGGTAGAAGTTACCGGGAAACACATGGAAGTACTGCACGGTGAAATGGCTGGGCAGCGCAAAGCGGGCCAGGCGCCACAGGGTCAGCGGATAGTGCAGATAAGGCCGCAGCACATCGCCCTTGCCCAGCTTGGGCGTGACGGGGTAGCAATCGCGATCCGTGTGCAGCACCTGGGTGCCGCCGGGGCCCGAGAGTGCATTGCCCCAGGCATCGACACCGATGCAGTCCCGGCGCTCGGCCGGCACGCCCAGGCCATCGAGCTGCCCGGGTGTGAGCACCATGTACGAGCCCAGGTAGACGCCATGGTAGGCATTGAGGCTCGCATTCTTGCCGATCAGCAAGGGCACCAGGCACAGCACCTGTACCGCCAGCAGCAGCTTGAGCAGCCCCTTGTCGGGCAGCATGCGCTGCCAGCGGGCGCCCGCCCAGACGCACAACAGCGCCAGCAGCGGCACATAGAAATACTGCACCTTGGCCAGGCCGCACACCAGCGCCCCCAGGCCCAGTCCGACCATCCGCACAGCCCGGCGCGAGGCCAGCAGGCCCAGCAGCAGCAGCGGCAGCGCGATCAGACAGGCGTATTCGGCATAAAAGGATTGGGCCATGCCGATGTTGTGTGCCATGAAGAACACGGCCAGCCAGGCCAGCGCCATGGCCGACCAGCCCAGCGCGCCACGCTGCAGCGCCGCCGCGCATGCCCAGGCCAGCACAGCGGCATAGGCGAGCAGCAGCAGCTTGGCCGCCAGCGCCGTGCGCGAGAGGTCAAACATATTCCCAGGCATAAAGCGCTGCACCCAGCCGGCAAAAGTGAACATGTGCGAGGCCAGCTCCGGATTGCCCGGGGTGCGAAAGGGCCGATCGGGCAGCGCCCAGTGGATGCCGTTGCCCATGGGCGTCAGGTAGAGATGGCCCACCACGCGTTGAAAATCATTGGTATCGGCAAACAGCAAGGCCTGCGAGCCCCAGACTAGCGCAACCGCTGCCGCGCCCACCACCAAGAAGCAGATACAGAAAAGCCACCGGGAGCGGTGGCCAGACAAAGGCGTTGTGGTGGTCATCCCACAATTATGTCTGAATTGTAAAGAAACGTATAGCCAGCGCCGCAGAAAATAATAAGAGCCTCGGTATCAACGCCGCCAGCCACCCAGCACCACCCACTGGCTGCTGGCCAGTGCCATCACCAAAAGCGCATAGCCCATCAGGCTGCCGTCGCGGCCTTGCCACAGCAGCGCGACGAAGAGCGCAGCGCAGCCGACCAGAAAATGCAGCGCCAGCTGGCCATACCAGGGCAGCAGCGGCGTGGCCTTGTGTGCAAACAGCCAGCGGGCAAGCACCAGCAGCAGCGCCAAAAAGGCGGCCGGGGCACAGAAGTTCAGCAGATGCCAGAGGCTGGTGGTGGCAAGCATGGAGCGGACAGGTTGATATAAGTCAAGCTGGTACTGATACGACAAGCAATGGATTTACAGAGATTTTATAATCCCTGGCATGGCAGTTTGGGCCCTGGGCATCAACCACACGACGGCACCGGTCGACATTCGCGGCCGGTTTGCATTTGCACTCGACAAGATTGCGCCAACTTTGCAGAGTTTGCGCAGCACGATCTCGGGTGTGCATAGCCACGCCGGTGTGGAAACCGCCATCCTGTCCACCTGCAACCGCACCGAGATCTACTGCGCCGCCCAAGAGCCGGCGCTTGACCACACCCTGCGCTGGCTGGCCCAAAACGGCGACCTGCCCGCCGAGGCGCTGAAAAACTACACCTACACCCTGCAAAACGACCTGGCCGCCCGCCACGCTTTTCGCGTCGCCAGTGGGCTGGACTCGATGGTGCTGGGCGAGGCCCAGATCCTGGGCCAGATGAAGAACGCCGTGCGTGCGGCTGAAGAAGCCGGCTCGCTGGGCACCACGCTCAACCAGCTGTTCCAGCGCAGCTTTGCCGTCGCCAAGGAAGTGCGCAGCGCCACCGAAATTGGCGCGCACAGCATCAGCATGGCCGCTGCTGCCGTGCGCCTGGCCGGCCAGCTGTTTGAAGACCTGACCAAGATCCGCGTGCTGTTTGTTGGCGCTGGCGAGATGATTGAGCTGTGCGCCACCCATTTCGCGGCCAAGCAGCCGGCCCACATCACGGTGGCCAACCGCACCTTGGAGCGCGGCGAAAAACTGGCGGGCCACTTTGGCGCCAGCACCATGCGCCTGGCCGATCTGCCCGACCACCTGCACGAATACGACGCCATCATCAGCTGCACCGCATCGAGCCTGCCGATCATCGGCCTGGGCGCGGTCGAGAGCGCGCTGAAAAAACGCAAGCGCCGCCCGATCTTCATGGTGGACCTGGCCGTCCCCCGCGATATCGAGGGCGAGGTCAAGAACCTGGGCGATGTCTACCTCTACACCGTGGACGACCTGGCCCATGTGGTCAAGGCCGGCCAGGAGCAGCGCCAGGCGGCCGTCGTGCAGGCCGAAACCATCATCGATGCCGGCGTGCAGCGCTTCATGCACTGGATGGATCAGCGTGCCCCCGAAGGCGGCGCTGTGCCGCTGATCCAGCAGATCAATGCGCAGGCCGACGTCTGGCGTGCGCTGGAGATCGAGCGCGCAAAAAAGCGCCTGGCCAAGGGCGAAGACATGGACGCGGTGCTCGATGCACTGACACGCGGCCTGTCGCAAAAGATTCTGCACGGCACCATGGCCGAGCTGCACGCGGGCGACGCCCAGGCGCGTGCCCAGACGGCTGACATGGTCTCGCGCCTGTTTCTGCGCAGCCAACGCGGCGGCGGCAACGGCCACCAATCGGGTTTGTAGCGACGCTGCGCGGCTTGGCCGCCCTTTGCTCGCCCTCCTCGCCCCTCTTCTCCTTACTCGGCCTGCACTTTTTTTGATCTCTGCTTTTTTGCAGCGCATGCGCAGGCCCTGCCTTATCAGGTCGCCATGAAAGACTTTCTCCGCCAACAGCTGGAACGCTATGCCGAGCGCCTCAATGAGCTCAATTTTCTGCTCTCGCGCGAGGACATCATGGCCAACATGCCGCAGTTCCTCAAGCTCTCGCGCGAACACACCGATGTCGCCGCCGTGGCCGAGCGCTTTGCGCGCTACCAGCAGATCGAATCCGATATCGAAGGCGCCAAGGAAATGCTGGCCGACCCGGACATGGCCGACATGGCGCGCGAAGAGATCAGCAGCGGCGAGGCCGAGCTGCAACAGTTGGCCGCGCAGCTGCAGCGCATGCTGCTGCCCAAGGACCCCGACGATGCCCGCCCCGCTTTTGTCGAAGTGCGGGCCGGCACCGGCGGTGATGAATCGGCGCTGTTTGCCGGCGATATCACGCGCATGTACACGCGCTACGCCGAGCGCATGGGCTGGCGCGTCGAGATCATGAGCGCCAACGAGGCCGAGCTGGGAGGCTACAAGGAAGTGGTGCTGCGCATTGACGGCGGCGACAACGTCTATGGCACCTTGCGCTTTGAATCGGGCGGCCACCGCGTGCAGCGCGTGCCCGCCACCGAAACCCAGGGCCGCATCCACACCAGCGCCTGCACCGTGGCGGTGATGCCCGAGCCCGATGAGCAGCAGGCCATCACCCTGAACCCGGCCGATCTGCGCATCGACACCTTCCGCGCCAGCGGCGCCGGTGGCCAGCACATCAACAAGACCGACTCGGCCGTGCGCATCGTCCACTTGCCCACCGGCATCGTCGCCGAATGCCAGGACGGCCGCAGCCAGCACAGCAACAAGGCCAAGGCGTTGCAGGTGCTGCAGGCCCGTATCCAGGAAAAAGAGCGCAGCGAGCGCGCTGCCAAGGAAGCGGCGATGCGCAAGGGCCTGATCGGCTCGGGTGATCGCTCAGACCGCATCCGCACCTACAACTTTCCCCAGGGCCGGGTCACCGACCACCGCATCAACCTGACCTTGTACAAGCTGAGTTTCATCATGGACGGTGACCTCAGCGAACTGATGGAAGCGCTGCAGTCCGAACGCGAGGCCGAATTGCTGGCCGAGCTGGAAGTCAACCAATAAGGCCTGCGATGCCCAGCCACCACCCCGGTTTTGCAGGGCGCGCGGCCTGGCGTGCTGCGGGATACATGGCGCTGGCCTTGGCCGCGAGCAGCGCCTCGGCGCAGCTGGCGCGCAAGCCTTCGATGTACGAGGATGGCCGCGCGCCGCAAGAGCTGATCGCCAGGCCAGGCAGCCCCTCACCGGCGCAGGCCATGGGAAACCACAGCAGCCAGCCCTTTGCCGCTGATCTGATGAGCCATGCCGCCTTTGACCAGCTGGCGCGCGTCTACAACGCCGGCACGCCGCTGGCCCAGCCCCATGTGATCTTTGTGATCGACCGCCAGGCACAGCCTGCAGCGCGGCTGTACTTCATCAACACCCCACGCTTTCAGCTGCACGACCGCTTTTTGCGCGAGCAAGGCCTGCTGCGTGGCGGCAGGGAGGCGCTGAACCGCAACTACCGCGTCGCAGAGCGCCGCTTTATCCTGGGCACCCTGAGCTGGCAGCCGCAGATCGACGGCTTTGTCTATGAATTCTGGGAAGGCGACCAGCTGACCGCCAGCCTGCTGCGCGAAACCGAGGCCCAGCTGCGCAGCCACTTTTTTGCAGCGGTGCAGTTCAAGGCCAATGCCAGCGCGCAAGAGCAGGTGGCTGCCACTGCAGGCATCCCCGCAGTGACGCAAAGCGCGCTGATCGGCCAGCAACGCTTTTTACCGCTGAACCCGGGCCAGGCCGTGGGCCGCCTGCGTTTGGTGGACGATATCGACCAAGTCCATGACCTGCTGCCCAGCGACATCGTCGTGCTGCGCCAGGTGCCCATCGCGCTGCCGCCTGTGGCAGGCGTGCTGACCGAGCAGCCTTCGACCATGGTTTCGCACGTGAACCTGCTGGCCAAAGGCTGGGGCGTACCCAACGCCTATGTGCGCGATGCCAGCCAGCTGCTGGCGGCGTACAACGGCCAATGGGTGCACTTGGCGGTCAGCGCCAAGGACTACCAGCTGCGTGCCGCCACCGATGCCGAGCGCGACCAAGCCATAACGCGATCAAAAATCAAACGCAGCATCGCCGGCGCCAGCATCCAGAAAGACACCCACAGCACCGCACTGCAGCCTCTGGCCGCCCTGCGCGCTGCCAACCGCCGCCAGTGCGGGGCCAAGGCTGCCAACCTGGGAGAAGTGCGGCATGCGGGCATTGCCGGGGTCAGCGTGCCCGATGGTTTTTGCCTGCCCTTTGGCGCCTATGCCACCGCGATGCAGCGTTTTGGCCTGGCCGAAAAAGTCGCGCGCATGCAGCAGCAGCCGGGCTTTGACAGCGACGCCGCCGTGCGGCGCAATGCGCTGGCTGCGCTGCGCGCCGAGATCGAACAGATGCCGCTCGATGCCGCATTTGCCAGCAGCCTGCAGGCGCGCTGGACCAGCCAGCTGCAGCAGGCCGGCGTGTTTGTGCGCAGCTCGTCAAGCTCAGAGGATTTGCCCGGCTTCAGTGGCGCGGGCCTCTACACCACGGTCCCCCATGTGAAGGGCGAAGCAGCCTTGCTCGATGCCGTGCGCAAGGTCTGGGCCTCGGTCTTCAACTTCGAGGCCTGGGAGGCGCGCCGTGCCGCTGGCATTGCGCAGGATGCCGTCGCGATGGCGGCGCTGGTGCAGCAGGCGTTGGACTCCGAGGCCTCGGGCGTCATGGTCACGCGCGACCCGCTGGGCGGCACCCCGCACAGCATCTTTATCGCCGCCAAGCGCGGCATTGGCATCCGCGTGGTGGAAGGCCGGCGCGTGGCAGAGCAGGTGCTGTACTCGCGCCGCAGCCAGGCCGTGCAGGTGCTCAGCCGCTCGGCCGAGGACACCGAGCTGCGCCTGGCGCCCGGCGGCGGCGTGCAGGAGGTGGCCGTGGCGCAGCGCCAGGTGCTCAGCGATGCGCTGGTCAAACGTCTGGCCCATGCCGGCGCTGCGATCGAAAAGCAGTTTGGCGGCCGCACCCAGGATATTGAATGGGCCATTGCCGGTGGCCAGATCCTGGTCCTGCAATCTCGGCCCTTTGTGCAGGCCGCCCGCCCATAAGCGGCAGCAACAGCGAATCGCGTATCGACATGAATGCCTCCACCCCCGACACCCCCATCACGCTCACCCAGGCGCTGGCGCAAGCCGCTGCGCTGGGCATCGCCCGTATCGATGCGCAGATGCTGCTGCTCCACCTCTGCGGCCAGCCCACCCATGCGCGCGCCTGGCTCATCACCCATGATGGCGATCGCCTGAGCAGCGCGCAGACTGCGCAGTGGCAGCAGTGGCTGCAGCGCCGCGCCGATGGCGAACCGGTGGCCTACCTGACGGGCCACAAAGGCTTTTACGGGCTGGACCTGGCCGTGGACGGCCGCGTGCTGGACCCGCGCCCCGATACCGAAACCCTGGTGGACTGGGCGCTGGAGCTGCTGCCCGATGCCGCCCCGGGCCAGCCGGCCTTGCGCCTGGCCGACCTGGGCACCGGCAGCGGCGCGATTGCACTGGCCTTGCAGCATGCGCTGCCCGCCGCCGAGGTCTGGGCGGTCGATGCCAGCACCGATGCGCTGGCCGTTGCCCAGGCCAATGCGGCGCGGCTGCAGCTGCCGCTGCGCTTTGCGCACAGCCACTGGCTGTCGGCGCTGCAAGGACCGTTTGATGCCCTCGTCAGCAACCCGCCCTACATCCGCGACGACGACCCGCACATGCCCGCGCTGCGCCATGAGCCGCGCCAGGCGCTCACCAGCGGGGCCGATGGCCTGGACGACATCCGCCATATCGTCGATGCGGCACCCGCATACCTGCGCGTGGGCGGCTGGCTGCTGATCGAGCATGGCTGGGACCAGGCAGAAGCGGTGCGTTCACTGCTGGCCCAGCGCGGTTTTGCCCAGGTGCAAAGCCGCAAGGACCTCGCAGGCATCGAGCGCGCCAGCGGCGGACAATGGCCTTCCGTGAAATAATAGTGACCATGCCCGCGCTTGAACTGCGGCAAAACGCCCGCATTTGGGTAGCTCATCCAAGCGCTGACCCGATTACATTGCAACCCACACGCCCCGACGGAGCCCATCCATGAGCGATACCCAACAACGCATCGACCAGCTGATCAAAGGCCATGACATCGTGCTGTTCATGAAGGGAACGGCCAGCTTTCCGCAATGCGGATTCTCCGGCCGTGCCATTCAGATTCTCAAAGCCAGTGGCGTGGAGACCCGTGGTCTGACCACCGTCAATGTGCTCGAAGACCCCGAGATCCGCCAAGGCATCAAGGACTACAGCCAGTGGCCCACGATCCCGCAGCTGTATGTCAAAGGTGAATTCATCGGCGGCTCGGACATCATGATGGAGATGTACGAATCGGGCGAGCTGCAGCAACTGGTGGCCACGCTCTGATCGTCTAGCGCCCGAGTTGGCCAGCCGCAACCAAGCCGCCTTGTGAGGCGGCTTTTTTGTGCCCGGCTAGCGCCGCAGACCCGCGTGCAGGGCGGTGCGATGGCAACACACAATGGCCTTGCCCGCAGCCATAGCCGGTCGGCTGGGGTAAGCTTGACACCCGCAGCACCACCGCGCATCGCCCGCCCGCTATGGGCCTCCAGCGCCTGCTGCCAAAAGCACTTGCCAGTCTCCAGACGGGCATGCGACCATTGAACACCGATTCAAACCGGTGGCGCACCGCGCGCCACCACCGCTTTTGCCGAAAAATGTGAGCAGCCGGTCTGCACTGCTCCCACATGGATGTCTATGAATCTTACGCAGAGTCTCTTTGTCATTGCCTTGCTGATCAGCTTGAGCGCCTTTTTCTCCATGGCGGAGATATCGCTGGCCGCCTCGCGCCGCCTGCGATTGCGGCAGATGGTCGATGACGGAGACCCGCGTGCAGAGCGTGTGATGAAGGTCCAGGAGCAGCCCGGTGAGTACTTCACCGTCGTGCAGGTGGGCCAGAATGCGGTGGCCATTCTCGGCGGTATCGTTGGCGAAGGGGCGCTCAGTCCCTTTGTCTCAGGCATCGCCAGCCGCTGGCTGGAGCCGGCCACCGCGCAGACCATCGGTTTTCTGTTCTCGTTCACCGTGGTCACTTCGCTGTTCATTTTGCTCGCCGATCTGCTGCCCAAGCGCTTGTCGATGGCTGAGCCCGAGGCGCTGGCGCTGCGCGTCTCGCGCCCCATGCAGTGGTGCATGACCCTTTTCAAACCCGTGGTCTGGTTCTACAGCAAGGCGGCCGATGGCCTGTTTCGCCTGCTGGGCCTGTCGACGATCCGCGATGAAAAAATCACCTATGAAGACATTTTGGCGATGACCGAGGCCGGCGCCAAGGCCGGTGTGCTGGCCGCGCAGGAGCAGCAGGTGATCGCCAATCTGTTCGAACTCGATACGCGCACCGTCGGCTCGGCGATGACCCAGCGCGACCGCATCGCCTTCTTCTACCAGGACGACAGCGACGACATCATCCGCGCCCGCATTGCCGAGGAACCCTTTTCGACCTACCCGGTCTGCGCCGGGGACATCGACCATGTGGTCGGCTATGTCGATGCCAAGGACCTGTTCCAGCGCGCGCTCAACAACCTGCCGATGAAGCTGCGGGACGAGGACCTGGTCAAAAAGGCCCTGGTCATCCCCGACCGGCTGACCTTGGCCGAAGTACTGCAGCAGTTCCGCCAGGCGCATGAGGACTTTGCCATCATCGTCAATGAGTACAGCCTGGTGGTCGGCGTGGTCACGCTCAACGATGTGATGAGCACCGTCATGGGCGACCTGATGGGCCCGGTCGATGAGGAGCTGATCGTGCGCCGCGACGAGACCTCGTGGCTGATCGACGGCATCACCCCCATCGAGGATGTGGAGCGAACCTTGCTGCTGGACGACCTGCCGCATTCCGACGAGTACGAGACCCTGGGCGGCTTCTTGATGGTGATGCTGCGCCGCATCCCGCGCCGCACCGACAAGGTGGTCTGGGGCAAGTACCAGTTCGAGGTGATGGACGTGGACAGCTACCGCATCGACCAGGTGCTGGTCACCATCGTGGACCCCAACAAGGTGCCCGATTCACCGCTGCCGCCGGCCACTGGCAGCCTGGTCGCCTGACACCTACCAAGCCTTTAGCCCGATGAAAAAGCCACCGCATGCGGTGGCTATCTTTGTGCGGCAGCGCTGGCAGGCGCCGCGGACCTTCGTCTTCAGGCTTCGACCTTGTTCTCGAACAGCCACTGGCGCTGCGCGCCGTAGACCAGGTTGGGGTAGGTGTCCTTGCCACGGCTGCCGTTGTAGCGGCCCAGCGCCATGAACAAATCGCCCTTCTCGCGGTCCAGGTAGTGGCGCAAAATCACGCAGCCAAAGCGCAGATTGGTCTGCATATGGAACAGCTTGGCCGGGTCGCCATCGCCGATCACCCGGGTCCAGAACGGCATCACCTGCATGTAACCGCGAGCCCCGACATTGGACATCGCGAACTTGCGAAATCCGCTCTCGACCTGGATCAGGCCCAGCACCAGCGATTCATCGAGGCGCGCACGCCGAGCCTCGTACCAGACGGTCTGCAGAAAATCGCGGCGCACTTCCCAGTCCGGTTTGCGCCGGCGCAGGCGGTCGCTCATCGCGCCCAACCAGCGCAGGTAGACGATCTTGGCCTCGGTCGAGACAAACACCGGCTCCGGTGGCGCGGCGCTGCCGATCGCTGCCGTGAGTGCCGAGCGCACCGAGTCGATCAGGGGCTCTTCCAACTGGCCACCGGCCAGCGCAGCCTGCGGCGCAGCCAGCCAGGCGCCTGGCCCGGCCAGCAACGATGCCATGGCCGCGCGGCGTGATACGCCCGCAGGTAAAGCAATGCGTGAGCCTGACATCCTCGATCGATCCCTCTGTGACTGTATTTGTGCTGTGCCTGCGGCAGGGGCTGCGCGTGCAGCCCATGGCCCGCATCAGGCCAGGCGGCTGGTGAGGAAGCTGAACACCTCGTCCACAGGCACCTTGGTGGCGGCGGTCTCGCGGCGCTGCTGGTACTCGACCATGCCTTCTTGCAGGCCCCGGTCGCCCAGCACCACGCGGTGCGGCACGCCAATCA
Organism: Comamonas sp. JNW; assembly: GCF_003105075.1. NCBI lineage: Bacteria > Pseudomonadati > Pseudomonadota > Betaproteobacteria > Burkholderiales > Comamonadaceae > Comamonas > Comamonas sp. JNW. The sequence continues at coordinate 96,727 of NZ_QETI01000013.1, forward strand.
GCTCCCAATCGGCCAGCATCGCGCCCGGGCGCTCGCCGCGGTCGTCCAGTATCACATCGACGCCAGCAGCCAACAAGTCCGCGTGTAGCTTTTCAGCCGCAGTCTTGACTGCTTCGCTGCGGTCCATGCCGATGGGGCAGATCACCACGGTGAAGGGGGCAATCGCGTCCGGCCAAATGATGCCGCGCTCGTCGTGGTTCTGCTCCACGGCGGCTGCTGGCAAGCGGGTCACGCCAATGCCGTAGCAGCCCATTTCGAACTCGCTGGGCTTGCCATTTTCGGCCAGGAAGGTGGCCTTCATCGCCTTGGAGTACTTGGTGCCCAGGTAGAACACATGGCCGATCTCGATACCACGCTCGATGGCCAGCTCGCCCTGGCCGTCTGGCGACAGGTCGCCCGCCACCACATTGCGCAGATCGGCGACCACGGCCGGCTCGGGCAGGTCACGGCCCCAGTTCACACCGGTCAGGTGGTAGTCGGCCTCGTTGGCGCCGCAGACCCAGTCGGCCATCACGGCGACATCGCGGTCCACCACGAGCTTGACGGGCTTTTGCAGGCCGATCGGGCCCAGGTAGCCCGGCTGGCAGCCAAAGTGCTCCTCGATCTCACTCACTGTCGCAAAACGGAAGTTGGCCAGGCCCTCGACCTTGCCGACCTTGATCTCGTTCATGTCATGGTCGCCGCGCAGCAGCAGCAGCCAGACCTGCGAGCCCAGGATGTCGCCCTTGTCATTGGTCTCGTCGGTGGCCAGCACCAGCGATTTGACGGTGTTGGCCAGCGGCAGGTTCAGCAGCTGGGCCACATCGGCGCAGGTGCTCTTGCCAGGCGTAGCCGTCTTGGTCATGGCCTGCACGGCAGCCGCACGGGGCTGGGTGGGCGCCAGGCTTTCAGCCTTTTCGATATTGGCGGCGTAGTCGCTGTTGGGGCAGTAGACAATCGCGTCCTCGCCGGTCGCGGCAATCACCTGGAACTCTTCGCTCAGGTCGCCGCCGATGGCGCCACTGTCCGCACGCACGGCGCGGTACTGCAGGCCAAAACGGTCAAAGATGCGCTTGTAGGCAGCGCGCATGGTCTGGTAGCTGATCTGGGCGGCGTCGCGGTCCTTGTCGAAGGAATAGGCGTCCTTCATGATGAACTCGCGGCCCCGCATCAGGCCAAAGCGGGGACGGCGCTCGTCGCGGAACTTGGTCTGAATCTGGTAGAGGTTCTTGGGCAGCTGCTTGTAGCTCTTGAACTCCTGGCGCGCGATGTCGGTCACCACCTCCTCGCTGGTAGGCTGGATGACAAAGTCACGCGCGTGGCGGTCCTGGATGCGCAGCAGCTCGGCGCCCATCTTGTCAAAGCGGCCAGTCTCCTGCCACAGCTCGGCGGGCTGCACCACGGGCATGGTCACCTCGATGGCGCCGGCGCGGTTCATCTCTTCGCGCACGATGGCCTCGACCTTGCGGATCACGCGCAGACCCATCGGCATGTAGTTGTAGATGCCGGCGCCAAGCTTCTTGATCATGCCGGCGCGCGTCATCAGCTGGTGGCTGGCGATTTCAGCGTCCGCAGGCGCTTCTTTCAGGGTCGAGATGAGAAATTGCGAAGCTTTCATAGTCTATGACAATGGACCTAGTAGTTGCCCCCTTGAAGATGGCTTCAAGGCGCAGGCATAATGGACACAGTTTAAAAAATTGGGGTTAGATTATGCTGGACCGAGATGGCTTTAGGCCAAACGTCGGCATCATCCTGCTCAACCAGCGCAATCAGGTGTTTTGGGGCAAGCGCATCCGCACCCATAGCTGGCAGTTTCCGCAGGGTGGTATTGACCGTGGAGAAACCCCCGAGCAGGCGATGTTTCGAGAGCTGCATGAGGAAGTGGGCTTGCGACCGGAGCATGTACGTATTGTGGCTAGAACGCGGGATTGGCTACGGTACGAGGTGCCCGAACGCTTCATCCGCCGCGATGCCAGGGGCTATTATCGCGGACAAAAGCAGATTTGGTTTTTGCTCCAGTTAACAGGCCACGACTGGGACCTGAATCTGCGCGCCACCAACCACCCGGAGTTTGATGCATGGCGCTGGAATGACTACTGGGTGCCGCTCGATGTGGTGGTGGAATTCAAGCGCGGCGTCTACGAAATGGCCTTGACCGAGCTGTCGCGTTTTGTGCCACGCAACGATCCGCGTAACCGCTATTTGCGCAGTAATGCGCGTGCGCGCGATGGTGAGCCGCATGAGCCAGACCCGGCGCTGACCGAGACCTTGCAGGTGTCGGTGACGACCACCACGGTGGTGAGCTACCACTCTCCGCTGCGCATGATGCAGGAGATGGAGATGCCGCCCGGCGCCAGCTTTGACCCGGACCCGGGCAATGCCGGGCGTGACCCGCAGCAAAACGGCTGACAATGGCTGACGGCTGACCGGTGGCTACATGCAAAAAGCGTCCCGAGGGACGCTTTTTTGTGCTTGCACGGCGCTCGTGTGATCCGCCGCCGCAGGCCCTGTCGGGCCAAACAGGCCAAACGGGCTTAGCGGGCCCCGATCAATGCCCCGTCAATACCATGTTGTCACGGTGCAGCATCTCGGGCTCACCGGTGTAGCCCAGCAGTTGCTCAAATTCTGACGATGGCTTGCGGCACAGGCGCCGCGCCTCGGCGCTGCTGTAGTTGGCCAGGCCGCGTGCCAGCTCCACGCCTTGCGGGTCGCGCACGCCAATCACCTCGCCGCGCGAGAACTCACCATGCACGCTCACCATGCCGATGGGCAGCAAGCTCTTGCCGTCGCTGCGCAGCTTCAGGGCAGCGCCTTCGTCCACCGTCACATAGCCATGCATCTGCAGGTGGTCCATCATCCACTGCTTGCGCGCCTGGTTCTTGTGGGTATCGGCGACCAGCAAGGTGCCGATGGCCTCACCTGCGGCCAGGCGCAGCAGCACATTCTGCTCGCGCCCCCAGGCAATCACCGTGGATGCGCCCGAGCCAGCCGCGCGCTTGGCGGCCAGGATCTTGGTGAGCATGCCGCCCTTGCCAATACCGGAGCCGGCACCACCGGCCATCGCTTCGAGCTTCAGGTCACCCGCTTGCGCCTCGTGCACAAATTGGGCGTCCGGGTTCTTGCGGGGATCGGCGGTGTAGAGGCCCTTCTGGTCCGTCAGAATCACCAGCGCGTCGGCCTCGACCAGGTTGGCCACCAGCGCACCCAGGGTGTCGTTGTCGCCAAACTTGATTTCGTCGTTGACCACCGTGTCGTTTTCGTTGATGACCGGCACCACCCCCAGCTGCAGCAAGGTCAGCAAGGTGACGCGGGCATTGAGGTAGCGCTCGCGGTCGGCCAGGTCGGCATGGGTCAGCAGCACCTGGGCGCTGCCCAGGTTTTGCTCGCGCAGCTTGGTCTCGTACATCTGCACCAGGCCCATCTGGCCGACAGCCGCTGCCGCCTGCAGCTCATGGATCTCCTTGGGACGCTGCTGCCAGCCCAGGCGCTTCATGCCCTCGGCCACCGCGCCGCTGGAGACCATGATCACTTCGCGCTTGGCCCCGCCCTCGCCATGCACCAGCGCGGCGAGCTGGCGGCTCCATTCGGTGATGGCGCCTTCATCGAGGCCCTTGCCTTCGTTGGTGACCAGACTGGAGCCGACTTTGACGACGATGCGACGTGCGTCGCGCAGAACATTCGATGCCATTTTTGCTTTTTCCGGCATTGCGCCCGCCTGGCAAGCGCAAGCAGCTATCCAACAATGAGAAATCTAGGGTGCAAGGGTTGCCACTCAGTCCGGCGACGAAAAGCGCGGGTCGTCCGAGAAGTCGGGCGCATCCTGCTCGGCGCCTGCCGCAAAGCGCGGATCGACCTCTTGGGGCTCCTGCTCGGCCTTTTGCATCTTGTGCACGAACTGGAAGATCTCCTTGATCAGCGGCTCGCAGCCCTCGCGGGTCAGCGCCGAGATCTCGTAGACCGGGCCCTTCCACTTGTAGCGCTTGACAAAATCCTTGACCTTGGCGACCCGCTCGTCGCCGGGCACCATGTCCAGCTTGTTGAGCACCAGCCAGCGCGGCTTGTTGTAGAGCTCCTCGTCGTACTTCTTGAGCTCGCCGACAATCGCCTTGGCCTGCGCGACAGGGTCCACGCCCTCGTCAAACGGTGCCAGATCCACAATATGCAGCAGCAAGCGCGTGCGCTGCAGGTGGCGCAGGAACTGGTGGCCCAGGCCGGCACCGTCCGAGGCGCCTTCGATGAGGCCAGGAATGTCGGCCACCACAAAGCTCTTTTCCGGCCCCACGCGCACCACGCCCAGGTTCGGGTGCAAGGTGGTGAAGGGGTAGTCGGCAATCTTGGGGCGGGCGTTGGAGACCGCCGAGATAAAGGTCGACTTGCCGGCATTGGGCATGCCCAGCAGGCCCACATCGGCCAGCACCTTGAGCTCCAGCTTCAGGTTGCGGCGCTCGCCTTTCCAGCCCGGGGTCTTCTGGCGCGGCGCACGGTTGATTGCGCTCTTGAAACGCAGGTTGCCAAAACCGCCGTCACCGCCCTTGGCGATGGTGATGACCTCGCCCGGGTTGAGCAGCTCAAACAGCACTTCGCCCGTTTGCGCATCGGTGATGATCGTGCCCACCGGCATGTGCAAGGTGATGTCCTTGCCCGCGCTGCCGAACATGTCCGATCCCTTGCCGTGCTCACCGCGCTCGGCCTCGTGGCGGCGCGAGTAGCGGTAATCGATCAGGGTGTTGAGGTTGACATCGGCCAGCGCGTACACATGGCCGCCGCGGCCGCCGTCGCCGCCATCGGGGCCACCGAATTCCTTGTACTTTTCATGGCGGAACGACACACAGCCATTGCCACCATCGCCAGCTGCAATGTCAATAAACGCTTCATCTACGAATTTCATGGTCGTTATCCACCCGCCCTGGTACAGGAATTACGGGAATTGTTCTGCTGCATACCGATACATGCAGCCTTGCCAAAACCGCTATTGTCGCACCGAGGCGCCAGGCGGTCCGGCCCAAAAACACCAAAGCCCCGACTGCGCGGGGCTTTGGACAAGGCCAATGAAGGCCTTCAAGACACTTGTCTTGTCTTAAGCAGCCTTGGTGATGCTCACCGTGTGCTTGGACAAAGCGCCCTTGGTTTCGAACGACACGTGGCCGTCCACCAGAGCAAACAAGGTGTGGTCCTTGCCCACGCCGACATTGGTGCCGGGGTGGAACTTGGTGCCGCGTTGACGCACGATGATCGAACCGGCGCTGATCAATTGACCACCGAAAGCCTTCACACCCAGCATCTTTGGCTTGGAATCACGTCCGTTGCGCGTAGAGCCGCCGCCTTTTTTCTGTGCCATGAGATATAGCTCCTGTTAAGCTGCAATCGCACCGATTTGCAGCTCAGTGAACTGCTGGCGATGGCCTTGGCGCTTTTGATAGTGCTTACGACGACGCATCTTGAAAATGCGCACCTTGTCGTGCTTGCCGTGGGCTACTACCGTAACCGTCACAGTTGCTCCGGACACCAAGGGCGTACCAACCTTCAACTCTGCGCCGTCGCCGACTGCCAGAACCTGGTCGATCACGATTTCTTGGCCTACGTCCGCAGCGATCTGTTCTACCTTGATTTTTTCGCCGGAAGCAACACGATACTGTTTGCCACCGGTTTTTATGACCGCGTACATAAGAACCTCTAAAAAGGGGATAGCTTGCAAAGAAATTTCGCAAGAGCCGAAGATTGTAGCACGGGGTCTGAAAAGACGCAAACCCTGCACGCTTTTGCACCACAACCGGGCCAGAAAGCGCATCCCCGAGACGGACAACCGGGCATGTCTGCAAGTGGCGCTGCTCTCGTTTCTATAATGCGATATCCATAAAATGCCGAGATAGCCGCCTTGTCCGAGTCCAACACTCCCAACCCGTCCAACCCCTTGAGCCTCGTCGCCGGAGATATGCGGCAGGTGGATGCCGTGATTGCCAGGCGCCTGAGCTCCTCCGTTCCACTGATCGGCGAGGTATCGCACTACATCATCTCGGCGGGCGGCAAGCGCCTGCGCCCGGCACTGCTGCTGCTGGTGGCCGGCGCGCTGGAGTACCGGGGCGAGCAGCATTTCAACCTGGCGGCGGTGGTCGAGTTCATCCACACCGCCACCTTGCTGCACGACGATGTGGTGGACGAGTCCACGATGCGGCGCGGCAAACCTACCGCCAACGAGAGCTTTGGCAATGCCGCCAGTGTGCTCGTCGGTGATTTTCTGCACTCACGCGCCTTCCAGATGATGGTTGATGCCGACAGCATGCGCGTCATGCAGATCCTGTCGGAGGCGACCAACATCATTGCCGAGGGCGAGGTGCAGCAGCTGATCAACACCCACAATGTCGATCTCGACGAGGCTGGCTACCTCTCCGTCATCCGCTCCAAAACCGCCAAGCTCTTCGAGGCCAGCGCCCGCCTTGCTGCCGTGCTGACGGACGCACCCGCAGCGCTGGAGGAGGCCTGCGCCAACTATGGCCGCTCGCTGGGCACGGCCTTCCAGGTGATTGACGACGCACTGGACTATGACGGCGACACTACCGTAATGGGCAAGAATATTGGCGATGATTTGCGCGAAGGCAAGGTCACCCTGCCCCTGATCATTGCCATGCAGCGCGCCAGCGCCGATGATAGGCAGATGATTGTCAGCGCGATTGAGCAGGGCTCCACCCCGCATATGACCCATATCGTGCAGGTCGTCAAGGACACCGGCTCGCTGCAAGCCACGCGGGCAGCGGCTGCGCTGCAGGCCCAGGAGGCCATCGACTGTCTGGCTTTATTGCCCAGCAATGCCTACACCCAGGCACTGACCACACTGGCCTCGCAGTTGCTGGACCGCCGAGAGTAAGCACCAAGGCGAGTGCACATGGGCCAAGGGTACCGTGCAGACTGTCGCAGATCCACTGCAGTGGCGCGGCCTGCAGGGTGCATTTCTTTGTTAAATCTCCGAACAACTGCTACAGTTTGCCGGATTACGCAGCGAGGCTATCGACGATAGGCGTCTTCCCTTTACATGCCTGACATCAACACCCCCCCCAAAGCCGTCGCCCTCCCCGGCATTGCCAGAGCGCTGGTAGCCAGTGGAAAGCTTCCTGTTGCCAAGGCGGAGGCCTTGTACGCCACCAGTCTCAAAAGCAAGAACAGCTTCATTGGAGAGCTGGTGGCCAGTGGTGCCGTCTCCGGCAGCGATGTAGCCAGCATCATCTCGACGGTCTATGGCGCGCCGCTGGTCGACCTCGATGCTATCGATTTGACCCGGCTGGCAACAGGTTTGCTTGATCCCAAACTGGCGCTCAGCAATAAGATCATTCCCCTGGCCAAACGCGGCAACCGGCTGATCGTCGTTACCGCCGACCCGACCGACCACTCGGTGGCCGAGCAGATCAAGTTCTCCACCCAGCTGAGCGTGGACTGGGTGATTGCAGAACATTCCAAGCTGGTCAAGGCGCTGGAGTCTGTTGCGAAAAAGGGCGGCGACAACATCCAGGACATGATCACCGGCGATGTCAACCTCAATGAATTCGAGATTGATGATGAGTCGGTAAACACCGACACCGCGAGCAATGACGGAGATGAGGTCGAAGATGCGCCCATCGTCAAGTTTTTGCAGAAGATGCTGATCGATGCCTTCAATATGCGTGCATCGGACTTGCATTTCGAACCCTATGAGCACCAGTACCGCATCCGCTTTCGCATCGATGGAGAGCTGCGCGAAATCGCTTCGCCGCCCCCGGGCATCAAGGACAAGCTGGCATCGCGGATCAAGGTGATCTCGCGCCTGGATATCTCGGAAAAGCGCGTGCCGCAGGACGGCCGCATGAAGCTCAAGATCGGCGCGGATCGGGTGATCGATTTCCGGGTCAGCACCTTGCCCACCTTGTTTGGCGAAAAGATCGTGATCCGTATTCTCGATCCGAGCAGCGCCAAGCTGGGCATTGATGCACTGGGCTATGAGCCCGAAGAGAAGGAGCGCCTGCTCAGCGCCATCAAGCGCCCTTACGGCATGATTCTGGTCACGGGGCCCACGGGTTCGGGCAAGACCGTGTCGCTCTACACCTGCCTGAATATTCTCAATACGCCAGCGGTCAATATAGCGACTGCCGAAGACCCGTCGGAAATCAACCTGCCCGGGGTCAACCAGGTCAATGTCAATGAAAAGGCCGGTCTGACCTTTGCGACCGCGCTCAAGTCCTTTCTGCGCCAGGATCCCGACATCATCATGGTCGGTGAAATCCGTGACCTCGAGACGGCCGACATCGCCATCAAGGCGGCGCAGACCGGTCACTTGGTGCTGTCGACCCTGCACACCAACGACGCCCCCACCACCTTGACGCGTATGCGCAATATGGGGATCGCGCCCTTCAATATCGCGTCGAGCGTGATCTTGATCACCGCGCAGCGCCTGGCACGCAAGCTCTGCCCGATCTGCAAGCGCCCCACCGAAATCCCCCATGAAGCGCTGCTGGAAGCGGGCTTCAAGGAAGAGGACCTGGATGGCACCTGGATGCCCTACGAGCCCGTTGGCTGCGACGCCTGCAACAATGGCTACAAGGGCCGCCTGGGCATCTACCAGGTGATGCCCATCTCCGAAGAAACACAGCGCATCATCTTGCGCGATGGCAGCGCACTGGAAATCGCCGAGCAAGCCGACATAGAAAATGTCCGCTCCTTGCGCACGTCAGGCCTGCACAAAGTCAAAAAGGGACTGACCTCACTCGAAGAGGTCTTAGCCGTCACCAACGAATAAAGCAATGAGGGCAGGGATAAATGGCAACCACAGTCAACAAGAAAACATCGAACGAAGCCGTTTATGAGTGGGAAGGCAAGGACCGCAACGGCAAGATCGTGCGCGGCGAGTCCCGCGCGGGTGGAGAAAACCAGGTCATCGCGTCGCTGCGCCGGCAGGGCATTTTGCCGTCCAAGATCAAAAAGCGCCGCATGCGCTCGGGCAAGCGCATCAAGCCCAAGGACATCGCCTTGTTCACGCGCCAGCTGGCCACGATGATGAAGGCCGGTGTGCCTTTGCTGCAGGCTTTTGACATTGTCGGCCGGGGCAGCACCAACCCCAGCGTGACCAAGCTGCTCAACGATGTACGCAGCGATGTGGAGTCGGGCTCGTCACTGAGCACCGCCTTTCGCCGCCATCCGATGTACTTCAATGCGCTGTATTGCAACCTCGTCGAGGCCGGTGAGGCAGCCGGTATTTTGGAAGGCCTGCTCGACCGCTTGGCCACCTACATGGAAAAGACCGAGGCCATCAAGAGCAAGATCCGCTCGGCCCTGATGTACCCGACTTCGGTGATCATCGTCGCCTTTGTCGTGGTGGCCATCATCATGATCTTTGTGATTCCGGCGTTCAAAGAGGTTTTCACGTCGTTTGGCGCCGACCTGCCCGGCCCCACCTTGATCGTGATGGCCATCAGTGATTTCTTTGTCAGTTACTGGTACCTGATCTTTTTTGGCATTGGCGGCAGCATCTACTTCTTTTTGCAGGCCTGGAAGCGCAGCGAGAAAATGCAGCGCACCATGGACCGCTGGCTGCTGAAGGTGCCGATCTTTGGCCCCTTGATTGAAAAATCCTGCGTGGCACGCTGGACGCGCACCTTGTCGACCATGTTTGCAGCTGGTGTTCCCCTGGTCGAAGCGCTGGACTCGGTCGGTGGCGCCTCCGGCAATGCCGTGTTTGCGGTGGCAACCGAGAAGATCCAGGCGCAGGTCTCTACCGGCACCAGCCTCACAGTCGCCATGTCGGATGCCCATGTGTTCCCCTCGATGGTGCTGCAGATGTGCGCGATCGGTGAGGAATCCGGCTCCATCGACCATATGCTGGGCAAAGCGGCAGACTTTTACGAAGCCGAGGTGGACGAGGCCGTTGCCGGCCTGTCCAGCCTGATGGAGCCCATCATCATCGTGTTTCTGGGCACGATCATCGGCGGCATTGTGGTGTCGATGTACCTGCCGATCTTCAAGCTGGGCCAGGTGGTGTAAGCATGTCAGAAGCGCAATTGAACACAGGGCTGTTTGCCCTGCTGGGCCTGCTGGTGGGCAGCTTTTTGAATGTGGTGGTGCACCGCCTGCCGCTGATGCTGGAGCGCCAATGGCGGCGTGATGCCCAGGACATGCTGGCAGCTACGGACAGTACCCAAGCACCGCAGGCAGCGCCTGCGGTGGAAACCAAAACAGACCGCTTTAACCTCTGGACCCCCGCCTCACGCTGCCCCCATTGCAGCCACCAGATCCGCTGGTACGAGAACGTGCCCGTGGTCAGCTGGCTTTTTCTGAAGGGGCGCTGCAGCCAGTGCAAAGCGCGTATTTCTGCCCGCTACCCCGTCGTAGAAATCGCCAACAGCCTGCTCTGGGCCTACTGCATCCACCGCTGGGGCCTGGGCGCCACGGGCCTGGCCTGGTGCTTTTTTGCATCGGTGCTGCTGACTGCGGCGCTGATCGACTGGGACACGACCCTGCTGCCCGATGACCTGACCTTGCCGCTGCTCTGGGCAGGCTTGCTGGCCAGTGCGATGGGCTGGATCGATGTGCCGCTCAAGGACTCGCTGTTTGGTGCCGCCATTGGCTACCTGGCGCTCTGGCTCATTTACTGGGCCTTCAAGCTGCTGACCGGCAAGGAAGGCATGGGCTATGGTGATTTCAAGCTACTGGCTGCGCTGGGCGCCTGGTTTGGCTGGCAAGCGCTGATACCTATTGCACTGTTTTCGTCGGTGGTGGGCGCGGTGATCGGCATTGCCATGAAGATCTTTTCCAACCTGCGCGAAGGCGGCTATATCCCCTTTGGCCCCTTTCTCGCAGGTGCCGGCTTCTTGGTCATGTGGTTCGGCACCGGTATCGTCGACCGCCTGTTGCAACCCTGATATGCGGCCGCGCATTGGCATCACCGGGGGCATTGGCAGCGGCAAAAGCACCGTCGCCCAGGGCTTTGCCCAATGGGGCTGCCATGTGATCGATGCCGACCGCATTGCCCGCGAGCTCACGCTGCCGGGCGGCGCGGCCATCGCCCCGATTGCGGCGCAGATGGGTGCCCACTTTGTCGATGCGGACGGTGCGCTCGACCGCGCACAGATGCGCGAAGCCGCCTTTCGCGATCCCGCCTACAAGGCACTGCTCGAAGCGATCTTGCACCCCTTGATCCGCCAACAGATTGACCAGCAGTACCAGCATGCCTGCAGCGCCACCAATGCGCCCCTGGTAATCTTCGATATCCCGCTGCTGGCCGAGTCCAGCCAGTGGAGCCCACGCCTGGACCAGGTGATCGTGGTCGATTGCCTGGAGAGCACGCAAATAGCCCGCGTGCAGCAGCGAAACCAGCTGGCCGCGTCAGCGATCGAGGCCATCATGGCCCAGCAAGCGAGCCGGCTGCAGCGCCTGCGCAAGGCCGATTGGGTGCTGTGGAATGAAACGCTGTCGTTACAAGCGCTAGGCGAGGCCGTATTCGACCTATACAATGAATTGATAGCGAACTACCGCCCTCTGCAGCCCGACTGATCCGTGATAATTTACGAGTACCCCTTCAACGAACGTGTGCGAGCCTATCTCCGCCTGGAGTACCTGCTGCGCCGGCTTGACGTACTCCTGCAGCGCGACACGGACATCGACCACCATTTCGCCATCACCACCTTGTTCGAGGTGATGGATGTGGCCTCCCGCAGCGACCTCAAGACCGACCTGCTCAAGGACCTCGAACGCCAGCGCCAGCAGTTCAATGCCTACCGCGACAACCCGATGATCGCCGTGGACATGCTCGACAAGGTGATTGGCCAGATCGACGCTGCCCACAGCGAGTTGCGGGCCCAGAACGGCAAGCCCAGCCAGCTGCTGATCGAGAACGAGTGGCTGATGGCCATCCGTAACCGCACCGGCATCCCTGGCGGCACCTGCACCTTTGACCTGCCCAGCTACCACGCCTGGCTGCATGCCGACAGCAACAGCCGCCGCACCGATCTGCAGGGCTGGACGGCCTGTTTTGCGCCGCTGGCCAGCGCCCTCATCTTGCTGCTGCGGCTCTTTCGGGATGCGGGTGCGCCGCAGCGCATTGCAACCGTGCGCGGCCAGTTCCAGCAGAACCTGCCCCAGGGCCGCATCTACCAGCTGCTGCGCCTCAAGATCGACCCCAGCTCCAGCCTCGTGCCCGAGATCAGCGGCAACCGCCTGATGATCTCGATACGCATGCTGCAAAAGACCGACAGCGGGCAGCTGGCGTTGACCACACAGGATGGCCAGTACGAGATGGTGCTCTGCGCCTGAAGACCGCGTAGCCATCGCGCCAGCCCGCAGGCACCCTACAATGCCTGCATGAGTTCTTCCGCAGACAACGCACTCCCCAGCATCCAGTGTCCCCAGTGTGGCGGCCCTTCCAGCTTTGCACGCAGCAACCGGTTTCGCCCTTTTTGCAGCGAGCGCTGCAAGCTCATTGACCTGGGCGCCTGGGGCAATGAGGATTTTCGGGTGCCCGCCCAATCGCCACCGCTGGACCAGCCCTACGGTGATCCCCGGCTGGAAGACTGAGCCCCCCGACGTTTAGCAACCGCAGCACTTGGCGGTGCTGCCGTTGCTTATTTCACTGCAGCTTGCGCCGCCTGCACATAGGCGTCCGCATCAAAAGGCAGCCCACGCTCCTCGCTCAGCCATTGCAGCACCGGGAAGGAGCCTTCCAGCACCGGGCTCACCGTTAGCGGCAACTGCTGCCAGGACATCTGCTGGCCTTCACGCATCTCAAAATCACCCGACCACTGCGTCACCTTGCACCAGTGCAAGCGCACCAGCGCATGGCTGTAGTCGTGCTCGGTCACCTTCCAGGCGATGCAGTTGTCGATGCGGATGCCCAGCTCCTCGACCAGCTCACGGCGCAGCGCCTCTTCGACGGTCTCGCCCGCTTCGAGCTTGCCGCCGGGAAACTCCCACCAGCCCGCGCGGGGCTTGCCCAGGGGGCGGCTGGTTATCAGCAGGGCATTGTCACTTTCGCGGATCAGCACGCCCACAGCCACTTCGGTGTGGCTGCGGGTCTCGGTGGTATCAGTCTGGCTCATAGGTCTTCATGGGCTGCCAGCACAGCAGCCCGGTATATTCAATCCTGGGCCTCTTCGCCCAGGTCGGCCACATCGGCAATTTTCTGGCGACCTTGCACCTCGCGGTGGCTGCGGCCAGCCCAGTCACGGGCAAACTGGTGGGCCACCCGGCCGCTGCGCGAGCCGCGCTCCAGCGCCCAGACCAGGGCCTCGGGCCGGGCAGCCTCGATATCCGCCTCCGCCACACCCAGCGCTGAGAGCCACTGGCCCACTACGCGCAGGTACTCGTCCTGGCTGAACGGGTAGAAACTCACCCACAGGCCAAAACGCTCGGACAGCGAAATCTTCTCTTCCACCACTTCGCCGGGGTGGATCTCGCCGTTCTCGCCCTTTTGCTGGGCCAGGTTGTCGGTCATGTACTCGGGCAGCAGATGGCGCCGGTTGCTGGTCGCATAGACCAGCACATTCGGTGTGGCCGCAGAGACCGAGCCATCCAGGATCGACTTCATCGCCTTGTAGCCGGGCTCGCCCTCTTCAAAACTCAGGTCATCGCAGTAGATGATGAATTTCTCGGGCCGGCCAGCGACCACATCGACGATATCAGGCAGGTCGGTGAGATCGGCCTTGTCCACCTCGATGAGGCGCAGGCCCTGGGGCGCATAGGCATGCAGGCAGGCGCGGATCAGGGACGACTTGCCAGTACCGCGCGCGCCCGTCAGCAGCACATTGTTGGCGGTGCTGCCTTGCACAAACTGCTCGGTGTTGCGCGCAATCTTCTCTTTTTGCCCGTCGATGTTCTGCAGGTCGGACAAGGACATCGCCCCGACATGGCGCACCGGCTCCAGCACGCCACAGCCATTGGCCCGCTTGCGGTAGCGCCAGGCAATGGCATCACTCCAGTCGGCCGGCGCCTGCAGCGCCTGGGGCAGGACGGACTCGATGCGCTGCATCAGCTGCTCGGCGCGCTGCACCAGGCGCTCAAGCGGGGAGAGGGAAGAGTGGGAAGACTCGGTCATGGTATCCAGACGCACAGGGTTGGGATGCCAGCGGGGCCGGACCCCGCCCTGCTTGGGGGCAGTCCAGCGCGCTGGCCAAGCGGTATCAGGAGCGGTAGTCCGCGTTGATGCTCACATAGTCGTGGCTCAGGTCGCAGGTCCACAGCTGGGTGGATGCGTTGCCACGGCCCAGCTGCACGCGCACCACAATCTCCTGCTGCTTCATCACGCGCTGGCCATCGGCCTCCTGGTAGGCCGGGTTGCGGCCGCCCTGGGTGGCCACATGCACATCGTCCAGGTACAGCTCGATCTGGGTCTGGTCCAGGTCCTCGATACCGGCATAGCCCACAGCAGCCAGAATGCGTCCCAGGTTGGGGTCGCTAGCAAAGAAAGCCGTTTTGACCAGCGGCGAATGCGCAATCGCATAGGCCACCAGGCGGCATTCTTCTTCGGTACGGCCTTGCTCGACCTCGATCTGGATGAACTTGGTGGCGCCTTCGCCGTCGCGCACAATCGCTTGCGCCAGCTTTTGTGCCACTTCGCGCAGCGCAGCCATCAAGGCTTGGCCATCGGTGGTGTTCCAGTCGCTGATCGGGGCATTGCCGGCCTGGTTGGTAGCGACCACGACAAAGGAGTCATTGGTCGAGGTGTCACCATCGATGGTGATGCGGTTGAACGACTGGTCGGCCAGGGTTTTGGCCAGCGCCGGCATCAGCTCGGGGCTGATGGCTGCGTCGGTGCCCAGAAAACTCAGCATGGTCGCCATATTGGGGCGAATCATGCCCGCGCCCTTGCTGATGCCGGTGATCTGCACCGTCTTGCCGCCCACGGTGGCCGAGGCGGAAAACGCCTTGGGCAAGGTGTCGGTGGTCATGATGCCTTCAGCGGCCTTGGCCCAGTGGCCCGGCTGCGCATCGGCAATGGCGGCAGGCAGGCCCGCAGTGATGCGGTCCACTGGCAGCGGCTCCATGATCACGCCGGTCGAGAACGGCAGCACTTGCTGGGCATCGATCTTCAAGAGGCCTGCCAGCGCATCGCAGGTGGCGTGGGCACGGGCCAGGCCATCGGCGCCGGTGCCGGCATTGGCATTGCCGGTGTTGATGACGATGGCGCGTATCGACTGGCTGTGGCTGGCCAGGTGTTCACGGCAGATCTGCACCGGCGCGGCACAAAAGCGGTTCTTGGTGAACACGCCAGCGACATGGCTGCCCTCGTCCAGCAAGAACACCGTCACATCCTTGCGGTTGGCCTTGCGCACGCCGGCCTCCGTCACACCAATGCGAATACCGGCGACAGGAGCCAGGTCCTGCGCTATTGGGGCTTTCAAATTGACGGGCATATCAGTCTTTTCCTTGAAACCATGAAAAAAACGGGCGATGAACCAGTCAAAGCCCGTTGTGGTGAAGCAATCCGGTAATTTATGCGAGTTTACCGTGGCAGAGCTTGTATTTCTTGCCACTGCCGCATGGGCATGGATCATTGCGGGCCACACGCACGCCTTCAGGCAGCGCCAGCGGCTCGCTGGACTCGGCGTCGCCCGACTCGTCGGGGCCGCTGTAGGTCACATGGGCCGTGCGGTCGTTGCTTTGCTCCAGCTGCTCGGTCGCTTCATCGAGCTGCTCAGGCGAGCGGATCTGCACCGACATCATCACGCGGGTGACCTGGGTCTTGACTTGGTCGATCAGCTGGCTGAACAGCTCGAAAGCCTCGCGCTTGTATTCCTGCTTGGGCTGCTTTTGGGCGTAGCCGCGCAGGTGGATGCCCTGGCGCAGGTAGTCCAAGGCGGCCAGGTGGTCGCGCCAGCTGGAATCCAGGGTCTGCAGCAGCACCGCACGCATGAACTGCATGAAGTTCTCCTTGCCCGCCTGCTCCAGCTTGTCATTGAAGAGGCGTGCGCCTTCGGCAACGACCTTCTCTTCGATTTCCTCGTCGGAGATCGATTCCGCGCCATCGAGCAGCTGCTGCAGTGGCAGGTCGATGTGCCATTCCTCGCGCAGCACCTTCTCCAGACCGGCCAGATCCCACTGCTCTTCCATGGACTGCTCGGGTACATACTGGCGCACGATATCGGCCAGCGCGCTGTCACGCATGCCGTCGATCATCGGAGCCAGGTCGACCGCATCCAGAATCTCGTTGCGCTGCTGGTAGATGACCTTGCGCTGGTCATTGGCGACGTCGTCGTACTCGAGCAATTGCTTGCGCATGTCAAAGTTGCGCGCTTCCACCTTGCGCTGCGCGCTTTCGATGGAACGGGTCACAATGCCCGCTTCAATGGCTTCGCCATCGGGCATCTTCAGGCGCTCCATGATGGCCTTGACACGGTCGCCCGCGAAAATGCGCATCAGCTGGTCGTCCAGCGACAGGTAGAAACGCGAGGAGCCACGGTCACCCTGGCGGCCGGCACGGCCACGCAGCTGGTTGTCGATACGGCGCGATTCATGGCGCTCGGTCGCGATGATGCGCAGGCCGCCCAGCTCGGTCACCTTGTCGTGCTCGATCTTCCACTCGGCGCGCAAGGCTTCGACCTTGTTGCGGCGCTCCGTCTCGGACAGCGACTCGTCGGCCTCGATGGCGGAAATCTGCTTTTCGATATTGCCGCCCAGCACGATGTCGGTACCGCGGCCTGCCATGTTGGTCGCGATGGTGATGACGCCGGGGCGCCCCGCCTGGGCAATGATGTCTGCCTCGCGCTCATGCTGCTTGGCGTTGAGCACCTGGTGGGGCAGGTTCTCTTTCTTCAGCATCTCGTCGATGATTTCCGAGTTCTCGATCGAGGTCGTGCCCACCAGCACGGGCTGGCCGCGCTCGTAGCACTCCCGGATATCGCTGATCGCCGCCGCATACTTCTCGGGCGTGGTCTTGTAGACGCGGTCCAGCTGGTCATCGCGCTTGCTGGGGCGGTTGGGCGGGATCACCACGGTTTCCAGACCGTAGATTTCCTGGAACTCATAGGCCTCGGTGTCAGCAGTACCGGTCATGCCGCCCAGCTTGTTGTACAGGCGGAAATAGTTCTGGAAGGTGATCGATGCCAGGGTCTGGTTCTCGGCCTGGATTTCCACGCCTTCCTTGGCTTCAACGGCCTGGTGCAGACCTTCGCTCCAGCGGCGGCCCGACATCAGGCGGCCGGTGAACTCATCGACAATCACGACCTCGCCGCCCTGCACCACATAGTGCTGGTCGCGGTGGTAGAGGTGCTGGGCGCGCAGTGCGGCGTACAGCTGGTGCACCAGCGTGATGTTGGCGGGATCGTAGAGCGATGCGCCTTCGGCCAGCATGCCCTTTTCAGCCAGAATGCGCTCTGCCGCTTCGTAGCCTTGCTCGGTCAGGTGGATCTGGTGGCCCTTTTCGTCGACCGTGAAGTCGCCCGGCTTGGTCACGCCCTCGCCGGTGCGGGGGTCGGCTTCGCCTTCCTGGCGCGTGAGCAGTGGCACCACTTCGCGCATCGCCAGGTAGGCGGCGGTGTGGTCTTCGGCCTGGCCGGAGATGATCAAGGGCGTGCGCGCCTCGTCGATCAGGATCGAGTCCACCTCGTCGACGATGGCGAAGTTCAGCCGGCGCTGCACGCGCTCGCTGGCATCTTGCACCATGTTGTCGCGCAGGTAGTCAAAGCCGTACTCGTTGTTCGTACCGTAGGTGATGTCGGAGTTGTAGGCGGCCTGCTTCTCATGCTTGGGCAGCTGCGACAGGTTGATACCCACCGACAGACCCAGGAAGTTGTAGAGGCGCCCCATCCAGGTCGCATCACGCGTGGCCAGGTAGTCATTGACCGTCACCACGTGCACACCATTGCCGCTCAGCGCGTTCAGGTACACGGGCAAGGTACCCGTCAAGGTCTTGCCTTCGCCGGTGCGCATTTCGGCGATCTTGCCGTAATGCAGGGCCATGCCGCCCAGCATCTGCACATCGAAGTGGCGCATCTTCATCACCCGCTTGGAGCCTTCACGCACCACGGCAAATGCCTCGGGCAGGATATTGTCCAGCGACTCTCCGCCAGCGATGCGGTTCTTGAACTCCTGCGTCTTCTCGCGCAATTGTTCGTCGCTGAGCTTTTCGTACTCCGGCTCCATCGCATTGATGCGAGCGACGACCTTGCGGTATTGCTTGAGCAGGCGATCATTGCGACTGCCAAAAATTTTGGTGAAGAAATTGGTTGCCATGCGAACAGAACCACACAACCAGGGAATGCACTTGCGTCCACCCCTGCCATGCGACCGGAATTCCTAGTGATTAGTGTTGTGTCAGATGGAGGCAATGACCCCGGCTTCAATACCGGGAACGACGCCTGCCGAATAAAACATTCTACAACCCTGAATAGAATGCGTTGTGGCAGGTGCATTGCAATGTATGGCTATCGCCCCCGGTCTGCCCCTGACACCCCTATCCAGCCATGACCCAGCCATGACCCAGCCATGACCCAGCCATGACCCAGCCATGACCCAGCCATGACCCAGCCATGACCCAGCCATGACCCAGCCATGACCCAGCCATGACCCAGCCATGATCCAGCCATGACCCAGCCATGATCCAGCCATGATCCAGCCCCAACGCCGGCATTTCGCCGTCACCGTAGAACAAGCCGCGAGCGAGGCGCCCACGTTGGCGAGCCTCGTGGCTTTGACGCGGGAGTCTTCTGCCCGCTTCAAACTGGTGGAGCCGCTGATCCCGCCAATGCTGCGCGCCTCGATCAAGCCCGGCCCGATCGACGGTGACCAGTGGTGCCTGCTGGTGGCCAACAATGCCTGCGCTGCCAAAATGAAGCAGCTGCTGCCGGCGATGGCGGCCCATCTGCGCGTCAAAGGCTACCCGACGGCAGATATTCGCCTCAAAGTACTGCGCTGAGCGACTCCACCAGCGCCGTTAAACGCCACCGGACGCAAAAAAGCCGTTCACAGCACTGGCTGGGAACGGCTTGGGAATCTGGTGCCGGTTATCGGAATCGAACTGATGACCTACCGCTTACAAGGCGGTTGCTCTACCAACTGAGCTAAACCGGCAACACTCGGCATTCTATACGGGATTGCCCGTAACAAAGCCGAATGAGGCCTATTTGACCAGTTTGAGTGAAGGCTTGCCGCCCTTGCCTGCGCGGCCGGGCGACTTGCCGTCAGGCGCCGGAGGCTCGTCGCTGGAGGTCACGACCTGCATCACCGGAGACGCAGCGTTGGCCTCGCCAGCCGGTTCACCCGCATCACCCGCGCTTTCGAGCGCAGCCATCGCGATATCGGCGTCGTCGTCGAGCAGGTCCTCAGGCGGAGGAAACCCCATGCCCTGGCCGGTTTCACGCGCAAAAATGGCGACCACGCGGCTGACGGGCACCATGATGTCGCGCGGCACACCGCCAAAACGGGCGGTGAACTCGATGTAGTCATTGCCCAGCTTGAGCGCACTCGTTGCGTCATAGCTGATGTTGAGCACAATTTCGCCGTCTTTGACAAACTCGCGCGGCACCAGCACCGTCTTGTCCACGCGAACACTCAGGTACGGGGTCAGGCCATTGTCATTGCACCACTCCACCCAGGCGCGGATCAGGTACGGCTGGGTGGATGTTGTCTGGATTTCACTCATTGGACACTTTCTTCGCGCTCCAGCGCCGCAGAGCACAGCCCTGCGGACGCTGCCCGCCCAGTGGCGGGGCTGGCGCGGTTTTTACTTGCGCATAACCTTTTCGGAAGGCGTCAGCGCCTCGATATAGGCAGGACGCGAGAAGATGCGCTCGGCATACTTGAGCAGCGGTGCTGCGTTCTTGGACAGCTCAATGCCGTAGTAATCCAGGCGCCACAGCAGCGGGGCAATGGCCACGTCCAGCATCGAGAAGTTCTCGCCCAGGATGAACTTGTTCTTCAGGAACACCGGCGCCATCTGGGTCAGGCGGTCACGGATCTGCGCGCGGGCCTTTTCCAGCGCCTTCTCGTTGCCCTTGACGGCACGCTCTTCCAAGGTGTGCACGTGCGTGAACAGCTCTTTTTCGAAGTTCAGCAGGAACAGGCGCACACGGGCGCGCTCGACGGGGTCGCCGGGCATCAGCTGTGGATGGGGGAAACGCTCGTCGATGTACTCGTTGATGATGTTCGACTCGTACAGGATCAGGTCGCGCTCGACCAGGATAGGCACCTGGCCATAGGGGTTCATCACGCTGATGTCTTCGGGCTTGTTGAACAGGTCCACATCACGGATCTCGAAATCCATCCCCTTTTCAAACAGCACAAAGCGGCAGCGGTGGGAGAAAGGGCAGGTCGTTCCCGAATAAAGCACCATCATGGTGAGAGGCTCCTCAAAATCAAAAAAGAGTGGACTGCAGTCAATGCCGCCCACTCTACACAAATCGGCTACCCCAATTCAAGCCCTGCTCACAGGGACTGAACCGGCTGCACGCAAATACGTTTACTTCACGTCTTTCCAGAACGCCGCATTCAGGCGCCAGGTGATGAAGATGAGTCCCAGCAAAAATATCAGCACCCCGACGCCGACGCGCATGCGGGTGTTCTGGCTGGGATCACCCATCCATTGTAGATAGTTCACCAAATCACCCACACTCTTATCGAAATCAGTGGAGTTCATCTTGCCCGGCGTGACCTGCTGCCAGCCGGTGAACACCTGGGTCTTGTGTCCGTGCTCCTCGACCTCTTGGTAGACCGGCACGCGCACACCTTGCAGCTCCCAGAGCACATGGGGCATGCCCACCGAGGGGAAGGCCATGTTGTTCCAGCCGGTGGCCTTGGTGTCGTCCTTGTAGAAAGTGCGCAAGAAGGTGTAGAGGTAGTCGGCACCGGTGCCCTGGTGGCTGGCACGTGAGCGCGCGACCAGGGTGAGATCTGGCGGGTTGGCGCCAAACCACTCCTTGGCCTGCTTGGGATCGATGGCCGCCTTCATGGTCTCACCCACCTTGTCGGTGGTGAACAGCAGGTTGTCCTTGATCTGCTGCTCGGTAAGACCAATGTCCTGCAAGCGGTTGTAGCGCATGAACGCGGCTGAATGGCAGCTGAGGCAATAGTTGACAAACAGCTTGGCGCCGTTTTGCAGCGAGGTGGTGTTGGTCGTGTCGGGCTTGAACTTGTCCCAGGCCACACCGCCTTCGGCCGCCTGCACGGCACCGGACCCTAAAAGCACACCCAGACCCAGGCATGCGGAGAGAATGATTTTTTTCATCGTGGGATGCTTTCTGGTTCAGTGCGCATGGAAGGTGACACGCTCAGGCACCGGCTTGGGTGTGCCTTTGCGGCTCCACCAGGGCATCAGCAGAAAAAAGCCAAAGTAAAACAAGGTACCTACCTGGGAGACCTTTTCGCCAATCGGCGATGGCGGCTGCACCCCCAGATAGGCGAGCACCACGAAGTTCACGACAAACACCGCATACACATACTTGTGCCAGTGCGGGCGGTAGCGGATGGAGCGCACCGGGCTGTGGTCCAGCCAGGGCAGAAAGAACAGGATGATCACGGCCAGCCCCATCACCACCACACCCCAGAACTTGGCGTCGATACCGCCCAGCGCTGCAATGCCGGTGAACGCAAAGGCACCAAACAGCGCCAGCACCCCCAGCGCCACCAGCACCAGCAAGCCCTTGAGGACGGCGGCCATGCGGGTCTTGATGCAGACATAGGCCACGGCTGCGACCAGGATCACCGACAAGGCGACCATCATCTCGCTGGTGATGGCACGCAGCATCGAATAGAACGGCGTGAAATACCACACAGGCGCAATATGGTTGGGCGTCTTGAGCGGGTCGGCCGGGATGAAGTTGTTGTACTCGAGGAAGTAGCCACCCATCTCCGGCGCAAAGAACACGATGGCCGAGAAGATGAACAGGAACACCGCCACGCCAAACAGGTCATGCACCGTGTAGTAAGGGTGGAAAGGCACGCCGTCGAGCGGCCGGCCCTGCGCATCCTTGGGAGCATTGGGGCCCTTGATCTCGATGCCATCGGGGTTGTTGGAGCCCACATCGTGCAAGGCCAGCAAATGCGCCGCAACCAGGCCCAGCAGCACCAGCGGCACGGCGATCACATGGAAACTGAAGAAACGGTTGAGCGTCGCATCGCCCACCACATAGTCGCCCCGGATCAGCAGCGCCAGGTCCGGGCCGATGAAGGGAATGGCCGAGAACAGGTTGACGATCACCTGCGCACCCCAGTACGACATCTGGCCCCAGGGCAGCAGGTAGCCCATGAAGGCCTCGGCCATCAGGCACAGGAAGATCGCGCAGCCAAACACCCAGACCAGCTCGCGCGGCTTGCGGTAGCTGCCATACAGGAGGCCACGGAACATGTGCAGGTAGACCACGACAAAGAAGGCCGAGGCGCCGGTGGAATGCATGGTCCGGATCAGCCAGCCCCAGGGCACATCGCGCATGATGTACTCGACCGAGGCAAACGCCTTTTCGGCATCGGGCTTGTAGTGCATCACCAAAAAGATGCCGGTGACGATCTGGATCACCAGCACCAAAAG
Organism: Comamonas sp. JNW; assembly: GCF_003105075.1. NCBI lineage: Bacteria > Pseudomonadati > Pseudomonadota > Betaproteobacteria > Burkholderiales > Comamonadaceae > Comamonas > Comamonas sp. JNW. The sequence continues at coordinate 119,177 of NZ_QETI01000013.1, forward strand.
CGCCAGCGAGCCAAAGATGTACCAGAAGTTGAAGTTCTTCGGTGCGTAGTACTCCGACATATGGACCCGATAGGCCTCAAATGCCGTGGGAAAGCGGTTCTCCAGCCAGTTGCCGGCCTTGGCGCCCAAGGTGGCGTTCGGCGATATCTCCTTGAATTCGTGTGCCATGGCGCCTCCTTATGCTTTTTTATCTTCGCCAATCAGCAGCTTGGTATCGCTCAGATACTGGTGCGCTGGCACTTCGAGGTTGTCGGGCGCGGGCTTGTTCTTGAACACCCGCCCGGCCAGGTCAAAGGTGGAGCCGTGGCAGGGGCAGAGAAAACCGCCCTTCCAGTCATCGGGCAGCGATGGCTGGGGGCCGGGCTGGAGCTTGTCGGTGGGCGAGCAGCCCAGGTGGGTGCAGATGCCGATCACGACCAGCACCTCGGGCTTGATGGAGCGGGTTTCGTTCTTGGCGTAGTCCGGTGTCGGGTAGGCCGTGCGCTCGGATTTGGGATCGGCCAACTGGCCGTCGAGCTGGGGCAGCTCGGCAATCTGCTCGGGCGTGCGGCGCAGGATCCAGATCGGCTTGCCGCGCCATTCGGCGGTGATTTTCTCGCCGGGCTTGAGCTCCGAGATATCCACTTCAACGGCAGCGCCGGCGGCCTTGGCCTTTTCTGACGGCTGGAAGGAGCTGACAAAGGGGACCGCAGTGGCGACTCCTCCGACAGCACCTGCGCATCCCGACGCTATCAGCCACGTCCTTTTACTGGAGTCGATGGAAGAATCACTCATGGGGCTCCTTGGTCAACGCTTATATCTCGGTTTTTGCGGATTGTATGAAGTGTCTTGCCCATCATGCAATGCGCCGAAACCCTTGAAGCTGAGCGATACTAGGCGTCATGTTTATTTGACAGGAGCAGCGCATGAGCTTCATGAAGGAATTCCGCGAGTTTGCGGTCAAGGGCAATGTGATGGATCTGGCCGTTGGTGTGATCATCGGCGCCGCTTTTGGCAAGATCGTCGATTCGGTCGTCAATGACCTGATCATGCCCATCGTCGGTTTGGTCTTTGGCAAGCTGGACTTCTCCAATCTCTTCGTCGTGCTGGGTACCATTCCCGATGGCGTGCCGCGCACACTCGACGCGCTGAAAAAAGCGGGCATTCCGGTGTTTGCTTATGGCAACTTCATCACCGTCGCGGTGAACTTCGCGATCCTGGCTTTCATTATTTTCATGATGGTCAAACAGATCAACCGCCTCAAACGCGACGCGCCCCCTCCAGCGCCCGCTGCCACCCCGGAAGACGTGGTGCTGCTGCGTGAAATCCGCGACAGCCTGCAGCAAAAACGTTGATTTTTTGCAACAAAGAAGCAGAAATTCTGCTTCTTTTGCACAGATACCCGGCAGCCTCTCGAGGCTGCTTTTTTACGCCTGCACCTGTCCCGCTGCCAAACGGCGCGCCATCTGCACCGCCGCGATCAGGCTGGCCGCATCGGCCAGGCCCTGGCCGGCAATATCAAAGGCGGTGCCGTGGTCCGGGCTGGTGCGCACCAGCGGCAGGCCCAGGGTCACGTTGACGCCCTCGTCCAGCCCCAGGTACTTCACGGGGATCAGGCCCTGGTCGTGGTACATGGCCACCACCACATCAAAGGCGCCCGGGTGCTCGGCACTGTGGCGGGCCCGCATGAACACGGTATCGGGCGGCTCCGGCCCCACCACCTGCATGCCCAGTGCCTGGGCAGCGGCCACCGCGGGCGCAATGTGCTCCAGCTCCTCGCGCCCCATCAGGCCGGCCTCACCGGCATGGGGATTGAGCCCCGCTACCGCAATCCGGGGCGGCCGCCCCAGCGCCCGCAGCAAGGCCTCGTGCGTGATGCGGATGGTCTCCAGCACCTGTGCCTGGGTCACCGCCTCAATGGCGTCACGCAGCGATACATGGATGCTCACCAGCACGGTGCGCAGCGCCTCGTTGGCCAGCATCATGCGCACCGGCATCTGCGCCAGCAGCAGCCCGGCGTGCTGGGCCGCTTCGGCCTGCAGCAGCTCGGTGTGGCCGGGGAACGCCAGCCCTGCCAGATGCAGCGCCTCCTTGTTCAGCGGCGCCGTCACCAGCCCGGCAATCTGGCCATGCAAGGCCTGGCGCGCCGCCCAGCGCACGCATTCGGCAGCAGCACGCCCGGCCTCGGCCTGCACCTGGCCAAAGGGCAACGGCCCGGGCAAGCCCGGCAGCGACAGCACCGGCATGCAGCGCGGCGGCACCTGCAAAGCCTCTTGCGGGTCAGCGATGTCGGCCACCGGCAGCGCGCAGCGGCCCGGGCCCTGCAACAGCTGCGCTGCGCGGCGCATGGTCTGCAGCTCACCCACCACAAAGCAGCCCTGCATTTGCTCAGGCGCATCGCGAAAGGCCTTGGCCACGATTTCCGGGCCAATGCCGGCAGGGTCGCCCTGGGTGATGGCGAGCAAGGGAGCGGAGTGCACGGGCATGTCCTTGGAATGGAGCGCTTCAGGCGGGGTTGTCGATATCGATAAAGCGGTGCGCCACGCCCAGTTGCTGGGCCACGGCGGCAGCCGCTGCCGGCGCGCCATAGCGCTCGGTGGCATGGTGGCCGGCGGCAAAAAAGCTCACACCCGTCTCGCGCGCCAGATGGGTCTGGGACTCCGATATTTCACCGGTCAAAAAGCCATCCGCGCCAGCGGCCATCGCCGCTTCGAAAAAGCCCTGCGCACCGCCGGTGCACCAGGCCATGCGGCGGATGGGGCGCGGCGTCTCGCCCGTCACCAGCGTGACCGAGCGCCCCAAGGTCTGTTGTAAGTGCGCAGCGACTTGCACCGGCGCCACCGCATCGACGCTGCCGATAAAGCCCAGCTCCTGATCGCCAAAGCGGGCATCGGCCTGCCAGCCCAGCTGCGCGCCCAGTTGGGCGTTGTTGCCCAGCTCCGGATGCGCATCCAGCGGCAGGTGGTAGGCGAACAAATTGATGTCGTGCTTGATCAGCAGCTCGATGCGCTGCTTCATCCAGCCGGTGATGCGGCCGTCGTAGCCGCGCCAGAACAGCCCATGGTGCACAAAGATGGCATCGGCCTGGTCGGCAATGGCCGCCTCGATCAGCGCCCGCGATGCCGTCACACCGCTGACCAGCTTGCGGATCTCGGCCTTGCCCTCTACCTGCAAACCGTTGGGGCCATAGTCTTTGAAGCGGGCGGGCTGCAGCAGCGCATCAAAGGCCTGCAGCATGTCGTGGCGGGTCGTAGTCATGCCCGATTGTCTCAGACCCGCGCAGCGCGCCACCCCGGAATGCAAAAACCCGCTGATGCCAAGCATGCAGCGGGTTGCCGGGGGCGATCAGCCTGGAGCGGGTTTACTTCTTGGCAACCCAGCCCTTGACGGCCAGCGGCCAAAAGCCCATGGCCACGCCCAGCACGCCCATCGCGGCCACATAGTGGGCAGGCGCCATCACATCGGCCTGCTGCCAGACGGACACCAGCATCGGGGTCAAACCGCCGAACACGGCATAGGCCATGTTGTAGGAAAAGGACAGACCCGTGAAACGCACCTCAGGCGGAAAGGCGCGCACACCGACCACCGGCAGCAGCGAGATCGCACCCACAAAGAAGCCTACCAGCGCATAGGTCCAGACCAGCGAGATGTCGGTGCCCGGCAGGTTCAGGTAGAACAGATAGGCAGTGACAGCCATGCCACCCCAGCCCAGCACCATGGCGGCACGCGTGCCCCACTGGTCCGACAGCCAGCCCCAGAACACGCAGCCGATGGTCAAGGTCACGGTCGCCACCGCATTGGCCTTGAGGGCCACCGCAGGCGCGATATGGAACACCTTTTGCAGGTAGGACGGCGTAAACAGAATCACCACCACCACGGCGGTGGACAGGATCCAGGTCATCAGCGCCACGACCACGCTGGCTTCGCGGTGGTCGCGCAGGATGGTCTTGAGCGGCAGTTCGCGGTCGACCTGCTTGCGAGCCTGCATCTCCTGGAAGATCGGGGTCTCGTGCAGGAACTTGCGCAGGTACACCGACACCAGGCCAAACACGCCGCCCAGAATGAAGGGAATGCGCCAGGCCCAGTCGTGGATCTCGGCCGGGCTGTAGACGCTGTTGAGCCAGACGCCAATGATCGAGCCCAGGAAAATGCCGCCGGTGATGCCCGAGGTCAGCGAGCCAATGGCAAAACCGTAGCGCTTGGCCGGCGCATGCTCGGCCACAAACACCCAGGCGCCGGGCATCTCACCGCCAATGGCCGCGCCTTGCAGCACGCGCATGGCCAGCAGCAGGATGGGCGCGGCCAGACCGATGGTTTCATAGGTGGGCAGCAGGCCAATCACCAAGGTGGGCACGGCCATCAGGAACACCGACAGCGTGAACATCTGCTTGCGGCCCAGGATGTCGCCAAAGTGGGCAATCAAGATGCCGCCAATGGGACGCGCCAGATAGCCGGCGGCAAAAATGCCCAGCGTCTGCAGCTGGCGCATCCAGTCGGGCATCGACGCTGGAAAGAACAGCGAGCCCAGTACGTTGGCAAAAAAGACAAACACCACAAAGTCATAAAACTCCAGGGTGCCGCCCAGGGCCGACAGGCCCAGGGTCTTGTAATCATTCCGGTTCAGGGGCCGGTTGGCAGGCGAGGCGGCTGGGGCCCCACCTTGGTCAGCAGTCAGCGAAGTCATGTGTCCTCTACATTCCAGAGCAGGACAGCGCAAAGCGCAGCGCGTTATGGGCGCATATCAAGGGGTTCGGCGAGACCCGGGATGGCGGGAGTCAGAGCCAGCGAGAGGAGAGATGGACCCGTTCGCAGGGAACCACGATGAGCAAAAGAGCGCAGTCAAAAGGTTGGGGAACCATTCTAGGTACTTACCCTTTGCGCTCTGCCGGTGTCACGAAAAGTATCCCTCGCCGCTAGGGCATGCCACCACAGCCGAACGCGCTGTCCACCCCCAGATTGTTCCGCAAGCAACTTATTTTGGAGAGCTTCGCCGCCAATCCAACAGATTGGTACAGTTTGGAGAACAATGTCGCAGCCATGACATCGTAAAAGACGATGGAATACATCGCAGATGACAGTGATATGCGCCAGAATGCGGGGAGTCCGCTGGCCGCCATGGGGCATCAACCCATGCATCCTGTGCACAGCAGCTAGCGACTTGGCAGCCCCTTGCCGCCAAGCCCGGTGCCATAATCAATGGCAATGCTCTGCGCCGCGCGGGGCTGTTAGCCAGACGCGGCCGCCCCACTCCCAACCCCAGGTTTTATGAAACGCCTCTGGCTTCTTTTCGCACAATCGGTCACTGTCTTGCTGGCCCTGTACTTTATCGTCGCCACCTTGCAGCCGGGCTGGCTGCAGCGCAACAATGCGGTACGCAGCAATGCGGGCATTGCGTTGATCGAGGCGCCGCAAAGCGAGGCCAACCGAGCCAGTGTGGCGACCAGCAGCTTCAGCCCTGCGGCCAAAAAGGCCTCGCCGGCGGTGGTCAGCATCAACACCAGCACGGCAGTGCGCCACCCGCGCGCCAATGACCCCTGGTTCCAGTTCTTCTTTGGCGACCAGGGCGTGCAAAACCAGGCAGGTCTGGGCAGCGGCGTGATCGTCAGCCCCGACGGCTATGTGCTCACCAACAACCATGTGGTCGAAGCGGCCGACGATATCGAGGTGACCCTGACCGATGGCCGCAAAGCCAAGGGCACGGTCATGGGCACCGATCCGGAAACCGACCTGGCGATCCTCAAGATCAGCCTGGACAAGCTGCCCGTCATCGTGCTGGGCAATTCGGACTCGGCCGAGGTGGGCGACCAAGTGCTGGCCATTGGCAACCCCTTTGGCGTGGGCCAGACCGTCACCAGCGGCATCATCAGCGCGCTGGGCCGCAGCGAGCTGGGCATCAATACCTTCGAGAACTTCATCCAGACCGACGCGGCCATCAACCCCGGCAACTCGGGCGGCGCACTGGTCGATGTCAACGGCAATCTGGTGGGCATCAACACGGCCATTTATTCGCGCTCCGGCGGCAGCATGGGCATTGGCTTTGCGATACCCGTCGCCCTGGCCAAGAATGTGCTCGACAGCATTGTGCGCGACGGCAAGGTGACGCGTGGCTGGATCGGCGTCGAGCCCAATGACCTGACACCCGAGCTGGCCGAGACCTTTGGCGTCAAGGCCGACAGCGGCGTGATCATCACCGGCGTGCTGCAAAGCGGGCCAGCTGCCAATGCCGGCATCCGCCCGGGCGATGTAATCACCCAGATCGGCGACATGCAGGTCCACCATGTGCAAAGCCTGCTGACTGCCGTGGCGGCTCTCGTGCCCGGCACCACCTCCGAAGTGCAGCTGCGCCGGGGTGACCAGAGCCTGACCCTGCCGATCACGCCCGGCACCCGCCCGGTCAACAACCGCGCGATGCCCCAAGGCCGGCGTTAAGCCCTGGCGAGGGGCGTTGGCAGCGCACTCGCCTTTGCACGTTGATCAAAGGGAGGTAGATCTGGGCCATCAAGCCCGGTCCCCGCAACGACGCCGCACCAGGCCCACCCCTGGCGCTGGCGCTGGCCCTGACCCACCAACAGCAAAGCCCCGGCTGACCTCAGGTCAGCACGGGGCTTTGGCGTATCTGGCCGGTGGGTAGGCGATCAGGCTGCGGCGTCCGTGTCCGCTTCTTCTTCCTTCTTGGGCTGGTTGCGCGAGAACCAGGTGGCACCCAGGATGCCAACCTCATACAGAATGCACATGGGCACGGCCAGCGAAATCTGCGAGAGCACATCGGGAGGGGTCACCACCGCCGCAATAACAAACGACAGCACGATGAAGTAACCCCGGAACGACTTGAGCTTGGCGATCTCCACGATGCCCAGGCGCACCAGCAGGATCACCACAATGGGGACCTGGAAGGCCAGACCAAAGGCCAGGTAGAGCGACAAAATGGCTTCGACATAGGAGGCAATATCTGGCGTGGCCGCCACGCTTGACGGCGTGAAATGCTGGATAAAGCCAAACATGCGATCGAGCACAAACAGCTGCACAAAGGCAATGCCGGCATAGGCCAGCAAGCTGCCAAAAAATATCAAAGGCAGCGCAAACTTGCGCTCATGCATGTAGAGGCCCGGGGCCACAAACGCCCAGAGCTGGTACATGATCCACGGCAAGGCCAGCAAAATGGCCGCCATGCCCAGTACCTTCAGCGGCACGATAAAGGGCGAGAACACGCCCACGGCAATCAGCTTGGCATCGGGCGGCATGTGCATCTTGATCGGATGCGCGATGAAGTTCATCAGCCCATCGGGGCCAGGCCAGAAGGCCAACAAAGCCAGGGCCACCAGCACGCCACCAATGCTGTAGAGCAGCCTATCGCGCAGCTCCATCAGGTGCTGCACAAAGGGCTGCTCGGTGCCGGCCAGCTCGTCTTCTTTAGAAGGGGTTTCGGACATGGGGATATCTGTTGCGGATCAAGGCCTCGCGGGAGCGCAGCGCGTTAGCGCAGGCTGCAGCGCCCCGGGCCGATGGAAATACCAGTGAGAAAACATGCCAACGCGCGGCTCCGGGAGCGGGCTGCGTTGCGGGCGCCATCACAGGCCTGACGAGGGCTTCTTGGGCCGAAAACGTGCCACGCGCGCCGCGCCTGACTGCACATGGGTGCGCACACCTGCCTGGTGCTTGTACCACTGGGGAGTGGCGCCGCGCTTCACGCGCCAGTTCTTGCGAGGGTGGTGGTAGACCGGAGCCACCGTCGATGCCGAGCCGCCGTCATAGCTCTCGGCATAGGGATCGGCGGTGTAGAAGCTGTCGTCGCTGCCCGATGAGGCCGTGCCATTGGCCTGGTCGTTGAGGTTTTTCTCGAAGTCTGCGGAGTTGGTGCGGATGGTGCTTTCCACATCACGCGCGGCCGACTCGACGTTCTCCTTCATCTTGCGCAGCTCGTCGAGCTCCATCGAGCGGTTGACCTCGGACTTGACGTCGTTGACATAGCGCTGCGCCTTGCCCAGCAATGTGCCTACCGTGCGCGCAACGCGCGGCAGTTTTTCAGGGCCAATGACGATCAGTGCCACCGCACCGATCAAGGCCATCTTGGAGATACCGAGATCAAACATTCCAACCCCATCGAATGCACACAAGCGGTTGCTGCGGCTTGCCCACAGCCCCTGTCATGCGCACATCAGCCCTTGTTCTTGGCTTCGACGTCGATGGTGGTGTTCTTGTCGGCCGCAGGCGACTGACCCACTTGCTGTGCCGTGGTCGTCGTGGATGCAGCGGGCGAGGCGGATTCGCCGCCGTCCTTGATGCCATCCTTGAAGCCCTTGACGGCACCACCCAGATCGGTGCCGATGTTCTTGAGCTTCTTGGTACCAAATACCAGCACCACGATGAGCAGAACAATCAGCCAATGCCAAACAGAAAAGGAACCCATGAAATTCTCCTAGCGAATATGTGCATTTTAGACGCCTTGGGCATCTACCGGTTTCGTAATACTGTCACGCGGCGAGGTCATCGCCCCACTGCCAGCGCAGGGCTCAGCCCTTTTTCCAGGGCCTGGGGCCGCCCAGCAGGTGGATGTGCAGATGGTGCACCTCCTGCCCGCCCTCCTCACCGGTGTTGACCATCAGCCGGAAACCCCCTTGCGGATAGGGATTGCAGCCGTTATCCAGCGCCAGTTGTGGCGCCTTGGCCAGCATGCGGCCCAGCAAGGGAGCGTGTTCGGCGCCCACCTGTGCCATCGAGGCGATGTGCAGCTTGGGCACCATCAGCAAATGCACGGGCGCGGCTGGATGGATGTCCTTGAACACCAGCATGTCCTCGTCTTCATAGACCTTGCTTGACGGAATCTGGCCGGCAATGATTTTGCAAAAAAGGCAATCTGGATCGTGCATAAACTTCTTATCTCTCAAAACAAGGGCGCCGCCGTCGCAGTCAGCCCGCAGTCATCAGCAAGGTGCAAGCAGCAACCGTGCCAACAGGCAGTAGATTACACCTTGAAACCGGAACGCACACCGACATCCGCCCGGTGCCTGGTCAGCCAGTTCTCGCCGGAGACACGGCCCCGCTCGCACAGTTCGCGCACAAAAGGCGCATCCGAGCGGTTCTTGCTGGATGCGCCATAGCTCTTGAGCACAGCTCCCCCATCGACATGGTGCATCAGCATGTACTTGTAGCGCTCCCGGTCCAGCTTGCCTTCATCGAGCAGGCGGCGCACAAAGCCCATGGCGCGCAGCTCGGCCAGCAAGCTGGCGTTGAAGGTGATCTCATTGATGCGGTCCATGATCTCTTGGGCGTTGGTCGGCACCTCGTTGTATTCAATGGGGTTGAGCTGCACTAGCAGCACATCGCTGTTGCCCGTCTGGTAGATCAGCGGGTAGAGCAAGGGGTTGCCGGAGTAGCCGCCATCCCAGTAATACTGGTCCTTGATCTCGACCGCCTTGTACATCATCGGCAGGCAGGCCGAGGCCATCACCGCATCGGCCGTCAACCGCTTTCCACTGAAGACTTCGCCCTTGCCGGTGCGCACATTGGTGGCGCAGACAAATACCCGGGGCGCATTGCGGCCCTGCTCATGCTGGAGAAAGTCAAAATCCACGACCTTTTCCAGCAGCCGGCGCAAGGGGTTGATGTCGAGCGGATTGGTCTGGTAGGGCGAGAGCCACTGGCTCATCATGTCCCAGATGGCTTTGCCGGCCATCGGCACACCTGCCATCAGGCTGCCCATCGTGCCCACCCCTTCCCAGAACTGTTTAAGAGATTCGCGGGCCGATTCGCAGCCCGCTTCGTGGGCTTTGCGTTTGTCGCTCTCGGTGGCTGCCGCCTTGCCGTAGCCATAAGCCATCACCACGGCGTTCATCGCCCCGGCGCTGGTGCCACTGATGCCTTCCACCCACAGGCTGCGGTCGGCCAGCAAGGCATCGAGCACCCCCCAGGTGAAAGCGCCGTGCGAGCCGCCGCCCTGCAAGGCCAGGCTGATAGGCGGTGTGTTTTCGTCCACCCCCTTGGAGCGGAGCACCCGCTTGGGCGCTTCGGCCTCTGCGGGGGCCGGCGTCTGCGGCATCTCCGGCGTCTCGGAGGCGGGCGTGTGGCTAGCCATTGATCGCCTGGTCTTTGTTCATCGCCACCATGCCGCGCACGATGCGGTAGAGAAACCAGACGGAAATGAGAGTCCAGGCAATCCAGCCCGGAACGACGAACAGGAACCACAGCGGCGCAGTGATGACATACAGCACGCCGGCCCAGATGACGCTGCGGATGCGCCAGGAAAAATGGCTTTGCTGCCAGGTACCCTGCGCATCACTGCGCTTGACCAGGTCAATCACGAGCGCGATCAGCAGCAGCACGATGCTGGCCTGTGCGGTGGGCACCACCGCTGCCACGGCCACAATCAGGTGCAGCAGATAGCTGACCCAGCCCCAGGTTTTGAGGCTCTCCATCGCGGCCGAATCAACGGTCTTCACGTCAACGACATCGTTCATGCGGAACTCCCTTCTTCAGCTTCACGGTCTTTTACCTTGCGCATCGCCTTTTCTTCCAGGCCACTCAAGCCTTCGCGGCGCACCAGTTCGTTCACCACATCGGCGGGGCTCAGGCCATAGTGGGCCAGCGCCACCATCGTATGAAACCACAGATCGGCCACTTCGTACACCAGCTTGGAGGCTGGCGCGCCATGGTCCACATCCTTGGCGGCCATCACCACTTCGGTCGCCTCTTCCCCGACCTTCTTCAAAAAGGCATCCGGGCCCTTGTGCAGCAGGCGCGCCACATAGCTGGCCTCGGGATCGCCACCATTGGCGGGTTTGCGCGACTCCAGCACCTCGGCCAGGCGCATCAACGCATCGGTAGAGGACATGGCAGCAGAAACAGAGGTATCGGTCATAGCGAAAATATAGCGAAGCAGCCGCGCAGGGCGGCCGAAGAAGACAGTGCCCGAACAGGGATTATTTGTAGATCGATTCCGGGTCTTTCAAGACCGGGTCAACCGCTTGCCACTGGCCATCGCGCAACACGCTGTAAAAACAGCTGTGGCGCCCGGTATGGCAGGCAATGCCCGGCTCATGCCCGGTCTGGGTCACGCTCAGCAGCACCACATCGTTGTCACAGTCGATGCGGATCTCATGCACGGTCTGCACATGGCCGGACTCCTCGCCCTTGAACCACAGTTTGCCGCGCGAGCGGCTGAAGTACACCGCCCGGCCCAGCTCGGCCGTATGGGCCAGCGCTTCGCGGTTCATCCAGGCAAACATCAGCACATCCTTGGAGTGCTGCTCCTGCGCAATGACGGGCACCAGGCCCTGCGCGTCCCATTTCACTTGATCGAGCCAGTTCATGCAGGGAATTGTCTCGCATTCAATGCAGTTGTGCGCAATGCAGGGAGAAAACAGCCGCAAAAGAAACCGGCCCGGTGCAAGCCATGCAACCGGGCCGGAGAGGCTAACGCTCAGAACGGTCAGTCCTGGGGACGACGGCCCTGGCGCTGTGGCAGGGCCTTGCCCGCCAACAGCATCAACAGCAGCGCCATCAAGGCCATGGCCCATGCCGCATTCACAGGCACCCGCTTGACATCCGTTGGCGGGGTGTTGATAAACACCGCCGACGCGGAGGCCTCGCTATTGGCGGCCGAAGGATCAAACACATCGCTGCTGGCGCGGGTCGTGATGGTGATAGCAGCGGTCGAGGTCGGCGTGAACTTGGTAGTACAGGTGATCGACTCACCCACTGCCAGTGCCGCCACCGGCTGGGTCGGCGTGCAGACAGTCACCGCACCGGCAGGCGCGCCGCTGACGTCACAACGTGCATTGGTCGCCGTGGCTGGCCCTGCATTGCGGCAGATGGAAGTCAGCGTGAACTCCACACCCACCTTCGCATCGATGGTTGCAGGCATGCTCACTTGCATATCGGCAGCTTGCGTCGGCGTACTGACCGAGCAGGCGGCGCTGCAGCTGCCCGCTGCACTGCTGCCTACGGTGTTGACCACATTGGGGCTGGTCACCGCGTCGTCCACGCGCACCGTGTACTCAAAGGCCACCGTTCCCGGCGCTTGTGGGCTGCCGCCCGGCACCGTCGCTGGCTGCGTGCAGCTGCTACCTGCGGCCACGCAACCCGCCGTCCAGCCTTCGTCCGCGCCGACATAGCGGGTACCCGCAGGCACCGTCTCCGTCAACACCGTCGAGCCAGGCGTGCCGCCCGTGTTGCTGACCTGCACCTGGTAGGTCAGCTTGTCACCGGGCTTGATCACATAGCCTGCAGGCACAGGCGCATCGTTGACCTTCACCAGCACATTCGTCACCGTCACGGCCGATGGTGTGTTGCCGTTGACGGCCTTGGCATCGCTGTTGTTGGCGGTGTCGCTTTCGTAGCTTTGCGTTGCTGCCGTCATGCTGGCGCTGATCGCACCCTCTGCCGCAGCAAAGGTCGCCGTGCAGCTGAGACTTCCGCCTACCGCCAGGTTGGTGTTGGCATCGCAGATTGCGGCAATGCTCGCGCCACCATTGTTCACGGTCATCACGCAGCTTGCATTGAGGGCCTCCACCGGTCCATTGTTGGTGCACTGGCCAGTGATAGTGATGCTTTGACCCACCACCACGGCGCCAGACGGGATCGTCGTGATCTGCGCTTGCATGTCCGCCACGGCATTGGCCGTCTCTGCAGTGCAGCCACCGGCCGCGCAAGCGGCTGGCACATCGCTGGTCACCGTATTGATGATCTTGCCGCTACTGGTCGCAGGCGCAAGCACCTCCACCGTGAACGCAACGGTCTGCTCACCGGCCACACCTTCTGCGCTTTGCGCGGGCACCGTCAGGCTTTGCGTGCAGGTGCTGGCCGCTGCATCGCAAGCCTGTGGAGCCGGGCTCCAGCCCTGGTCGGGGTTGGACGCACCGCCGCCGACAAACTTGGTGCCTTCTGGCACGGTCTCGGTCAGCTCCATGGTGCTGGCAGTACCGCCCGCATTGGTCACCCGCAGGTGGTAGGTCAGCGTGTCGCCGATCTTGGCTGCGTAGTTGGCGGGGGCTGCCGCACCGTTGACTTGCGCCAGGGTCTTGGCGATGTTCAGCTCCGCCGGCGTGTTGACCTTGACGGTCCTCGTCGCCGTGTTGTTGCCCGGTGCGCCATCGTACAAGTCATTGCTGGTGGACACGCTGACCGCATAGTCACTGGCCGCGCTTGGCGTGAGCTTGGTGGTGCAGGTGATGCTGTCGCCCGATGCAAGCGTTGCGGCTGGCGTCGTGGGCGCGCAGATGGTTTGTACACCAGCGGGAGCCGTCACCAGGCAAGCCGCGTTCAAGGCCGTTTGCGGGCCATTGTTCTTGCAGATGCTGGTGTAGATCAGTTCAACACCGGTCGTGCTGGTCGTGCCCGGCGTCACGGTCACGGTGGCCTGCATGTCTGCATGCTGCGTGCCGGTGGTCACCTGGCAGCTGCTGCAGCTGCCGACACTGCTGGTAGCCGTGTCAACGATGCTCGCCGTGCTGCCAGGGCCGGCCACGGTGACAGTGTAGGTAACGGTGCTCGTTTGGCCCGCGCCCACTGCCACCGTCTGGCTGCAGGTGCTGGAAGCCGCAGCACAACCTGCACTCCAACCCTCACCCGTGCCGGTGTAGGTGGTACCTGCTGGCACGGTCTGGCCGACATCGGTGCTGGCGGCCGTGCCGCCGCTGTTCACCACCGTCACGGTGTAGGTCAAAACATCACCGGGCTTGACCAGATAACCGGCCGGCACTGCTGCGCCGTTCACGGCGGTCAACACATTGGTGGTCACCAGGCTGGCTGCGGTGTTACCCACCGTCGACTTGGTGTCCATGTTGTTGGCCGTGTTGCTTTCATAGCTTTGCGTTGCTGCGTTGATGGTCGCACTGATGTCGCCTTGGGCTGCGGTGAAAGTAGCCGTACAGCTGACGCTCTCGTTCATCGCCAGATTCGCATTCGCACCACAGGTCGCAGCAATGCTGGTGCCGCCGTTGTTCACGGTCATCGCGCAGCTGGCGTTGACCGCATTGGCCGGGCCATTGTTGGTGCACAGGCCGGTAATGGTCACGCTTTGACCCACCACCACAGCCGAGGCTGGGATGTTGGTGATCTGCGCTTGCATGTCCGCGACGGCGTTGGCGGTCTCCACCGCGCAGGTGTTGCCTGCGCAAGCAGCTGGAATGTCGCTCACAACCGTGTTGGTGATCTTGCCGTTGCTGGTCGCAGGCGCTATCACTTCCACCGTGAACTCAAGCGTTTGCTCACCAGGCACAGCAGGAGTCGCTGTGCTCTGTGCTGGCACCGTCACGCTCTGCGTGCAGGTGCTGGCTGCTGCCGCGCAAGCCTGTGGCGCCTGGCTCCAGCCTTGTTCAGGATTCGAAGCTCCACCGCCCACAAACTTGGTGCCTTCTGGCACGGTCTCGGTCAGGACCGTGGTTCCCGCAGTGCCGCCGGTGTTGGTGACCAAGATGGCGTAGGTCAGCGTGTCACCAATCTTGGCGGCATAGTTGGCAGGCACAGCAGCGCCGTTCACTTGCGCCAAGGTCTTGACGATATGCAGATCTGCAGGTGTGTTCACCTTGACGGTAGTCGTAGCTGTGTTGTTACCTGCCGAGGCGTCATACAAGGTATTGCTGGTAGCTACGCTCACCGCATAGTCACCGGCTGCACTAGGCGTAAGCTTGGTGGTGCAGGTGATGCTATCACCCGATGTCAGCGTTGCTGCTGGCGTCGTAGGCGTGCAAGTCGTCACTGCACTGGCAGGAGCGGTCACCACGCAGGCTGCGTTCAAGGCCGTTTGTGGGCCATTGTTCTTGCAGATGCTGGTGTATGTCAGCTCAACACCGGTCGTGCTGGTCGCGCCTGGCGTCACCGTCACAGTGGCCTGCATATCTGCATGCTGCGTGTCGGTGGTGACTTGGCAAGTCGTGCAGGTGCCCACCGAGCTGGTGACGGTATCTACGATGGTCGCGGTGCTGCCTGGGCTAGCCACGGTCACGGTGTACTGCACGGTGCTGGTCTGGCCTGCACCCACTGCCACGGTTTGCGCGCACTGTGTGCCCACTGCTGTGCAACCTGCGCCCCAACCTTGGCCGGTGCCCGTGTAGGTCGTGCCTGCCGGTACGGTCTGGCCCACATCGGTGCTGCCTGCCGTGCCGCCGCTGTTCACCACCGTCACGGTGTAGGTCAGCACATCACCGGGCTTGGCCAGGTAGCCAGCGGGCACGGGGCTGCCATTGACCAAGGTCAGCACATTGGTGGTCGCCAGGCTCGCTGGCGTATTGCCCACTGTGGACTTGGTGTCCGTGTTGTTGGTGATATTGCTTTCGTAGCTTTGCGTTGCTGCGTTGATGGTCGCGCTGATGTCGCCTTGGGCTGCAGTGAACGTCACCGAGCAGCTCAGCGTCTCGCTCACTGCCAAGGTCTTGGTTGCGTCACAAGTCGCGTTGATAGTGGAACCACTATTACTGATCACCATCGCGCAGCTGGCGTTGACCGCATTCGCTGGGCCATTGTTGGTGCACAGGCCGGTGATGGTGACGCTTTGACCCACGACTACTGCCGAGGATGGGATCGAGGTGATCAGCGCTTGCATATCGGCAACCGCATTCGCAGTTTCAACCGAGCAAGTACCAGAGGCGCAAGCAGCTGGGATGTCGCTGCTCACGGTATTGGTGATCTTGCCGTTGCTAGTCGCTGAGGCAAGCACTTCCACCGTGAAGCGCACGGTTTGCTCACCACCCACACCTTCTGCGCTCTGCGCTGGCACCGTCACGCTTTGCGTGCAGGTGCTAGCTGCCGCCACACAAGCCTGTGGTGTCTGGCTCCAGCCTTGAGTTACATCAGGAGCACTACCTCCCACAAACTTGGTGCCTTCTGGCACGGTCTCAGTCAGAACCGCCGTGCCCGCAGTGCCGCCCGTGTTGGTGACCAAGATGGCATAGGTCAGCGTGTCGCCAATCTTGGCGGCATAGTTGGCCGGGACTGCCGCGCCATTGACCTGCGCCAAGGTCTTGACGATGCGCAGAGCCGCTGGCGTGTTGACCTTGACCGTCGCGGTGGCGGCATTGTTGCTCGTCACGGCGTCGTACAGGGTGTTGCTGGTAGCAACGCTCACGGCATAGTCACCCACCACGCTCGGTGTGAGCTTGGTGGTACAGCTGATGCTGTCGCCCGATGCCAAGGCGGCGGCCGGGCTGGTTGGCGTACAGGTCGTCACGGCGCCAGCGGGTGCGGTCACCGTGCAAGCGGCGTTCAGTGCCGTTTGCGGGCCGTTGTTCTTGCAGATGCTGGTGTAGATCAGTTCCACACCGGTCGTGCTGGTCGTGCCTGGCGTCACCGTCACGGTGGCCTGCATGTCTGCATGCTGCGTGTCAGTGGTGACTTGGCAAGTCGTACAGCTGCCCACCGAGCTGGTGACGGTATCCACAATGGTCGCGGTGCTGCCTGGGCTGGCAACGGTGACGGTATACGTCACAGTGCTGGTCTGGTTCGCACCCACTGCCACGGTTTGTGCGCACTGCGTGCCCGCTGCGGTGCAACCTGCGCCCCAGCCTTGGCCGGTGCCTGTGTAGGTCGTGCCTGCGGGCACGGTCTGGCCCACATCGGTGCTACCTGCCGTGCCGCCACTGTTGGTTACGCTGACGGTATAGGTCAGCACATCCCCGGGCTTGGCCAGGTATCCCGCTGGTACGGGGCTGCCGTTCACGGCGGTCAAGACATTGGTGGCGGCCAGGCTCGCCGGTGTGTTGACCGACAGACTGTGGCTTGCGCAAGCAGTCGTGCTGCTGTTCACGCAGGTGACACTGGGGTCCACGCCCGGAGCGCCCGAGCCCGTGGGATTGGTAGCAGCGTTGTTGACGACGGTACCACCGCTACTTGGCAAGGTGACGGTCAGCTCGATGCTGGCCGATGCACCGGCTGCCAGCGGGCTGGCAACGGTACAGGTCAGCAAGGCAGCGGCACTGCTGGGGAGCGCGCCGCAGCTGGCGCCAGTCACGGCAGTGGCCACCACGCCTGCAGGCAGCTTGTCCTTGACGATCAGGTTGCTGCCGGTGGCCAGTTGGCCACTGTTGCTCAGGGTCAGCGTGTAGACATAGCTGGAGCCAGTCAGCGCCGTGGCTGCGCCCGTCTTGCTCAGGCTGACATTGGCGGGAGTGCTGACGGCGGCCGTCGCGCTGGCGCACACCACATTGGCCGCATTGGTACAGGCCGGGCCAGGGTCCACACCGGGATTGCCGCTGCCCGATGGATGGGTCGCCGCATAGTTGACGACATTGCCACCGCCATTGGGCATGGTCACCGTCAGCTGGATGCTGGCAGAGCCGCCATCCGCAGCGATCGGATCGCTGACGGTACAGGTCAGCAAGGCACCTGCCGCACTGGGCAAGGTGCCGCAGTTGGCACCGGTAACGGCCGTGGCCACCATGCCGGTGGCGAGCTGGTCGCGCACCACCAGGTTGGAGGCCGTGGCGGTCTGGCCGCTATTGCTCAGCGCCAGCGTATAGACATAGCTGTTGCCAGCCACGGCAGTGGCTGCGCCGGTTTTGGCCAGGCTGACATTGGCCGGGGTCTTGACGGCAACCGCACCGGTGGTGGGGTCGCAGGTCTCCGTGGTCGCTGCAGCCGTACAGCTGGGATCACCGCCACCGCCCAGATTGGCGGTGTTGGCAGCGCCAGCGCTGGTGGCCGATGATGCCACCGACACGGGAATGGTCAGCACATAGCTGCCATCGGCCAGGCCGCTGGCCAGTTGGCAAGCACCAATGCTGCTGCCACTGCTGCTGCAACCGCTCAAGGTCGCGGCACCACTCACGCTGGGCGCGCCTGACAAGGTCACGCCAGCGGGCAGGCTGTCGGCAATGCTGATCGCGGCGGTGGTGGGCCCATTGGCCACACCAATGGTGATGCGGTAGCTCTGGCCGCTGGCACCCACGACAAAGCTGGTCGGCGATGCGGCCTTGGTCACGCTGAGCTTGGGGTAGATCGGCGTATTGGTAAAGGTACAGCTGATGTCATCACCGGCTTGGGGCACAACGGTGATGGAGGTGCCTGCACCCGAGGACACGCTGGTGCCGCCCGCCGTCGCATTGGTACAGCTGTAGGTGGTGGTGTAACGGGCCAGGTTGGCCGCAGGCGTGCCGGCGGCAGTTTCGGTCAGCAGGTAGCTGGTGCCAGCCGTCGCGGTGGCCGGGCCTGCCGACGCCGTGGTTTGTGTGCTGCTGGTCGTGGCGCTAGGGCCACCGTTGTTGATGCCTACGGTGAACTGGTCGGTGCCGAGAATGCGGCCCGCCACGACGGTGCTGACCGTCAACTTGGGCGCAATGGCGCTGTTGCTGAAGGTACAGCTGATGTTGTCGCCCGCCTGAGGGGTCAGGTTGAAGCTGGTGCCCGTGCCCGCAGGCATGGTGGTGCCGGCAACGCCCGTGTTGGTACAGCTGTAGCTGCTGTTGTAGCGCGTCAAGTTGGCGCCAGCGGCTGCCACTTCATTCAGTGTGTAGCTGGTGCCGGCGGTGGCCGTGTAGGTCGTGGTGCTGGCCGAGGTTGCCGTGCCGGTGGTCGATGCCGTGGGGCCACCATTGCTGATGGCGATCGTGAACTGGTCCGAGGACAGTGCGCGCGAGGCAATGCTCTTGACCAGGGTCAGGCGCGGCGCGATCGGGGTATTGCTGAACGTACAGGTGATGGCATCGCCCGCCTGCGGGGTCACATTCACGGTGGTGCCAGTGCCCGGCGCCACCGAGGTGCCGCCTGCGGTGGCATTGGTACAGGCGTAGGTGGTGGTGTAGCGCGCCAGGTTGGCCGTGCCGGCAGCCGTTTCGCTCAGTGCATAGCTGGTGCCCGGCGTTGCCGCGAAGGCAGCGGTGCTTGCGCCGGTGGCCGTGCCCGAGGTCGTCGCAGTGGGGCCGTTGCTGATGGCCACGGTGAACTGGTCGGTACTGGCGGCACGGCTTGCCACGTTGGCAACCACCGTCAAGGTGGCCGATGGCACCACCGGGATCGAGTCCGTGGCGCAACCGACGGTCGGCGTATTGAGCGCGGTACAGGCGGCCGCCGTCGTGCTGGTGGGATAGCTGCTGGTGGTGGGGTCGGTGTTGTCAGTACCCACCTGCGCCTTGTTGACCAAGGTGGTGCTGGTGGTCGCCGAGACCGTGGCAGTCACGGCGATGGTGGCGCTGGTGCTGGCGGCCAATGCGCCGCCAGTGTTGTTGCAGGTCAGCACATTGCTGTCAGCGCCCGAGCCCATCGCACAGGTAAAGATACCCTGGGTGGCGTTCACGGTGAAATTGCTGAGCCCCGCGGGGAACACATCGACCACGCGCACGGTATTGGCCAAGGCCTCGGCGGTCGCGGAGTTGGCGACCGTCAGCGTAAAGGCCACCGTATCGCCAGGCGCCTTGCTCTGGGGATTGGCGTGAACCTTGGTCAGCCGCAGCGTCGGCGGTGTTTGCGCCGTGTTCAGATCGATGGCGCAACCGGCTGGAATGCTGTTGTTGGTACAGGCACTTACCTGCGCGGTCGTGGGCGAGGTCGTAGCCAGCGTGGCGTCTCCGCCGCCGCCCACGCGCGCCTTGTTCATGTACTGGTCGCCGCTGGTCATCGCGCCCGCATTGGCCAGCAGGCTGAACTGGCTCACGCCGCCCGCCGCAATCGCGGTGGTCGAGGTACAGCTGACTTCCGTGTTGCTGACCCGGGTGCAGGTCCAGTCTGCGGCATTGGGGCCGGTCTTGGTGAGTGCAGCAGGCCAGTTCATCGGCGTGGGCAGCACATCGCGGAAGCTGATGGTGCCTACAGAGTTGGCGTCACCGGTGTTGCTGACCCGGAAAGCATAGGTCGTCGTGCCACCCACATAGATGCCAAAGCGGCCATCGTCCTTGGTCAGGCTCAGCTGCACACGCTTGACCGAATCGGTATCTGCCGCGCAGCCCGTGGCGATTTCAGAAGCCATCGCCGGAGAGCAGGTTTGCGTAGTGGCCACCGTGGGCGCATTGGGTTTGCTGGAATCACTGCCACCGCCAACGCGGGCGAGGTTGACCAAGGCGCTGGGCGCGGTACTGGCAATCGAGACCGGCAGCGAGATAGCGGCGTTGTCCCCAGCTGCAATCGGTGTGGAGCGGGTACAGCTGAAGCTTGTGGTGCCCGAGGTGTAGGTACAGCTAAAGCCGCCGCTGGTGAAGCTCGTTGCACCGGTATAGGTCATGCCCGTAGGCAGCACATCCACCACGGTGATTGTGCCCGCCGTGGGCGCATTGCCGACGTTGCTGACGGTCAACGCATAGGTGGTCGTCCCGCCGGCCAGCACCACATCGGTGTTATCGCTATTGGTGAGGCTGAGCAACGGCGAGTTCACCGCATCCACGTCAACGGCACAGCCTGCCGGGGACTGATTGCCAGTACAGGCGTCCACCGAAGTTTCGGTCGGCGCACTGCCATTGAGCGGGTCACCGCCACCACCGATTTTTGCCCGGTTGGTGGCGATGGTACCCGTCGCTGTCTGCAGGCCAACATTGACCGTCACACCAAATACACTGCTGCCGCCTGCCGCGATGGCGGTGGAACTGGTACAGGTGATCACCCCGCCTCCTGCCGCGCCAGAACAGCTCCAGTTGGCGGCGTTGGCGCCCGTCAGTGGCACGGCGCCCGCAGGAATCGTCACGCCCTGCGGCAGCTTGTCCACCACAGTGATCGTACCGCTGGAGGGAGACGCGCCTACATTGCTGGCGGTCAGCGTGTAAGTCGTTGACCCACCGGCATTCACGATATTGGCGCCATTGCTCTTGGTCAGGCGCAGGTCGATCGCGCAGGCAGCACCAGGCATGGTGCCAGGGGCACTGGGTGATTGGAACGAGGCAATGCCGCCCTGGTTACCAAAGGCGCCATAGTTGTCGGTGGTGCCGTTGGTGGTGTAGCCCGGTGTGCCGCCGTTGATGGTGGTGGTAACCACCATGCTGGACGGAGAAAAAGCGATAAAGCCCCCACCGCCCCCGCCACCAGGGCCATGGCGGTTGCCCGCATTGGTCTGGTTGCCGGCCCAGGCGTTGCCGCCATCACCACCGCTGGCGTCGATCACCGCAGAGCCACCCTCGAGCGTGTGGATCACCACCGAGCCACCTGCACCGCCGCCGCCCGCCGCATCGTTTTGCACGTTGTAGCCATTGGCGCCGCGCACATCGATCACGCCGGTACCGGCGAGATTTTGCGCACGCAAAATAACAATGCCGCCGCCAGAGGCGCCGGAGGAGCAGCGGCCGCCCGTATCCGAGCAGGCAATGCCGTTGTTGCTGTAGGCCGTGTTGTCGGCGGTTCCATCATTGGTGCCACCTGCACCGCCACCACCGCCCAGGAAGATGCGGTTGAAAGCAGTGGTGCCTACATAGCCGCCGCCGCCGCGGCCTCCGCTGTCAACCAGCGGGTAGTTCCAGGGCCGGCCACCGACACCACCAGCGGCATAGTTGCCCCCGCCGCCGCCGCCCGAATTGAACTGGCCGTTGTTGGTGCCCGAAGGCGCGCCATCAGCACCACCACCGCCCGCGTTGCCCGGCGCGCCGCGTGCACGCGATCCACCTGGGTAGCCTTCTACGCTGTTGTCTACCGACGTGATGCCGTTCGCCGCTACCGCATTGACCGTCTTGGATCCATAGTTCGTGACCTTGTTGGCCATATAGCGAGGGGTCCCGGCAATGCCCTCTCCCTTGCCGCCGCCGCCACCTGCAGTGGCATAGGTTCCCATCCAATCCTCTCGTGAGCCCTGGACCGAGCCATTGCTGCCCACTGCACCCCGAAAGCCTTTGCCGGCCAGGAAAATCGCACGGTTGGCCTGGCTTTCCACCGTGGCCCCATTGAGGGTCAAGGTATCGCGCGCATCGATGGCCACGACGCCACCGGTGGCGCCGTTCCAGGCGGGGGCCGTCACGCCACTTACCGAGGCGCTGGTGTACTGGGGCACCCGCACAACCTGGTAGGTTTTTTGCCCAGAGGTCGTCGTCGCCACTGCATTACGGTAGGTATTGGTCAACGCAGGGGAAAACGTCACGGTCGAGCCCGAGACCGACACCACCTTCACAAACTCATAAAGACCGGAGCTGCCGACACTGGTCGAGCCCTGACCGCCACTGCCACTGTTGCCGTAAGCGCTGGAATTGACTGCATTGATGCTGGCGTCCTGCATCTGGATCACCAGCAACAGGTCATTGGCGGCCAGGGTTTTGCCTGCAGCGCCCGCTCTCTGCGTGCCGATGGTCAGACTGGTGCTGCCCGCTGCCAGCGTCGATGCTGCAGCGCCAGGAAAGTAATCATTCACAATCCCGGTGGCAGCACCCGCACCATCATTGCCCGGTGCCGCACACATCTGCGCCCAAACGCTGACAGGTAGAAGCAGCAATGCCACCAGCATGGCGGCGCGCGTACGTAACAAACGAAAAGCAGACAGGCAGGCGCACGCCTGCGTAACGCATATCCCAAACACCGACATAACCGACAACTCCCAGCCTCTTATGAGCGTCGCCAGGCCCGCGTCGGCAACGCTTTTTCTCATAGTTTTCTTGCAATTGCCTGCGGGTTTTACACCGATGCCCCTCGACAACCGAAACAAACTGTGACTAAAAATAGATAGATCGGGTTTATAGCAGCTTGGAATTACCGAGTGTGTTTCAACTTCGGAAACATTGTCAATTATTGCAAACTGTCATTTTTGATCGATTAAATCAATCACTTTTGCAGATGCGCAGATCACTAATGACGGCGAGAAAATGAAGGGCTCAGAACTGGCCTACCCGCACAGCGCGCAGCTCCCCTTGCTGACGCACCTTGACACCGCGCCGGTGGACCGGGCCCGCAGCCGCTCTGAACGGCCCGCGAATGCATAGACCCTAACAATGGCAGGCGACAAGCCCAGGCGCGCCGCCCCGTCGCGGGGGGTGCTTACGGGTAGATACAAGAGCAAGTCAGAAAGAAAAAAGACCCTGCACCGCCACCAGCACGAGACGGAAGGCTCCAACGCCAGAGATGCCGCCGGCCAAGGGCCCGTTGGCAGGCCGGGCAGCCGGGGCAGGAGCCAGAAACAGCAACGGCGCCGAAGGCG
>NZ_QETI01000014.1:0-133766 GCF_003105075.1 Comamonas sp. JNW
TGCGGGTAGAAGCTTGGCTGCAAAACCGCGCATAAGCGGGCAAATCGGCTGTGAGCTAACTGGCCAGTCTGAATTCAGCGGTTTTGCAGAGGATCCCTAGAGAGCGTCGCTCCTCAATTTGTTTTTGTGAATAAATAACAATATAGAAGCATGGAGATAAGCAAGGCAGATCGTTTATGGGACTCTGATCAGATCGTGAAAATGGCGACTTCCATCTAGGCGATTACTGAAGAAGCGATGGAATGGAAACATTCGGTTGCACAAGTAATGTATTGGTATGCATCGTGGTTTGTGAACCATTGAATATGGAACACTTTGCCGCTGCTGTTCCATGACAGTGTTGCGTGTGAGGAACGATAAGACTTGGATGTCGAGGTTCAATTCTTAAAATTTGTTAACTACGCCTTTCTTGATGCGCTGTATTTCTATGATGCATGGCGAAGACGGGAGTCTTAGACGCGCATGTCGCAGATAGTGTCAGGACAGGGCTTCCAGCCCATGCTGACCAATCAAGATTTCACCAATCTGCATGAGTCCACGGCAAAGCAACAGTGCTGGGCGGATCAGGTCAAGCTGCAGTTACTATTTGTTACAAAAGCAATGAAGACTAACGCGCACGGTTTGCGTCAGTCCAGCGCTTTTTAGCCGGTAAGACGAACGTCCCACATTGATTCACTAGGACATGTGAAATTGTCCGGTTGCTGAGGCTAGAGCTAAGTTATGGGATTGAACGCAAAAGGAAAAGCAATGCAATTTGCATTAAAAGCGGGTAGTACAAGTGCGCTGGTGGCAGCATTGCTGACCATCGGAGGTTGCGCGACGCAACAAGCACCGGTAGAGACAAAGCAGGCTCCACCATCGCAAGCCGAGCAAAAAACAGCGCAGGCCAACACGCTCGCTCAGGCGACGGCCACCCCAACGCTCAAGCGCAAGGTGGCCTTGGGCCGTTTGTCCAACGAAACGGCCTATGGCCAGTCCCTGCTGCGCGACAAGGATGGTGATCCGTTGGGCAAGCAGGTGACGGATCTGTTCAGCAAGGCGTTGACGGAATCGGGTGCGTATCTGGTGTTCGAGCGCCCAGACATCAGCAAGGTGCAGGCAGAAAGCCAACTGGCCCAGCAAAAGCTCGACTTGATCGGCGTTGATGCCCTCATCGTCGGCTCGCTCTCGGAGTTTGGCCGAAAGACGGTGGGGAGTTCGGGCTTTGCGTCAGCTTCGAAAAAGCAGGTCGCATTTGCCAAGATAGATATCCGTTTGGTGGATACGCGCACGGGCCATGTATTTTTTGCCACATCTGGTGCGGGTGAAGCATCCAACGAGGTGTCGTCCACTTTTGGCTTTGGCTCGCGGGCCGGCTATGACGGCACGCTCAATGATGCTGCCATCCGTCAGGCTGTGTCCGAAGCGGTGAGCAAGCTCTCCACTGAAATGAATCGCCGCCCCTGGTCGACCGCGATTCTCAAAGTGGAAGGCGGCCGCATCTACATCAGTGGTGGCAAGAGCCAGGGGCTGCAACCGGGCATGACGCTGGCGGTGCAGACGGCTGGCGAGCAGATCAAGTCGCCGCAGACTGGTGCCATCATCACCTTGCCAGGTCAGAAGATTGCACAGCTGCGCGTGGATGCGCTGTTTGGTGACAACGAACTCAACGAAGGTGCCGTCACCAGTGTGGTGTCGGGCGATCTGGGCAAGCACCCAGCCAATTCGCTGGTCGTGTTGCATGAGGGAGGAAAGTGAAAATGATGTTCAAGGGATTGCGTGGAGCCACGCTGGTGCTAGGTGCACTGATTGCAGGCGCAAGCCTCACCGCCTGTGTTCAGATGCCCACCGAAAAACAGGGTGTGGTGTCCCTCAAGCCACAGATCACTTTCCGTCTGGCCCATGAAAGCTTGGGCAATGCAGCCGTGGTGCTGGACGGTCTGCAGGTCGGAACGGCAGGTCAGTTCCAGGCAGGGCAAGCGGCCCTGCAAGTGGAGCCCGGAACGCATCAGCTCGTGGTGCAAGGCAGCGGCAACACTTTCATCAACGAGAAGTTCTACGTTGGTGACGGTGTGACCAAGACGTTCGACATTCGCTAAAAGTCAGTACACATGAAGTTTTTCGACAAGCATGTTCAAGGGCTGCGATCCGCTGCCCGGTATGCGGCTGCGGGAGCGGCGCTCGCGTTGATGACGGGTTGCGCAACCAATCAGAATCTGTACGAGTGGGGTGGCTACGATGCCGCGCTCTACAGCACCTACAAGAGCCCAGAAACGGTGGTAGAGCTGCAAACCAAGCTGGAAACCCATATTGCTGCGATGACACAGGCCAATCAAAAGGTGGCCCCAGGTCTGTACGCTGAGCTGGGATCGCTCTACCTGCAGGCGGGCAAGACCGATGAGGCCATCGCGCAGTACAACAAGGAGCGCGAACTCTGGCCGGAAAGCCGCACGCTCATGGATTCAATGATCAAGACGCTGGAGAGCCGCGCCAAAGCGACCCCGGCAACCAGCGAGAAGAAGACGAACGGAGAGGTCACATCATGAAGGGTTTCATCTCTCGTATCTCCACTTTGCTGCTGCTCGCAACCAGCGCTTTATTGGTAGGCTGCCAAACCACGGCTCCCAAACGCGATCTGGCCGCCTATGAAGCCGCCAATCCGCGCTCGATTGTCGTCGTGCCGATCGTCAACAAGTCGCTGGATGTGGATGCACCCAACTATGTGCTGAGCGCATTGCCCGTGCCGATTGCGGAAAAAGGCTACTACGTCTTCCCGGTGAACACGACCAAGATGGTGCTGGAGCAGGAAGGCTTTTACGAGCCCGAGCGCGTGCATGAGCAACCGCCCGAGACCATCGCCAAGATGTTTGGGGCCGATGCGGTGCTGTTCGTGACCATCAACCAGTGGGATGCCCAATACATCATTCTGTCGACGACAGTGACGGTGGATTTCGAGTACCGGCTTGTCAGCAAGACGGGCGAAGAGCTCTGGAAAAATACGCAGCGCATGCAGTATTCGCCGAACAATTCCAATGGTGGCTTGATCGGGATGTTGGTCAGCGCAGCGATTGCCCGCGCTGCGCCCAACTACATGCCGCTGACAATACAGGCCAATAGCATGGCCCTGCGGACCGGGCAAAACGCGCTGCTTGATGGCCCTTATCTGAAAGAGAAGCTGCCGCAGCAAAAGTAAGAAAGCGCGTCAAGCACCTTCGGTGCGCATGCTTTGGAAGGCTCGGTGGTACCGAGCCTTTTTGTATTGCTCGTTATCTCCAGGCTGCAGCACCCCCCTGGCTTGGACGGCGCATCGGAGTCTCCACCATGTACTCCTTTTCGGTGCCCGGAGTGGCAGCTCTTCCACCCAATCGCGGTAGCCAGAAAAAAGGAGAGCTTGCGCTCTCCTGAATTCTTCCATCTCAGTGTGCACCGGTTAAAGGGTGGGCGCTGACGGGCAATGGCGCTTGAGGCTAGGACGAGCGCGGAGCCAGTGCCTTGCCGTCTTGCGACATCGTGCGCAGATGGCGTTCCACACGCAGGAAGACCACGATCATCATCAAGAACACGAATGACCACAGCAGCACCGTAAATACCAGCAGATTGCTGGGTTCGATCAGGCGCTCCAGCCAGCCAGATTTTTCCGTCTGCATATCGCTTTCACCCGCCTTGGCGCTGAACACAATGCCATAGTTGAGCAGCAGATTGGTCACCACCATCGACGTGGTTTGCTTGCTGATTCCCTTTTGTACTTGTGGGTCGGCCAGCAGGGCTTTGAGCGCCTGCGGTGCGCCCAGTGAGAACGAGCGGCCTGCCTCATAGCCATAGCTGCTGATAATGCTGCGTGTCTGCTGCAGCAGCACCTCGCCAATGCTGGTGGGCTGGGGTTTCCAGCCGTCGCTGTCGGCCGCATCCGAGGCCGCTGCAGTGGCCGCCGCCGCGTCTACCGCGTCCATCTCCTGGCTGGCGCGTTCTTTGGCCTGCATGGTTTCCACCAACGCGGGCAGTGCCTGCACGGGCGCCAGGCCTGGCTCGTCGTTATCACGCTCCAGCTTTTTACGCTGCGCAGGGTCGCGCTCGATCGCGGCGCGCAATACCGCATCTACCTCGGCAAAGGCCGCTACTACCGCAGGGTCGGCGGCCAGTTTGGCATCGCTCAGGGTCTGGTTGGTATCGTCATAGCCAAAGTCTGAATAGGTAATCTTCTTGAGTTCTTCTTCGCTGATTTTGAGCGCAGCCCAGTCACGGTTTTGGTGGGTTTCTTCGATGGCTCCAGGGGTGGGTTTGTGCGCAGCGCCCCAACTCCACAGCGCAAAGTTGAACAAGGTGAACAACACCAGCACCACCATCACCAGCCGCATCAGGTAGAGCAGCGCACTTTCTAGTTTTCCGAGCATATATTCCATCCCTCATGGATTTTGACAACCCACGAGTGTGGCATGTGGCTATGGCGAGATGGCAGTTATTGCTCGTTGCGATGGTTACTGATTGTTTGATTCTTGATGACGCTGACAGAGCTTTATGGACTCGATTATCGAGAGGACGTCGCCGTCAGCGGTGCCGAATATTGAAAATTTGGCTAGTGCCATGCAGTCGAGCTGTTTTGTACGGCATAGGCGGCCTTGATGTTTGAAGCTGCGCGGGTTCGGGCATTTTGGCGCTCAACTCTCCTCCTTGCCCGCATTCTGCTGCGCATCGATCGCCTTCATGTTGTCCAGCAGCTTGAGCAGGTAGTGCAGGGTGTGAACCATGTCATTGCTCGAGAACCCCTCGAGCGCCTGCTCGTAATAGCGGCCAATCGACTCGGCTGCATCGTGCTGCCACACCTGCTGCCCGGCTGGCGTCAATTGCACCAGACGGGAGCGTTTGTCTGCCGGGTCGGGCACGCTGTGCACATAGCCGGCGGCCTCCATGCGTGACAGCAGGCCGGTGAGGTTCTGGCGGCTCACCAACAGGTAGCGGGCCAGGTCGCCCATGCCCATGCCCTGCTCTGATTCGGGCCGCGACAGCGCGCCCATCACCGCCCACTGTTGTGTGGTCAGGCCCTGGGCTTCAACGGCCTTGGTCCCAGTTTTATGCAACATGTTGGCGCATTGGTAGAGCTTGAAATACAGACGATTGGCCAGGTCGGTGCGCAGTTGCTGCGGGTTTTCTCTAGGGTCTTTGGCGAGTTTGCTCATGATTCCGATATTGCCATGGCATGGCATTTGTGTAAATATATTGTCTAATTAAACGATGCAATGCAAAAGAAAGGTGGGATCATGGCACGTTTTGATGGGCAACATGTTGTAGTAACCGGTGGGGGTGGCGGCATTGGTGGGGCTACCTGCAAACGCTTTGCCGCTGAAGGCGCCCGGGTGACCGTGCTCGACAAGCAGCTGGGCGCCGCACAGGCGGTGGCCGATGCGATTGCAGCGGCGGGCGGCTTGGCGCAGGCGCTGGCCTGTGATATCACCGACCGGGCGAGTGTCGATGCGGCAGTGCAGCAGGCCGAGCAATGGGCTGCGATTGATGTGCTCGTCAACAACGCGGGCTGGGATGTGTTCAAGCCCTTCACCAAGACCCATGAGGGCGAATGGCAGCAGCTCATTGCCATCAACCTGGTGGGTGCCCTGCACATGCACCACGCGGTGCTGCCGCACATGGCAGAGCGCAAGGCGGGGCGCATCGTCAACATCGCGTCTGACGCGGCGCGCGTGGGCTCCTCAGGCGAGGCGGTGTATGCCGCCTGCAAGGGCGGGCTGGTGGCGCTGTCCAAAACCCTGGCACGCGAGCATGCCCGCCACAACATCACCGTGAACGTGGTTTGCCCCGGCCCCACCGATACCGCCTTGTTTGCCAGCTACAAGGAGGGCGCGGGCAACCCCGACAGGCTGCTCGAGGCCTTTACCCGTGCGATCCCGCTGGGCCGCATCGGCCAGCCCGAGGACCTGCCCGGCGCAATCCTGTTCTTTGCCTCGGGCGACGCCGCCTATGTGACCGGCCAGGTCATCAGCGTATCGGGCGGCTTGACGATGGCCGGCTGAAGGCCCCCCCAATAAATAAGGAGACTGGTATGGAATTTGAAGACATCCTCTACGACGTGCGCAACCATGTGGCCTGGATCACCATCAACCGGCCCGAGAAGATGAACGCCTTTCGCGGCACCACCTGCGACGAGCTGATCCGCGCGCTGAACAAGGCGGGCTATGACAAAAGCGTGGGTTGCATCGTGCTGGCCGGCGCGGGCGACAAGGCTTTTTGTACCGGCGGCGACCAGTCGGCGCACGATGGCAACTACGATGGCCGTGGCACCATCGGCCTGCCGATGGAAGAGCTGCACGACGCCATCCGCAATGTGCCCAAGCCGGTGATTGCCCGCGTGCAGGGCTATGCGATTGGCGGCGGCAATGTGCTGTGCACCATCTGTGATCTGACGATCTGCTCGGACAAGGCCATCTTTGGCCAGGTAGGCCCCAAGATGGGCTCGGTCGACCCGGGCTATGGCACGGCATTCCTGGCGCGCGTGGTGGGCGAGAAAAAGGCCCGCGAGATCTGGTACCTGAACAAGTGCTACTCCGGCGAAGAGGCGGTCGCCATGGGGCTGGCCAATATCTGCGTGGCGCCAGAGCAGCTCGATGCCACCGTGCAGGAATGGGCCGAGACTATCTGCGAGCGCAGCCCCACCGCGATTGCGATTGCCAAGCGCAGCTTCAACATGGACACCGCGCACCAGGCGGGCATTGCCGGCATGGGCATGTACGCGCTCAAGCTGTATTACGACACCGACGAGTCGCGCGAAGGCGTGGCTGCACTCAAGGAAAAGCGCAAGCCCGATTTCCGCAAACACGCCAAGTAACGCAGCCTGCCGCGAGAGGTGTCCATGAATCCGTACTTGAACGATGACTTGATGAGCCTGGCTGCATCGGTGCGCCGGTTTGCCGATGCGCGCGTGGCGCCGGGCTTTTTGGAGCGCGACCGGACCCGCGTGCTGGACCGTGCGCTGATGCGTGAGATGGGCGCCATGGGCCTGATCGCCCCTGAGCTGCCCGAGCAGTTGGGCGGGCAGGGCCTGGGTTGCCTGGCCGCTGGCGTGGTGCATGAGGAGCTGGCGCGCGCCGATCTGAGCATGTCCTATGTGCCGCTGCTGGCCTCGCTCAATGCGCAGATTCTGGCCGCCCACGGCCAGCCGGAGGTGGCGGAGCGCTGGTTGCAAAAAATGGTGGCGGGCGAGGCGCTGTGTGCCATTGCGCTGACCGAGCCGCGCGGTGGCTCGGACGCGGCCAACCTGCGCCTGCGCGTAGAGCGCGATGCACAAGGCTATGTGATCAACGGCGAGAAGACCTCGATCTCTGCCGCAGACCAGTGCGATATCGCCGTGGTGTTTGGCCGCACCGGCACGGTGGAATCGGGCGCGCATGGCGTGACGGCGTTGCTGGTGCCGATGGACTTGCCTGGCATCACGCGCAGCCGCTTGGATTGCCATGGCCAGCGCGCCATTGGCAGGGGCTCGCTGTTTTTTGACCATGTGCGTGTGCCGCTCTCGCATCGCCTGGGTGAGGAGAACCAGGGCTTTGTGCAGGTGATGCAGGGCTTTGACTATTCACGCGCGCTGATCGGCTTGCAGGTTCTGGCCGTGGCGCGTGCGGCGCTCGACGATGCCTGGCAGTACGTCACCCAGCGCCAGGCCTTTGGCAAGCCCTTGTCGGCGTTCCAGGGCGTGTCGCACCCTTTGGCGGATTTGGATACGCAGGTCAGCGCCGCACGCCTTTTGTGCCTGCAGGCGCTGTGGCTCAAGGACCAGCGCAAGCCCCACAGCGCCGAAGCGGCGATGTGCAAATGGTGGGCCCCCAAGCTGGCCTATGACTGCATCCACCAGTGCCTCTTGATGTTGGGACATGGCGGCTATGACCGGGGCGTGATGGAGCAGCGCCTGCGCGATGTGCTGGGCTTTCAGATTGGTGACGGCACCGCCCAGGTCATGAAGACCATCATTGCCCGCGACCGGGCGGGCAGGCAGGCCGTGCCGGCATAGCCGTGATTTGCTCCCAAGCGCGGCCCACCAGCGCGGAGCCCCAACCCACAGGAGACAAGCATGCAATTTGATGCCGTATTGCTGGCGCCGCGCCGTGCGCAGATGCGCAGCCAGGGCTGGTGGCGCGACACTACCATCAACGATGCGCTGGACCAGGCGGCGCAGCACTGGCCCGACCGGCTGGCACTGGTGGCGCAGCGCACGGGCGAGGACACTGCGCAGTCCTTCAACTATGCGCAGTTGGCGCGCATGGCCGACCGCGTGGCCATCGGTTTGTGGCGACTGGGTGTGCGGCCTGCCGATGTGGTGGCCTGCCAGTTGCCCAATGTCTGGCAGTTCACGGTGCTGTACCTGGCATGCGCACGCATCGGCGCGGTGCTCAACCCCCTGATGCCCATTTTTCGGGAGCGCGAGTTGCTCTTCATGCTGGGCCACGGGGAGGCCAAGCTGGTCGTGGTGCTGAAGGACTTTCGCAATGTCGATTACGAGGCGATGCTCAAAGGCATTCAGCCACAGTTGCCGCAGCTCCAGCATGTGGTCGCCATCGGTGGTGCCGGTGTAGACAGTTTTGAGGCGCTGCTGACCCAGCCCGCCTGGGAGCGCGATGCCGATGCCGCGCAGGTCCTGAGCTCACACCGGGTCCCGCCCGATGCCATCACCCAGCTCATCTACACCAGCGGCACCACGGGTGAGCCCAAGGGCGTGATGCACTCCTCCAATACCTTGAGGGCCAACATCAACGCCTATGCCGAGCGCCTGGCGCTGGGGCGTGACGATGTGGTGCTGATGGCGTCGCCCATGGCGCACCAGACCGGCTTTATGTACGGGCTGATGATGCCGGTGATGCTGGGCGCCACGGCGGTGCTGCTGGATGTGTGGAACGCCGCCACGGCGGCGCAACTGATACGGCAATGGCACTGTACGTTCACGATGGCGTCGACGCCGTTTCTGGCCGATCTGTCACGCGAAGTGGCTGCCAGTGGGGCGGTGCCCAGCCTGCGCACTTTTTTGTGTGCCGGCGCGCCCATCCCCGGCCCCTTGGTGGAGCAGGCGCAAACGGCCTTGGGCGCGCAGATCATCTCGGCCTGGGGCATGTCGGAGAACGGCGCTGTTACCACCACCTTGCCCGGCGATGGCGCGCAGCGCGCGGTGGAGACCGACGGTCTGCCCTTGCCCGGCGCCGAGGTCAAGGTGCTGGACGACCTGGGCCAGGAGCGCCCGCGCGGCGAGATTGGCCAGTTGTGGGTACGGGCCAACTCCAACTTTGGTGGCTATCTGAAACGCCCGCATCTCAATGCCACCACCGATGACGGCTGGTTCGATACCGGCGACCAGGCGCGCATGGATGCGCAAGGCTATATCCGTATCACCGGCCGCAGCAAGGATGTGATCATCCGAGGTGGCGAGAACATTCCGGTGGTGGAGGTGGAGTCTCTGCTCTACAAGCACCCGGCCGTGGCGCAGGCCGCGGTGGTGGCTTATGCGGACGAGCGCCTGGGTGAGCGGGCTTGCGCGGTGATCGTGCTCAAGCCCGGCGCAGCCGAGCCGGCGCTGGCCGATGTGACCGCGTTCTTGCGGACGCAGAAGCTGGCGCCGCACTACCTGCCCGAACGCCTGGTGGTGCTCGCAGACATGCCGGCCACGCCATCGGGCAAGATCCAGAAGTTCAAGCTGCGCGAGCAGCTCAAGGCCTAGACCGCGTCCGACGCGCCCGAGGAGCTGTCGCGGTTGCGCAGCACAATCGTTATCTGCCCGTTGGTCTCAATGGTCGCCTGCTCCACCTCGTAGGTGTGCAGGCAGCCTGCGCCGCGCAGCGCCGCTTTCAGGTCATCACTGGTGAGGAGTTCGGCATCCATCACCTGGCGGTTGACCTGGCCGTTGGATATCAATCGCTTGGGAATGCCATCGACCCAGCGCGACACCCGCCTGCTGCGGTAGCTCAGCTGCGCCACGATGGAGTGGCAGGCGATCAAAGTCGTGGCTGAGATCAGCCCGCCGATCAG
Organism: Comamonas sp. JNW; assembly: GCF_003105075.1. Lineage (NCBI taxonomy): Bacteria > Pseudomonadati > Pseudomonadota > Betaproteobacteria > Burkholderiales > Comamonadaceae > Comamonas > Comamonas sp. JNW. Next base: position 9,991 of record NZ_QETI01000014.1, read on the forward strand.
CGAGTTGTCGCCTGCATTCATCGAGTTCTGCACGGCGTTGGACAGGATCAGCAGCAGGATGAGATCGAAGGGGTCGTATTGCCCAATCTGGCGCCGGCCGGTCAGCCGCAGAAACACCAGCAGGAATGCGTAGACGACAAAGCCGCGAACGACAAATTCCCACCAAGGAACACTCATAGAGAACATGGCATGACTCCTCAAGCTGGGGGCGGGCAGCGCCTGCATGAACCCTCGGGCTGCCCACTGACCCGGCCATCATAGTCCGCAGTGGCCGCCGGGCGCGATACTGCCGCGTACGCTGGCAGGCCCCGGCATCGTCGTCTTTTTTCGCCAGTTCCGCTGACGCATCAGTGCCGCGCGTGCATGGGGCGGGCCCCATAAATAAAAAGGCGCCAGTGTTGGCTGGCGCCTGCACAGGGGAGGTGGGCTGGGTGGATTACATGCCCTGTCCCAGATCGGAGATCAGCTGTGCCGACAGGTAGAGGCGCCGCGCGATGGGCTCGGTCAGCACATACTCGGCCAGGTTGGAGTGGTAGTTGGCGCCGGGCAGACCCAGACCCTCAATGACTGGCTTGCCCGACAGCGCGGCATAGGCAGCGTCCGAGCCGCCACCGCCGCGCGTGGTGTACATCTGCGATTTACCGCCCACATCGGCATAGATGGTGATCGCCTTCTGGATCAGCTTGACGCCCTCGTCGTTGGCGTTGAAGGCGGGGCGGCCCCGGGTCAGGTTGATGTCGATGGTGGCGCCGTGCACATGGGGCGTCGATGCGGCTTTGTCGAGCATGCCCTTCATCAGGTCCAGATCCTCATTCTTGCCATAGCGCACGTCGGCATTGACCACGGCCTTGTCCGGGATGATGTTGGTGGCGCTGCCGCCAGCGGTCATCGTGGTCCAGTTAAAGCCGCGTTCCTTGGATTTGTCCTGGATGTCCTGCGTGCGCAGCACCAGGGCCGAGGCCTCGGTCAGCGCATTGATGCCCGCCTCCGGTGCCACACCTGCGTGCGATGCCTTGCCATGCACCACCGCCTGTACATAGGCAATGCCGGAGGTCGCAGTGCCAAAGCCTTCTTCCAGGCCGGAAGGCTCGTAGGACAGCACATAGTCGTGCGAGGCGGCCAGCTTCTGGATCAGGTCGCGCGAACCGAAGGAGCCCTTTTCCTCATCGGTGTTGAACATCACCGTGATGGTCTTGAACTTGCTGAAATTCTGCGCCTTGAGCAGGCCCAGGCTGTGCAAGATGACGGCGATGCCGCCCTTGGCATCGGCAATGCCGGCGCCATAGGCCTTGTCGCCTTCGACCTTGAAAGGCGCCGTAGCCAGGATACCGCTCGCATACACGGTATCCATGTGGGCCATCAGCAGCAGGCTCTTGGTGCCGCTGCCCTGGAAAGTGCCGACAATGTTGTCGCCCACCACACCCGCCTCTGCCTTATGGCGCACCACATTGGCGCCGAGTGCCTGTAGGCGGGCTTCGAGGTAGTTGCCCATCTGCGGAATGCCAACGGGGTCATTGGTACCTGTCTCGATGTTGACCAGCTCCTGCAGTGTTTGGAGGACGGCCGCCTTCTCGGCCTGCGAAGCCTGGTCCAGCGTGGCGTTGTAGCGCAGCGAGGAGGCGCTGCTGTCGGAGCAGCCCGATACGCTCAAAGAAAGGGCCGCAGCAGCGGCGATGGCCAGCAAGGTTTTTTTCATGTTCATTTTGGGTGAGGGAGGAGACCGCGGAAAGGGTCACGGGATTGTCATGCGACGGATGCAAGGATAAGAACGGCACCCCGTCAACGCGGTCACGGCTGAGACAAGCGCTGTGGCCATTGCCCCTGTCATCGCGTTGGCCCATTCCGGGCTGCTACGGCGCGATGCCGGCGCTGACGACGCGGATGCAGCGATATGGCCATACCCATGGTCCTGCGTGACCACGGCCAAGCAATGGGTTTCGTTGTCTCCATCGTTGATCGTGTAGCCGTCCGCGGCTGCGGCACGACCTTCCCCTGGGACCGAATCAGAGCGCTCAGGTCGACGCAAAGAGGACACTCCTTGCCTGCGTTTGTGCAGCCATCGCCCTAGGGTGTCGCCCCAGGGAGAGGCTGGCGAATGCCGCCTAGGCTTCCCGTTCTGGTGCGTGCAGTAGATTGCGCCCCGTATGGCGATTAAGCCATCCCGCACAGCCCGCACATGGCCTGCACCGCTGCTGCACCAGACACAGCCATGCGGACTTACTGGCGGTCGCGGCGTTCGCCATGTTGGCCTTCACGAAGCTGCGGGTGGGCGCTTGACTGCGCTTGCTGGTGCATCTGTTGCTGGCGCATTTGCGCTGCTTGTGCATGCTGTTGGGCTCTTATTTGTTGTTGCATCTGTTCATATTGGGCGCGTTGCTGCGCCATCAGTTGTTGGCGTGATTGCTGCTGCTCGGCCCGTTGCTGCGCCATCTGCTGTTGGCGCATCTGGTCTTGCTGTGCGCGCTGCTGTGCCATTTGCTGCTGGCGCGCTTGCGCTTGCTGTGTGTGCTGTGCTTCCAGGGGTTGGCCGTGTGCTGGCGGCTGTGCCATCGGTTGTGGCATGGTCAACCCGCCGGGCCGTTGATGGGCAGGTGCCGGGGTTGTCTGGGCATGGGAGTCTGGAAGCGGCTGCATGGGTGCCACGGCACGGGGGCGGACCATAGGCTGCACGCCCGGGCTGATTGGCATCTTAGCCGGGTCGATGGTCTGGCGTTGGCTGAGTGCGTAGCCGCCTGCCGCTGCTACGCCGGCTGCCAGCGCGGCCCCGTGGCCGTCCGGGAGCTCGCCAGTGGTCATTGCAGGTCGGGCTGACTCTGCCACTGGAGCCGTGTTGACTACATGCACATGGGTGCTGTTGTGGATGTTTTCCACAACGGTGCGGGAGTTGGATATGTAGGTCTGGTCGTTGTAGACAACGGCTGGACGAGCCAGAGGTGGGGGTGGGCGCTTATCCCTGATCCACTAGCCAGACTGACCCGGCTCTCCCCAATGCAAATGCAATGCGTCTTCCTTTTAACTTTACGTTGTCTGCGCTGGAGGAAGGCAGCCTCGAAGAGGACGATGACCTCCACGATCTCTGGGTCCGGCTGACGTCACGGATGCAGGGGTGGGTGATTCTCCGAGGCTTGCCTACATGTGATGTTTCAATAGCTTGTTCAGCTGGACAAGTCTGGCAAACTAGTGTGACCACGCTTCAGCAACTCCGAGGAATTCTGCCGGATGAGCAGCCTTAAGAATTCGCGCGTATCTGCCAAGCCATGGGTATCAAATACACCCTCAAACGGCCCTATGGCCCGCAAACCAATGACAAGGCCGAGCGTTTCATCCAGACGTGCCTGCGTGAATGGACTTACGGGTGCATATGGGAGAACAGCCAAGAGCGCACTGCGTGGTTCCCCGCCTTCTTGTCTCACTACATCGCCCGAAAACCGCACTCAGCCTTCGGCCGCAAGCCTCCAGCCTCCCGACGTGGATTGAACAACCTATTACAGATCAACAGCTAGTTTGCGCGCTGTACTTCGGTACCTCACCATGCAACTTCGTGGCTATCGCGGGTTGATGGCTCGCTGGCTTGAACTCCAATGTCGGCACTTGGGCGTGTTCGCTGGCTATAAATTGTGTCCTGCAGTCGGTTAGCCTTGCGAGATGCATGCGCGCTACCCTTGTAGCCACTTCCCCACTCGTTTCCCCCCCGCCACGCCTTTCAGGGGTGGAGGGTGGGGGGTACCGGATGCAGGAGGTATGAGTGCGCTGCGATCGTGGGAGCTAGGAGGAGGAGATAGTGGCTGGATTGCACTGTATGCGACCTGTGTGCTCGCTCCGGCTTCACTTATGTATGTTCAGCATTTCTTTAAGTTCAGGGCATGGTAGCTATGACTATCTTCGTGTCAATAGCTGTTATGCAAGGTACACTTCATGTATCGAACACTGAGTTGATTTGTATGAGTGCTTACTTAGAGTTATTCGGTACCGCTTTATCTCCCAGATCTCCTGTTGGTGCACTGCTAATTGGTGCTTTGATTCTGGGATTGATACTTGTCGTCGTCTTGTTGATACGTAGAAGTGTCCGACACGTAGCACTACACCTATCAGACACTACGGCATTGCAATTTGTGAGCGAGTTTGCACAGCTATTAACTTGCGTCTTTGGGTTTGTTCTCTACGCGCACTTAATACCGGAGTTGAGAGCTTTGGGTACAGCGCTACTTGCAGGAGTAAGCGTTGTGTCTGTAGTTGTCGGGATGGCAGCTCAGAGTACGCTGGGCAACGTAATTGCTGGCTTTTCATTGGTGCTATATAGACAAATTCGTGTTGGGGATACTATTCAAATTAATTCCCCTCTTGGGGTAGTGACCGCTAAGGTTGAAGTCATCTCTCTAGGGTTTACGCAGTTGATTAATGCTGACGGGCATGAATTAATTGTGCCCAACAGCGTAATGATGGGTAATTCTATTATAAGATTGAGCCGCGGTCTCTGATCATTAGTATTTGTTTGTTAGCTCCCTCCCTGTAGGCTATTTATGATTTATCGGCACCCGAGGAGGTCTAGGCGATTTTTTTTGGATGCGTAGACTTTGGAAGTGCCGCCTAGGTCTTTCGTGCTGCGCTGTGGTAACTCTGCATGCAACCTCGTAACAAGTGCAGTTTGATAGCTCTCTGGCTTGACTTTCGACTCCGCACTGGGCATGTTCACAAGTTACGTACCGTGTACTGCAGCCGTTTAGCCTTCCGGGGTGCAGGAGGTTCGAGTGCGCTACCAGGGTTAGTCATGGCGCACTTGTTATGCTAAGGTGAATCTGCGTCTCCCTTGGATGGGGCTGTCTGGCTCAGCGCTCTGTGATTCACTTGCACCATGATGCTAGCCTGGGGGATGGACGCTTGTTTCCGTCATTCAATGATCGAGACGGTCGGAGACAGACAGCTGCCAGTAATGCTTTGGCTGCTTTCGGGCTTGAGCCAACTATTTTGCAACTCATGCATGCGCTTCGTAAGGGGAGCGCTTCCATCGACGCAGGAAGCAATAGCCATAACAATACACAACATGCCAGCAGCAACCACCGAGAAACCGATACTTGGCACTACTGCCCAGCTTCTCGATCCTTGCTCATGCACGGCGGTTGATTTCGTGCACCAATAAATGATGGTTGTTATAGTGAGCAGGGCCGGACAGCCTATGTTCTTCATGGAGGAGGGCAAGCATGCACTCATGGGTCATCGCCCGTATTTCCTGGATCATAAGCATGGACGATAGGTCTTGCGCTACGAGGTTGTGGTTGTTTCTGACTATTTTTTCGAGCTTGGGCACTTTGATGCCATGTTTCGAATCTTCTATATGGACTCCAGAAAAAAGAGCATAATTTTATACAGCCTTCGGAGAGTCAAGCTCTAAGAATTGCTGCCCTAATTTAATCGAACCTGAAATTTCCCATGCTACACATCTTGAGCAAATGATGCTGGTAGTCATGGCGACCTGCATCTACCGTGTGAATTCCATCCCTCCTAATTAAAGGCTTCATTTGGAGGGCCAATAGATCGTGCAGCGACGTATCAGTTTGTGGATCTTCCAGCATACTGAGCATCATGGGAGGTGCCGTAATAAAACGCGATAAGGGAATGCTTAGGCTTGCACCCGAAAATAGAAAAAGCCTCCCCTGCGCCACTACGGCACTGGTGAGGCTTATTGTTTATTAACTAACCTGTTAGGCGCGGCGACGGAAGCCCACCAAGCCCAGCATCGCAGCCAACATGGCCAGTGACCAGGTTCCCAGCGTCGGCACAGGGGTTGCAGCAGGCAGCGCAGTGACAGTGATGGACTGAGTCACAGGCTCAGCCACCGTGAAATAGTCGTTGCCTTCCTGGTTGGCTTCAATGGTGCAGGTACCGGTTGTCAGCACGCGCACAGAGCTTCCAGCCACTGTGCATACGGTAGGCGTCAGACTGGTGTAGCTCACCGCCAGGCCAGAGCTAGCCGTTGCAGCAGGTTCCAGCGTAAAGCTGTTGCCCGTCACCACGCTGTGGGCAGACTGGGACGGGAAGGTGATGGTCTGCGCGCTTTGCACAGTCACGCTCTGAGTCACCTGCGCGGCAGCGTTGAAAGCCACTATGCCCACAGTGCCCCCCGGCTGGTCGGCAGCGATGGTGCACAGACCACCAGCCAGTGGCGTCACCGTGGTACCTGATACGGTGCAGATGGATGGGGTTAGGCTTGTGTAGCTCACCGCCAGGGTTGAGCTGGCCGTCGCTGCCGGGTCAATGCTGAACGCCCCATCGGCCACATTGCGCTGCAAGGTCTGTGCTGGGAAGGTGATGCTTTGGTCCGGTGGCGCGTCGATCTGCATGCTTTGGCGCACCGCAGGTGCGGGGTCGACGTCGTAGGTCAGACCACCTATCGTTTGGGTACCCGCTGCGGCGTTGGCCTCGATCGTGCACAGCCCGGTCACTGCCGGTGTGACCAATGTAGCAGCGCCTGTGGTGGAGTCCACCGTGCACACGGAGGGGGTCACGCTGCTGTAAGTCACTGGCAAATTGGCACTGCTGGTGGTTGGCGGCGTCGGGTTCCAGGAAACCGAAGCGCCATTCATCGCCGAATAGGTACCAGGCTCAGGTGCCAGAAAGTTGATGACCTGCTTAGTAGGATCGAGCTCGGCCAGACGTGCAATTCCACGGCGCGCCATGCCGGCAACGCTGGTGAACTTCCCGCCCAGATAGACGGTTCCATCATTGTTGGGCAGCACGGCCCATACCCAGCTATTGGCGCTAAAGGAAGTATCGAACTCGGTATCTAACGAGCCATCCGCATTGAAGCGCGCAATACGCTGGCGCGGAGCGTCGGTCAGGACAGCACCATTGACAGGGTTGGTCACACCGGCCCGGCCATAATCGCCACCGACCACAATCTTCTGCTCGCCACCCACGTTCTGCAGGGCCACCGATGAGGCCCACCAGTTCACATAGGACTGGAAGCTGCTATCCACCGTGCCATCGGTATTCAAGCGCGCAATGCGCCAGTGTATTTCATCGGCATAGCGATGCGTGCCGCCAGCATATACGATCTTGCCGTCATCCTGCAACGCCAGCTGATATACGGGCCAGGAGCCGTCCCAAGCGCCATTGCGCCCTGCAATGGCCTGACCAGCGTCAAAGCTGGTATCCACGGAACCATCGGTATTCAGGCGCGCCACGCTCATACGATTGACGCCATTGACTTGCGAGAAAGTTCCCGAGATCAGAATCTTGCCGTCTGCCTGCAGCTTGACATCTTCAATGCCATTGTTCGGGCCGGTGCCGACGTTGAAGCTGGCATCGAGCGTGCCGTCCGCATTCAGACGGGCCACCCGGTTGGCGACCGTGCCATCGACACGGTTGAAATAACCACCAATAATGATCTTACCATCTGGCTGCAGCGCAATGCCACGCACATTGCCATTGGCCTTGACCGAGCCGGCTGGTGCATTCTGGAAGGCCGCATCCAAAGTGCCATCGGCATTGAGGCGCGCAATGCCCCAGAAGGTGGTGAAGCTGGCAGCGCCTTTGGGCTTGACTGACGTGAATTCGCCGCCAATCAGCAGCTTGCCGTCTGGCTGCACCGCAATGGCCTTGACGAAGTCATTGGTCGCCACCTTGAAGCCGGTATCAAGCGAATCGTCGGTATTGAAACGTGCCACGCCCTGGTAGCCAGCTTGGCCTTCCACGGTGTTGAACAAGCCACCAATAACCACCCGACCACTGCCGTCCTTGACCATCACCATGGTCTCCAGATTGGTGCCTCCTCCAGAAGCGAACGTATCTGGAGCGTATACCGCCCCATAGGCCATGCCGAGCGCGCCAGCGAGAGCGGTCACTACAATACTTTTGAGTAGTGTTTTAATTGAGGCTGAATGATTAAAGTTAGTAGGCATGTCGTTGTTCCATTTGGCATTAGCAGTAAAACTCAGTTGAAATTTTGTCTATGTTTGCTATTTTGCTTTTTTGTTTTTCTTGATATTCATTTGCTTTTTGTTATTGTCTCAAGATTAAATAAATTCTTGATGAAAATGGCTGTTGTGATAGAAAAAATAACATGCAAATCTCTGCATCAAGAAGTGGGCTGCTCACCACTGACATGCCTGCTTTGACCACTTCTACCGCCAGTTTTAAGTCGCAAATGTGGATTTTGATTCGCTCAGGTTATTCACAGGCGTACTTATCCTTCCACCCCCTTAATTGATCGCGTGCAAACCGTAGATTGGCTCAGGCAAACATCGTCTGCACCTTGTTGTCGTTCTTCGACATGCCACAGCCAAGCACCTTGTTGAATCCGGCGTGCTAAAGCAGGCGGATGAGGGGCATGGGTTGATTTCCAACACAGAAGTGATCCACCAACTTGATAGGGTCAGATTACGTGGTAATCAACAGTGTCCGGCTGGTGCAGCACCCACATCCGCGTGCGTCGGCAGTTACCCAATAGGACGCTGATCAGGCGGGTGTCACCCATCTCCGAGTTTCAATTTTTTCGCTTTAACGCGTTCGCAGATGCCGGCCGCTTGCGCCTAGCTTCGGCATGCGAGGTGGTACCTAGGCATATTTCTCAGGTACTTGGACTATGGGGGTAGCGGCTAGGTCTTTCGAGCTGCGCATCGGTAACTCCTCGTGCAACCTCGGCGCTAGCGTGGTTTCATAGATCTTTGGCGCTGGCCTACACACCCGGAAGATATTGCGCCGTTTGGACTGGTCGCACCGCCTGGTCCCGCAGGGTTCGACGGCGGCTCGTCCTTTCAGAAAAGAGCCGAATGCTAAATCTTGTGATTGCTGCCAACCCTGATGCTCCGCTGCATCGCGTACCATCATCCATACGTAGGGTTTCTGAAGAGCATGCTCAGAAGTCGTTGCGATTTGATCTGTTTGTAGACTAGGTAGATGGGGCCCAGTAGCAGCATCCATAGCCATGTGGCTTCCCCGAATTCTTCAATTTGTCCGCTGGCTGGGTTACGAAATCGCATGATGTGGGCTGCCGCTGGTTTCAAAGACACTTTGTCAAGGTGGAAGATGAAACCTGAGGTGGTTTATGGGAGCGAGAAGGCAGTTCAGCTGAGAGTCCAAGCTTGAAGCAGTCAAGCTGGTTAAGGAGCGAGGCGTGGCGGTGGCGCAGGCAGCACGCGACCTTGATGTGCACGAGAACGTGATGCGCAAGTGGATACGCGATGCGACGGTCGACCCGCAGCATGCATTCCCCGGGCAAGGGATCATGAGGCCCAGCAGCCAACGCAGTCCGGCCGGTGAGGTGCTCGGCAGCCAGGTGCGCCAAAGCTTTCTGGGCAGCGACCGCATCTATGTCGCGCGGCGCGTGTGGCATGACGTGCTGGCACTGGGTCAACAATGCGGATTGCATCGCATTGAACGGCTCATGCGAGAACAGCCCCTGCGCGCGAAGCCACAACGTCGAGGCTTGCCGCAGGACCGAGACCAACGCAGCGCCATCGCCGACAACGTGTTGGACCGTCAGTTCCAGGCCGATGCACCCAACCAGAAATGGGTGGCCGACTTCACCTACATCTGGACGGCCGAGGGCTGGCTATATGCCGCTGCGGCGCTGGACCTGTACTCGCGTCGCATCGTTGGCTGGTCGATGCAGGACAGCATGACCTCGCAACTCGTGGCCGATGCGTTGATGATGGCCGTGTGGCGCCAGGGCAAGCCGGTGGCGTTGCTGCATCACTCGGACTAGGGCAGCCAATACACCAGCGAGCACTTCCAGGAATTGCTCAAGGAGCAAGGCATTACCTGCAGCATGAGCCGCGCGGGCGAGGTCTGGGGCAACTCGGCAATGGAAAGCTTCTTCAGTTCATTGAAGACCGAGCGCACGGCCAAGAAAGTGTATCGCTCCAGGGAGCAGGCTCGTGCTGACGTGTCCGACTACATCGAGCGGTTCTACAACCCGACGCGTCGTCATTCCACGCTCGGCTATGTCAGTCCGATAGAGTTCGAGAAAGCTCAAGAAGCTGAGGTCAGTGTCCATGATTCCGGCAGCAGCCCAATTTGCTGTAGTCTCTACTCGGTGCGTTTTCTATTCCACGAACGATGGAAGAGAGCATGGCGAGCTCGTTTTCGGTTGGGGGGCCACTGTTTATGGTTAAGGTCATCCCTGCGTCTGCGAAGACTTCGTTAGTGCTTGATATTCTTGCGCCTCTAGTTTGTCCATCTACATCTCCAAATTTGCCGCGGCGCGGCTAGCTCATTGCGTATTCTGATAGAGATTGCGTGCTTCATGGGCGAGCTTTGTCACCGCAATGCAAGCGACTGCCAATCTGAGGTAGGTAGGGCGATAGGTAGCATTTGACCGATTGCGGCTCACCCATGCCGGATGCTGCTTCTTAGCGGCGAGGATAGCTACTTTGTGAACTTCAAATTGGCAGATTGCTCACTGTGGGTGCCTAGCTGCAGTACGGTTGTCGTTGCTCTATACAATGGTGCTGAACATTGCCCCTACCCCGGTTGTCATGGCCATAGCGAAGGTGCCCCAGAACGATACCCGGATAGCGCTCCTGAGGACTGGCGTGTTTCCCACAGAGGCAGCCGCAGCTCCGAGCATTGCTAAGAAAATTATGGCTGTCGCGACAATCCAATAAAGCAGGCTGCTTTGAGGTGCGAGCAGCACCACTACTAAAGGCATTATCGCGCCTGCGGCAAAACTTGCCGCTGATGCCAACGCCGCTTGCACTGGACGAGCATTCAAGGTCTCGGATATGCCTAATTCATCTCGTGCATGAGCGCCCAATGCATCGTGAGCCATTAGTTGTGTGGCAAGCTGATGATCAAGACCGCGTTGAATGTAAATTACTGTGAGCTCCTTGTGCTCTGCTTCTGGATTGTTTAATAGTTCTTCCGACTCTCGTGAAAGATCTGCTTTTTCTGTATCAGCCTGAGAATAAACAGATACGAACTCACCTGCAGCCATGGACATAGCACCTGCAACTAGAGCCGCAATCGCCGTGGTGATGATGCTGGCATGACTCGCACTGGCTGCAGTTACTCCGACGAACAGACTGGCAGTAGAAATAATGCCATCATTTGCTCCTAATACGGCAGCGCGGAGCCAGCCAATATCTTCAGTGCGATGAGCCTCAAGATGGGCGCGATAGAAAAGCTTGCTCATAGTCAAATATAGGGTTGTGTAATTCTATTTACTAGCTTATGCGCGATTCGCTGGAAGCATGCGAGTGAGAGTGTTATCTCGCATTATATAATGATGAATAAGAGCTGCTGCTGCATGCCCGGCAATAAGGTAATAACCTAGGTTGCCAATCGTCTCGTGTACATCTTTCAACTGACGAGATAGTTGGATATCTGGGTTGATTACGCTAGGTATAGATAAGCCAAAGAGGACGATCGGCTTTCCTGACGCGCTCAAAGTGAGCCATCCCAGTAGTGGCATAGCAAACATAAATAAGTACAAAGCGTAATGCATCGCACTCGCAAGCCTGGTTTGCCATTTAGATGGTGGTGGCACAATATCAGGCCCTACCCCAGATTGACTGCGAACAAGAATTCTTATAAAAACCACCGCTAAAACGCTCAGGCCCAAAAGAAAGTGCAATAACTTCATGACATCTTGTGCAATATTTCCTTTGGGAAATAGTCCATGCAGTTCCATGCTCGCATACACTGCAACGATGAGAATTACGGTTAGCCAGTGCACAAATATAACCCGCTAGCTATATCGTTGTTGCGAATTTTTAATGCTCATGTTAAACATCTCCGGTGATCAATTGAAAAAGGCTGCTAGAAGATATGCCCATAGTATAGGTGGATGTGCTGCATTCTATTTCGACATCCACTTAAGCGGGCGATTATATGAATGCGAAAGATTATCAATCGCTATCACTGCCTAGCCTTATCCGCTGCGTGATCATTTAGACGTGGCTGGGTTATGTAGACCTTAACGCATTAGGTGAAATAGAGGCAATGTCACCTGAGATCGTTTCTCCCAGTGCGGTACTGGCGACGATGGACGAGTAGATGGGTGAAGCACTGGTGCACGTGGAGGCTTTAGAGGTTCAATGATTGTTATCTTGTTGAAATCTTTGATAAATATCGAGGATGCTATGGCATAGTAACAATACGTACTACCGCAAGGATTTCTAATGAGCCAGTCACTCACTCATCCTGTTCGTAACGCCATCGCTCTAGCTGTTCTATCGCTCTCTTGTACGGCTTACTCTTGGGCCGCCTGCTCTGATGCAGCATCAGGCAATCCTGCTCTAACGGCCTCCGCAGGCAGCACGTGTAGTGCCGGTCTCACAGCCTACACTGGCAACAATGTGGCAGGTGCATATCAGGATGGTTCAGTACTGAATCTACAGGCAGGCACCAGCATCACGACCACCAGCAACTCCGGTACCTACACCTTGAGTTCAGGAGGGATGAATATCGGAGGTATCGGTGCGCAACCGGCTGCTGCCTTGGTTCATGCGCTAGGGATGCTCTGCAAAACCCTCGCCAAGCGGGATGGACGCGGATCGGGATGAAACGCAAGGCGTCTTTTGCAGTCAATAGCAATAGCTATTGACAAGGAAGACAACGCAGCGGATCGCCCGAGTCTGCGTTCAGACCACGGCAGGGAGTTTTGCAGAGGGTCCCTAGGTAACTTGAATGTCACATCCCGTGGAGCTAATAGTCGAGGCGTATACATCTATGGCGGTGCAAATGCTGCCAGCCAACGATCCAAGTTGCAGGTGGATGGAAATCTCGTAGTGATGCGCTCACTGGGTGCTGGTGGGGCTGTAGTACAGAACGTCGGTGGCGTAATAGATGTCACAGGCAGCGTGCGAATTGGTGCGGATGCGTCAACCACAACCCCGGCGCCGGTGGATGGAATTCGTAACCGCGGCTCAAGTGGTACCGTTGGAACTAATCTGTTCAACAATGGGCTTACGCTTTATACCTCTGCCACTGGCATTTCGAACAGTGCCGGGTTGGTTCAGGTGCTAGGGTCATCCGCCAGCGTCAATAGCACTGCAGGCACGGCCATCAATATTTCTGCCGGGACTATCGATATGCCAATACCGGCATCAATCGTTAGTGGAGCCGGTACTTCAATCATTGCCAGTGGTGGGCAAGTTGCGCTGGGCAATAGCTCGCTCACATTAGCTAATCCAGCAGCAGGAACGAGCCTTATCACCATTGGTACGCAGCCGGTGACGGTACAGGGTGCCAATGGGATCCAGGCTGTAGCCGCTGCGGGTAACACGGTTGAAGTGCATGGAGGCAATGTAGTTGCCACTACTGGTGACGCGATCGCAGTGAACTCTACGGCTGCGACCAACAGTATCAACATCCTTGCAGGTCAGCTGACTGCTACCTCAGGCCGAGCGATTTTTGATGGCCCGGGCAATGGCAATACCAGCGTCACTTTGGCCAGTGGCGCGGTTGTCAGCGGCAACGTCGTTCTGGGTGACGGCTCCGACAGCCTCACGATCAACGGCACGGATATCAGTCAGATAGCGCTAATTGACGGAGGAGACGATGTCTCCCTTGCGGATGGATACATAGATCGCCTGACCTTGGTAGGTATCAATGGTCCGCAGCCCGGCTCCAAATTTCTTAACTGGGAACGTATCAGTTTGACAGGCAATAGTGACCTATCCTTGACTGGCAGCACTTTGGTTACCGGCGGTGGCTCTGTGGCGGGCGAGGCTATGGGCCTTGTGGTGGACGCAGGCAGTAGCTTACGTGTGCAAGAAACGGCCTTACCGTTAGCGGTGATTTAAGCAATCAAGGCCAGTTGGTTCTGACCAATGGCCAGGCAGGAGAGACCTTGACGGTCATAGGTAACTACACTGGTGGTGGCAGCTTGGCTTTGGACACCGTGCTGGGAGACAGCAGCTCTGCTTCGGATGTTCTGCACGTCTCGGGAGGCACGACGGGTACAACCATTTTGCAGGTTAATAATCTGGGTGGAACGGGCGCGCTTACTACCGGCGATGGCATCCTGGTTGTGCAGGTTGACGGAAGCTCTTCGGGTACGTTTGCCTTGCCCGGTGGGTCACTGATAGCCGGTCAGTTTCTCTATTCTCTCCAGAAGATCGGTAACAACTGGTACCTGCAATCCCAGGCTAATACGGGCACGGTACAGGTGTCCAAGACGGTCGTGGGCCCTGAGGGTGCTCCAGCATTTAGTGGCAGCATTCCGTTCACACTCACCTGTGTCTCGCCCGACCTCAGCCAGCAAGGCAGCATCGCCGTCGTGAACAATGCAGGCGCAGCCGATCCGATCACGGTTACTGCTGGCAGCTCCTGCTCGGTAGCAGAGGGTGCGTTGCCTGCTGCGCCCAGTGGTTATGGGTGGGGAGCTGCCACGCTGCCCGCAGCGACTGGGCCTGTGCCATTGGGAGGCAACTTGACTCTGGCCATCACAAACACGCTCGTCAAGCAGAATACCCCGACTGCAACCCCCACACCAGTGCCTTCGCTCAGCCAATGGGCACTTGCACTGCTGTCCTTGGTTATGGCCGGCTTCACCGCGATGGGCTTGCGCCGCTCCAGAATGCGCTGACCTGTTGAGGGTGGAGACTGCTCGTTGCCCCAGGCGGTACTCGTCAGCTCCACCCCTTCAACTCACCCATCCCTGGTCTAGCCAGGGTAGTAGCTACAGAGACGCAGGCACCGGAGAGCATCTTCGCAGTGCTTGCCCGTCACCAGCCGCCATGGCCCCCTTGCCCGCTGTTCCAGGTTGGTCCGTCCGTAGCAGGCGAGGTGCTCACCCCGCTCAATCACCACCCTCCTGCACATCACAATTTCCAAGAAATCTGCGTTTCTTCCCGAGACCCTCAAATTGCCTGCTACAATTGCAGCTTCGGCGCTGCGGAGAGGTGGCAGAGTGGTCGAATGTACCTGACTCGAAATCAGGCGTACGTGCAAACGTACCGAGGGTTCGAATCCCTCCCTCTCCGCCATAGCATCGGAAATTAGCGGCTGTAGCTCAGCTGGATAGAGTACTTGGCTACGAACCAAGGGGTCGTGGGTTCGATTCCTGCCAGCCGCACCAAAACGTCAAGCCTCAGAGTAGCAATGCTCTGAGGCTTTTTCGTTGAGATATTCGCGTTGCCTGAATGCCGTTGCGGCCCATGGCTGGCCGAGTTCGCCGTCTTCTGGCGCGGGCAGGGCAGGGGCCGGCGCTTTGCATTCCATCAGCTCCCGTGATGCAGGGGCGTTCCTCACCCACCTTTGTCCAGGTCACCAGTGCTTTGAACGTTCAACTCACAACACCAGGGCATGGGTATCGCTTCTGTCCCACACGCATATAGGCACAGGAGCGCCAATAATCAACAAGGCCTCTCCAGCGCTGCGGGCGCCGAGTGTATCTCCTTCATATTCTTCATAAATGATTGCATATCTGTACGTCGAGGATGACGAGGACATCCGCGAGGGCTTTATGGCGGTGATGGACGCACCGCATCGCCAGATTGTTGGCGCCGAGAGCGCAGAAGCGGCGCTGGACCTCGGCAACCAAGGGCGCTTTGATGTCTTGGTGACGGATGTGAGTTTGCCGGGCATGTCCGGTACGGATCTGGCAAGGCAGTGGCTCGCTCAGGACCAACAGCGCCATGTGCTGCTGATATCAGGCTATGCGTTCAACCACGGCCTGGCCAGCATCGGTCCCAACGTGCGGGCGCTGCTCAAAAGCTGCGAGCCCGAAGAGCTGGAGGCGATGCTTGAGAGCATCGAGGCGCAGCTACTGGCGCGCCCCTCCTGAAGGTCAAGCGTCTTTTCCGCGCGGGCTGATCAGGGTCTTGATCAAGTCCAGCAGTTTTTGCGGCTGCAGCGGTTTGGCCAGGTGGAAGTTAAATCCGGCAGCGAGAGCGGCTTGGCGGTCTGCCTCGCGTCCAAAGGCGGTGAGTGCGATGGCTGGCACTTGGCAAAAATAGGCGGGTGCTGCGCGCACCTGGCGCATCAGCGCATAGCCATCCTTGCCAGGCAGGCCAATGTCACTGACCAACAGGTCTGCGCCTAGCGAATGCAGCGACGCCATCGCGCTGTCCACATCCGCCGCTCTGGCTACCGTGGCGCCGCGCTCCTGGAGAATCAGCACCAGTAGATGGGCGACTTCTTCGTCGTCTTCCACCACCAAGATCCGGATTCCACGCAGCTCATCGTGGCCGGCATCCTGGCTCAGCCCTGCTTGCTCACCTTTGGACGCGTCTTCGGGTGCGCCACTGCCCAAAGGCAGGCGAACGGTGACCGTCGTGCCCTTACCCAAGCCTTCACTGGCCACGTCGATATCGCCGGCGTGCAGGTCAACCAGGTGTTTGACAATCGACATCCCCAAGCCCAGGCCACCGGAAGAGCGGCTGCCTGGGCTGGCTGCCTGGGTGAATTTTTCGAAAATGCGCTCCAGAAAGCTGGCCTCGATGCCCTTGCCATGGTCGCGCACCTGCATTATCAGATTGGTGCCCTCCACCGCCAGATGCACTTGCAGCAGGCCCGCGTCGTGTGAAAACTTCACCGCATTGCTCAGAATGTTCCAGAAGATCTGTTGGAACCGCGCGGGATCGACCAGCGCTTTGCGGCCCTGCGTCTGCAACTGCACCTCCAGCACCAGGTGCTTGGCGTCGATAGCCGACTTGAGTGAATCCAGCGAGGAGGTGATCAGCGTAGCCGGGTCCACCCATTCGCGCTCCAAGGTGAGCTTGCCGGAATTGATGCGTGAGACATCGAGGATGTCGCTGATGATGCGCGCTTGCGTGCTGGCATTGCGTTTGATCGCGTCCAGGTTCTTGGCAAACTCGGGCGGCGGGGATTTGCGCAGCACTTGGTGCACGTTCATCATGATGGCGCTCAGGGGATTGCGCAGCTCATGGGAGAGCACCGCGACAAAGTCGTCCTTGGAGCGGCTGTAGCGCTCTGCGGTTGCGCGTGCGGCCTGCTCCCGCTCCAGCAGCTGTTTGCGTTCGAGCTCCAGCTGGATGCGGTTGGAGACGTTGGCCACTGCGGCCACGCGCAGCTCGCCCTTGACGCTGGCGGCCATGCTCCATTCCACATGCAGCAGCTGGCCATGGGCGTCCAGCAAGGCCACTTCTTCGCGCCAGACAGCATCCTTGCTGTGCGGCGAGCACAGGGACCCGATGCGCTCTTCGTGGCCTGTTGCGGCGAATGCCGATACCGCCTGCCCCAGCACCTCGGAGGCGGGGCGGCCCAGCATTTCCAGCATGGCGGGGTTGGCATCCACAAAGCGGCCCTGGTCGTCGATCAGCGCAATACCGCTTTGGGCCTGCTCATAGATCGAGCGGAACTTCGCCTCGCTCTGGTGTACACGCACTTCTGCCATACGCGCGCGCACCAGCGCCTGGATGGTCGCCACCAGCATCGCCGGCTCGGCCGGGTGCGTCAGGTAGGCATCGGCGCCCGCGTTGAGGCCTGCGACCTTGTCGGTGTCGGCTACAAACGCCGCCGACAAATGCACAATCGGCAGTGAGGTGGTCAGCGTGCGCTCGCGGATCATGCGGCACACCTCGAAGCCACCAATGTCGGGCAAATGCACATCCAGCACGACCGCGGAGATATCGCCCAGCGACAGGTCCAGGGCATCCTGCCCGGTGCCCGCTTCCACGGTTTTGAAGCCAGCGGCGCGCAGCGCACGGGCCGTGGCATAGCAGGTGGCAGGGTTGTCATCGACCACCAGGACCGTGTGCTGGGATCGGTCGATGCTGACATTGAGTCTGGCAGTGACGGAGGGCATGGTGTTTACCGGGATGAACGCTCAGCGGCCGCTGGGCTGGGGGCGGCCACCACACTGATCGGAATGGTGACGAAGAACGTGGAGCCTTTTTGCGGCTCACTCTCCATGGCCACGTCGCCTCCCAGAATCTCTGCCAGGCGCTTGCTGAGCGACAAGCCCAGACCGGTGCCCCGCAGACGTTTCTGGATGGGAGAGTCGATTTGCGAATAGTCCTGAAAGATGGCGTGGTGGAACTCTGGTGCAATGCCGATGCCCGTGTCGGCTACGGCAAACTGCACGGCCGTGTCCGAGATGCGCCTGGCGCTCACGCGGATCTCTCCGTGCTGGGTGAACTTCAAGGCATTGCTGATGAAGTTGCGCAGAATCTGCGCCAGCTTGCGGTCGTCGGAGAACAGCTTGGGCACGTTCTGCGGCTCTTCAAAGATCAGCATCACATCCGGGTTGGTGATCACCGGCTTGAACATGCCGCGCAGCGCCGAAAACAGATCCACCATTTCGAACCAGGCGGGCGATACATCAATGCGACCGGCCTCGACCTTGGCCAGGTCCAGCAGGTCGTTGACCATATCGGCAAACTCGGCCGAGGTCGTCTGGATGAAGCGGACCTGTTTTTGCTGCTCTTCCGTCAGGGGCCCGTCGACCTGGTCTTGCAAAATGCGTGCAATGCTCTGGATCGCCCCGATGGGGGTGCGGAACTCGTGGCTCATATAGGCCAGGAAGCGGCTTTTCAGCTCGGTCGCCTGGCGCAGATTGTCGGCCTGGGCATCGAGTTCGGCATACAGCGCCAGCACCCCCCGGTTGGTCTCATCGAGCTCGGCGCGCAACGCTTCCACCTCGGCCTGGGTGGCTGCCATCGCGTGTGCAAGCTCGCTCTCAGGCGCCGGCGCAGCGGAGGTGGCGCCATGCGGTGCGCTGTCTTGTCGGCTTATGTCATTCATTCGTGCCCTCTCAGTCTGCACGGCGCACGATCAGCACGGTCACATCGTCCCGGCCACGGCCATAGTCACGCAGCAGCACCGCCGCTGCCAAAGCCGGGTCACGCCCGAGCAAGGCGGTGATGGCATCCGGGGACCAGCGGGACTGCAAGCCATCGCTGTGACACACCACGATCGCGTGTTCGGGCCAGGCCATCGTCGTCACCTCCACCTGCCGCATCTGCACGCCCACAGTGCCGTTCTGTACCAGCACCGAGCGGTTGTAAATGCCGCTCATCACCCGAATGGCGACATTGCCCGCCCCAGCCGCCAACAAGCTGTTGGCAGCCGCATCCAGCTGCAGACAGCTGATCGCTGCGCCGCGCGTCATGCGCAGAACCTGGTGGGCTTGTTCCAGGCCAGCCTTCATCTCGGCAAAGGGTTGCCTGGCAAACAAATCAACGGCAGCCTCAGAGGCCTCTGCAGCGAGCACGCCGTGCCCCAGGCCATCAGCCACCAACAAGGCGGCACGCTGTCCATCCAGGGCTATCGCCCAGGCATCGCCGCAGACCACCTCGCCCGGCGCCGGCAGCGCCATCGCTGCCACCCGGAACGCGCGCGCGCTCGGGGGCTGGCTCGAAGGCGGCCGAAAGCGCGCCAGCACCACCGTGCCCTTGTCCATGTCTGAATGGATGTCAAAGTCCGTGGCCAGCCGCTGCACGGCGCCCAGGCCTGTGCCGGGCGTGCCTCCGGTCGAATAGCCGTCGCTCATCGCCAAAGGCAGGTTGCCGATGCCCGGCCCGCTGTCTACCGACACGATCTCCAGCTCCGGCTGCGCGCCCTTGCGCGTGGCAATCCATAACTGGCCCTGGCGTGCGTGCTTGCAAAGATTGCTGCCCAGCTCGTTGACCACAATCGCAGCCTGGCCCGCCAGAACCTCGTCAAAACCCAGATCCTGGCACAAGGCGGCTGCATGGCGTCTGGCTTCACCCACGCAGCTGGGGTCGTCGATCGGAAACGACCGGTGGCTGGTGCCTCTGATTATTTCCATCGGGTCACGCTCACACAGGTGCCAACACCGACGGCCGATTCCAACTCGAACTCATGCACCAGTCTTTTGCTGCCCGACAGGCCCAGGCCCATGCCGTTGCCCGAGGTCCAGCCGTCTTTGAGCGCCAGATCCAGGTCGGCAATGCCCGGGCCCTGGTCGCGGAAGCGCAGGCGCAGCCCTTGTTTGATGCCATCGGTCAGCAACTCCCATTCCATCTCGCCGCCGCCGCCATAGACCACGGTGTTGCGTGACAGCTCACTGGCTGCGGTGATCATCTTGGTCTGGTCCACCAGCGAGAACTTCAGCTGTACGGCCAATTTGCGCACCACTTGGCGGCTGGCGACGATGTCGGCTTCTACACGCAAAGGCACTGAGCCCTGTGTTTCATTCGACACGGTGGTCTCCATCGGAGGCCGCTTCCAGCAGCGCCATGCCCCGGCTGACGTTGAGCGCGGTTCTGACGCCGTCCAGCGACATGCCCAGCTCCACCAGCGTGATTGCGACGGCTGGCTTCATGCCGACGACCACGGTGGTGGCATCCAGGATCTGGCCAATGCCCGAGATGGCGGCCAGCATGCGCCCGACAAACGAATCCACGATCTCCAGCGCCGAGATATCGATCAGCACGCCATTGGCGCCCGTCTTGGAGATCTGTTCGGCCAGGTCATCCTGCAGCGCCATGGCGGTCTGGTCTTCCATGTCGATCTGGATGGTGACCAGCAGGGTCCGCCCCATGCGCAAAATAGGAATGCGATACATGGTCAAACGCCTATCTTGGTCTTGGCAACGGTATAGCCATTGCGCTTGAGCGCCAGCGACAAGGCGTCAGCCAAGGTGGCCTTGGTGGTGACCGATTGCAGATCAATGCCCAGGTGAACGATGGTTTGCGCGATTTGCGGACGGATGCCGCAGATGATGCAGTCGGCGCCCATCAGGCGGATGGCCGACACCGTTTTGAGCAGGTGCTGTGCCACCAGCGTGTCCACGGTGGGCACGCCGGTGATGTCGATGATGGCCAGCGACGATTCGGTCTCGACGATGCGCTCCAGCAGCGATTCCATCACCAGCTGGGTTCTGCTTGAATCGAGCGTGCCAATCATGGGCACTGCCAGCACGCCCTCCCAGAGCTTGATGACCGGCGTCGACAGCTCCAACAGGTCTGCCTGCTGGCGCGAGATCAACTGCTCGCGCGTGCGCTGGTAGGCATCCACGGTCCACTGCGCCATGCCATCGACATGGAGCGACACGCTGGAGATGGCATCGAGCAAGCCTTGTGAGTCGGCAGACAGTGCGCGCTGCAGGGCGTCGAACACCGGCTGCTTGAGCCCCAGCACAAAGGCACTGGTATTTCCTGCCGTGCTGCCTTGGGCAGCGCGAGAGGCAGACAGGCTCTCCAACACGTTCTTGAGTGCCTGCCAAGCACTGGAGCCCGAGTTTTGTGCGTCGTTGGATTGGAGGGCGGGCAAGAAGGCGGTGAAAATCTCGGTCGCCTCGGCTCGCACCTTGGCCGAGGCCTGGGGCCCGTTGGTTGCCAGAACCCAGTTGTCAAGAATGGAGGATTTCTCCCGCTCCAACAACCCAACCAAAAACTGCTGATTTGTACTCACGGAAACCCCCTAGCGTATGTGAAGTGCGTTTATATCTGTAACAATTATGAGGGACTGTGCCAGCCTGCAAAGCCTGCGCGGCGCACGCGGATGCATGTCGGCGCTTTGGCTTACAAGCGCTAGGGGTGCCCAATAGCGCGGGGCCCACAAGAAACATTCCGGGGAGTGCTTACAGCGCGCATATTCCCGGTGGACGGACACGGGCCAGCCACCGGTCATCGCGCGAAGGCCATCAGCGCAGCCCTGCGTGCGCGGCCTGCATGGCAAGCCCAAGTTCCGTTCGGCGGCGATTCCCGCCGGTGTAGCCGCTCTAGGAATGCCGCATTGCGCGATCAACGCCGTATGCGCGAATTCATTGTTCGGTGGCCGGACCCATGTCAGCGCTTGGATGGCCGAGTGGCCATCAACGCAGCCACAGCGCCGCGATCACCCCCAGGGCCAGCACGATCAGCACCCCACCCGAGATGCGCTCCAACCACGGCAGCGCCCGCGCAAAGCGCCGCAGCACCGCCGGGTTGCCGATCAGCGCGGCAATCAGCAGATCCCAGAGCAGCACGATGCTGAACATCCAGCTGCCATACGCCAGCTTCCAGCCCACGCTGGCATGCGGGCCCGTCAGCATGGCCGCCAGACTGGCGTAGAACAGCGCGTTCTTGGGGTTGAGGATGCCTGAGAGAAACCCCATGCAGGCAGCGCGGCGCCAGGTGGTGGCAGCTGAGGCCGCCCGGCCCGGGCTGGCCACGACGCCCAGCGCACTTTTGCCCGCATGGCGGATAAACAGCAGGCCCAGGTAGAGCAGATAGCCGCAGCCGGCCATCTGCAGCAGGGTGAACAGCCGGCTGCCCGGCTGGAGCACGGCGACACCGGCAAAGGCGGTGGCGATAAACACGCCATTGGCCAAGGCGATACCGAGGCAGGCGGCGCCAGCGCTGCGGCAACCGCTGGCCAGCGAGGTGCGGGCGATCAAAAAGAAATCAGGACCGGGGGAGAGCAGCGCCAGAAAATGGACGGCGGCGATCAGGAAAAACTGTTGCATGCAAAGGGGCCAGGCGGGTGATGACCTTGCATGGTGGCGGCTGCCGACTGCCTTGTATTGAACGAAATTGCAGCGGTTGCTATGGGCTACGACTAATGAGCCTTACGAAAGCAGCCCGGCGTGACGCCCGTATGCGCCTTGAACACCCGCTGAAAATGCGCCTGGTCGGCAAAGCCCAGTTGCTGCGCCACCGCGGCGATACCGTCCGGCCCGCGCAGCTGCTGCTTGGCCAGATTGATGCGGTGGTTGAGCTGCCAGGCATGGGGCGCCATGCCTGTTACTTTGCGAAAGGCGCGGATGGTCTGGTAGCGGCCCATGCCTGCCAGATCGGCCAGCTGGTCCAGCGGGATGCTGGCGCAGGGACTGGTACGCAGGCAGTCTAGCGCCGGGCGGATCTGCCGCGCCAATTGCGTTGGCACCGCTGGGGCGCAGATGTGCAGGCCTTGCTGGCTGTCGAGGTCGCCGATGAACGCGATCAAGCTGGCCTCCTTGTCGGCCGCTTCTGCCTGTGAAAACAGCAGGGCATTGAGCTGGCAAAAGCGCGCGTAGCGGGCCGGGTCATTGACGATGCGCACTGGCTCGTTGGCCATGCTGGCCGGGTCGACGTATTCCTCGCGCAGCGCCTGCAGCCAGCTGGCATCGAGGTGCAGCATCTGGTAGCTCCAGGCGGCATCGGGCGCAGGGTTGCAGGCATGCACGCGCTCGGCCGGCACAAAGACCAGCGCGCCAGGTGATAGCCGGACGGGGCCGGCCTCGGCCCCGGTAAAGACGCTGTGGCCGCCATCGACCGCGCCAATGGAAAAGCTCGGGTGGTGGTGCGGCTTGTAGCAGGCCCGGCTCTGGCTGGCGCGGCGGCTTTCCACAAAGGGCAGGGCCGGGTCGCGCCAGAACGCCTGGGGTGCATTGCTGACTGGCGTTGTGGAGGACATGCAAGGGCTTTGACAGGGTCAGGGGGCAGTCAGCCGGGATTCTCGCATGGCCGCGCCCAGCCCCACCGCAGCGCCTGCCGCCCCCGTGCGATGGAACGACTGACGTCGTCAGCAGCGATGTCGGGTCAGCGGCCTGTTGCCACTTCGCGACAGAAGACGGGGTTTGCCGAAAGCAAAGTGAAATTAGTAACGAGAATCGTTATCATTGCGAGTTAGCGCTTGCTCATCTTCTGCGGTGTGGACGGGTATTTCCGATCCAAGCCGATGGATCTGCAAGCGTTTTGTTTACTTTGCTTTCCTCGTTTATGACAACACAAACCTATATCAAAAGTCGCAAACATGGTGCTCCCGTTCCTGCCCCCAAGGCCGGTCTGGTGGCAGCGACTGCCATCGCGGTACTGGGCATGCCGGCTTTGGCGCAGAACGCACCCGCACCGACCGTGACGCTGAAAGAAGTGACCGTGGAGGCACCGCGGGAGACCGGCTATGAGCCCAGCCAGCTGTCCTCGCCCAAGTTCACCCAGCCGCTGGTGAACACCACGCAGACGATCTCGGTGGTCAAGGAACAGGTCATGAAGGAGCAGGGCGCCACCACCCTGACCGAAGCGCTGCGCAATGTGCCGGGTGTTGGCACTTTCTACGCGGGCGAGAACGGCAACACCAGCACGGGTGATGCCATCTACATGCGCGGCTTTGACACCTCGAGCAGCATCTATGTGGACGGTGTGCGCGACGTCGGCGCGCTGTCGCGCGATGTGTTCAACACCGACCAGGTCGAAGTGACCAAGGGCCCCGCCGGCACCGATTACGGCCGCAGCGCGCCCACTGGCGCGATCAATATGGTCACCAAACAGCCCAACATGACCGACAGCTTTGGCGGCTCGCTGGGCTTTGGCAGCGGCAGCTACAAGCGCAGCACCATCGATCTGAACCGCAGCCTGAGCCACGAGAATGGCACGGCATTCCGCCTCAATGCGATGGTGCAGGATGCCGGGGTCGCCGGCCGCGACCAGGTCAAGAACGACCGCTGGGGCCTGGCGCCATCGTTCGCCTTTGGTCTGAACACCGATACGCGCGTCTTCCTGAACCTGCTGCACGTCAAGCAAAGCAATGTGCCCGACGGCGGTGTACTGACCATGGGCCTGCCCGGCTACAGTGCGCCCGACCGCAGCAACTATCCCGGCTATCGCAGCTTCCTGAACAGCGCATCGCGCGTGGATTCGAGCAATTTCTACGGCACGGCCTCGGACCACGACGATGTGACCGCCGACATGGTCACCTTGCGCCTGGAGCATGACATTGCACCGGGCAGCACCTTGCGCAACACCACGCGCTGGGGGCAGACCAAGCAGGATTACCTGCTGTCGGCCTTCATGGCGACCGGCTATTCGCAGAACGCCACCACCGGCGCCTGGACGCCGGGCTCCTTGCTGACGCCCAATCCTGCGGATCCCTCCACCTGGACGATGTCGCGCAACATCAATACCAAGGACCAGGTCAACCGCATCCTGACCAACCAGACCAACCTGACCACGGCTTTTGCGACCGGCTCGGTCAAGCACAGCCTGAGCACCGGCCTGGAGCTGACGCGCGAGGAGCAAACCAATTACGGCCTGGCGACGACGGGCGTGGTGCCCACCGTCAGCATCTACCACCCGGATTCCAGCGTGTCGCTGCCGTCCTATACGCGCAACGGTGCGGACAGCAAGGGCACGACCGACACCGTCGCGCTGTATGCCTTTGACACCTTGCAGTTCAATGACCAGTGGCAAGCCAACATGGGCCTGCGCTGGGACCACTACAAGACCAAGTACAACGCAATGGCCGTGTGCACGGCGACCTCCACCACCCAGCCTTGCGGCGCGAACCCGGCTGGCACCGTGGTGCCCACCACGTCGGATGGCCTGCAGGCTTCGGGCAATCTGCTGAGCTGGAAGGCCGGCCTGCTGTACAAGCCCGCACCCAATGGCAGCGTGTATGTGAACTATGCGCTGTCCCAGCAACCACCGGGCGGCAGCAACTTCACGCTGTCTGCGGTGGGCAACAATGCCGGCAATCCCAACCTGGCCCCACAAAAGGCCAAGACGGCGGAAGTGGGCACCAAGTGGGAGCTGCTTGACAAGCGGGTGCTGCTGACCGGCGCACTGTTCCGTACCGAGATCACCAACGAGATCGTGACCGACTCGGACGGCTCGGTGAACCAGACCGGCAAGAAGACGGTACAAGGCCTGGAGCTGGGCGCCACCGGCCAGATCACCCCCGCCTGGGGCGTGACTGCGGGCTACACCATCCAGAACACCAAGGTGGCCACGGGCGCCAACGTGGCGCAGGACGGTTCCAGCGGCCTGACCTACACGCCCAAGAATGCGCTGTCGCTGTGGAGCAGCTACCAGTTCTCCTCGGGCCTGACCATCGGCGGTGGTGCACGCTATTCCAGCGGCCTCAAGCGCGGCACCGATGGCGCCGTGGGCACGCCCAACTTCACCGAGTCCTACTGGGTGTTTGACGCACTTGCCAGCTACCGCATCAACAAGAACGTGGACATCCAGCTGAACGTCTACAACCTGTTTGACAAGCGCTATGTGGCAGCCATCAACAAGAGCGGCTACCGCTACTTCCCCGGTATTCCACGCTCGGCGCGCGTGACGGCGAACTTTAGTTTCTAATTCGTCTTTTTGGGTACCAGCCCCGCGTCTGCCGGGGCTTTTTTTCATGGAGGAGCTCTAACCATGATGCTGCACATTCCCCATGTACTCACGCGCGACGAGGTGGCCGCCATGCGCGCTGCCATCGATGCGGCCGACTGGATAGACGGCCGAGCCACCGTTGGCAGCCAGGGCGCGCAGGTCAAGCGCAACCGGCAACTGCCCGAGACCTCACCGGTGGCGCTGGAGCAGGGGCGCATCATCGAACGCGCGCTGGCGGCCAATACGCTGTTCTTTCAGGCCGCGTTGCCGGCGCGCACGATGGCGCCGCTGTTCAACCGCTATGCCGAAAGCGAAACCTATGGCCTGCATGTGGACGGCGCTGCGCGCCGGGAGGCCGGACAGGCGCAGTGGCTGCGCACCGATGTGTCCTCGACCTTGTTCCTGTCGGACCCCGAGGACTACGACGGCGGCGAGCTGGTGGTGGTCGATACCTACGGCACGCACGAAGTCAAGCTGCCTGCCGGCGACCTGATCCTCTACCCCTCATCCAGCCTGCACCGGGTCGAGCCGGTCACGCGAGGTGAGCGGGTCAGCTCGTTCTTCTGGACCCAGAGCCTCGTGCGCGATGATGCGCGGCGCACGATGCTGTTCGAACTGGACCAGAGCATCCAGCGGCTGCGCAACCAGCTGGGCGAGACGGAAGACACCGTCGCCCTGACGGGCCACTACCACAACCTGCTGCGCATGTGGGCAGAGACCTGAGCTCTGCCCATGTCTCCACTGGGTAAAGTATTTGAAAATGAGAGTCATTAGCATTTATTTTCCTTAAAATCCCTGCTTTTGCCCGGCGCAGGCATTCCCCTCTGCCGGGTCCGAAACCTGCCTCTCTCCGCATGAAAGCCAACGCGTCTTCCTCCTCGCAGCGGGCCTACTGGCTCAAGACCTTGCATGAATGGCACTGGGTCAGCTCCGCCATCTGCCTGGTGGGCATGCTGCTGTTTGCGGTGACGGGCTTTACGCTCAACCATGCCGGGCAGATAGAGGCCAAGCCGACCGTGGTATTGCGCGAGGGCAGCTTGCCCGCGCCGCTGCTGCAGGGCCTGCAGCAGGCTGCAACGCGCCACAAAGAGGGCGCAGACGCAGCCCAGGCGCTGCCCGCCGACGTGCAAGGCTGGCTGCGCGCCGAGCTGGGCGCCGACACCCGCCAGCGTGCGGTGGAGTGGAATGAGGATGAGGTCTATGTGGCCTTGCCTCGGCCAGGCGGTGATGCCTGGGTGCGCATTGCGCTGGGCGATGGGCAGGCCGAGCATGAATCCACCGACCGGGGCTGGATCTCCTACTTCAACGATTTGCACAAGGGCCGCCATGCCGGCCTGGCCTGGACCTGGTTCATCGACATTTTTGCGGGCGCCTGCCTGGTGTTCTGCATCACGGGTTTGTTCATCTTGCAGATGCATGCCGGCCGCCGCCCGATGACCTGGCCCATGGTGGGCCTGGGGCTGCTGGTCCCGGCGCTGCTGGCGCTGCTGTTGGTGCACTGACCCCACCCACACCGACTTTTTCTGAGGAGAGCACATGACAAGCACTGTTTCGCGTTTCACCGTGGCCTTGACGGCGGTGGCTGGGCTGCCGGCCGTTGCCGGTGGGCTGAATCTGGGGGTGGAGCTGCCACGCCTGGAGGTGGCCGAATACCACCGCCCCTATGTGGCCGTCTGGCTGGAGCGCGCCGATGGAACAGTGGCGGCCAACCTGTCGGTCTGGTACGAAGTGAAAAAGCGCGATGCCGAAGGCGCCAAATGGCTCAAGGACATGCGCCAGTGGTGGCGCCGCACAGGCCGCGAGCTGAGCGTGCCCATCGATGGCGTGACCCAGCCGACCAAGCCGGCAGGCAAGCATGCGCTGTCGTTCTCCGAAGGCAGCAACCCGCTGCCCAAGCTGGAGCCGGGCCAGTACAAGCTGCAGATCGAGGCCGCACGCGAAGTCGGTGGCCGCGAGCTGCTGAGCATTCCTTTTGAGTGGCCCGCCAAGCAGGCCA
This sequence comes from Comamonas sp. JNW, assembly GCF_003105075.1. Taxonomy (NCBI): domain Bacteria; kingdom Pseudomonadati; phylum Pseudomonadota; class Betaproteobacteria; order Burkholderiales; family Comamonadaceae; genus Comamonas; species Comamonas sp. JNW. Next base: position 37,924 of record NZ_QETI01000014.1, read on the forward strand.
CCAGCCTGTCGGCCCAGGGCAAGACGGAGCTGGGCGAGATCAAGCTCGAACTCAAGCCCTGATCCACCACACCTACATTTTTGAGGAGAGTCCCCATGTTTTCTGCCACCCGTATTGCCGCCGCGCTGGCGCTCGGCTGCGCCGCCATCGGCGCCCAGGCCCACAGCGTCTGGATGAAGCCTTCGAGCACCGTGCTGTCCAAGGCGGACTGGGTCACGGTCGATGCCGCCGTGTCCAATGACATGTTCTTCTTCAACCACCGCCCGCTGGGCCTGGACAAACTGGTGATCACGGCGCCCGATGGCAGCACGGTGGAGCCCAAGAATGCGCACAAGGGCGAGCTGCGCAGCGTGTTTGACCTCAAACCCGAGCAAGCGGGCACCTACCAGCTGGCCATCGTCAACAGCGGCGTCATGGGTTCCTACAAGGATTCGGCCGGCCAGATGAAGCGGCTGCGCGGCAGCGCCGACGAGATCGCCAAGCAGATCCCCGCCGATGCCAAGGAAGTGCGCGTCGCAGAAAGCATCAGCCGCATCGAGACCTTTGTGACCATGGGCAAGCCCAGCCCGCTGCGTTTGAGCGGCAAGGGCCTGGAGCTGGTGCCTGTGACCCACCCCAACGATCTGGTCACCGGTGAGGAAGCCACCTTTGCCTTCCACGTCGATGGCAAGCCGGCTGCCGATGTCGAAGTGGTGCTGGTGCCCGATGGCAAGCGCTATCGCGATGCCGTCAACGAGATCAAGCTCAAGACCGATGCCCAGGGCCAGGTCAAGGTCAAGTTCCCCACCGCCGGCATGTACTGGCTGGACGCCGACGTCAAGGACGACAAGACCTCGACCCCCATCGCCAAGGAACGCCGCCTGGCCTATGTCGCGACCTTGGAAGTGCTGCCTTAAGGCGCAGTGGCCGGTGACTGCACAACGGGCATGCGCCAGGCTGAACGCGGAGCCGCTGTGAGCACGGCACCGCGCATCCACTATGGCGCCGGCATCTGGCAGATCCCCCAGGCCCAGGCCAGGGGGGAAGGCCAGCTGGCCCCGGCAAGCCCTGCGCTGGCCGGCCACTCCTTTGCATCCCCCGCCTGGAGGGCGCCTGCGATGCACCATGCGCAGGATGCCAGCCTGCACCGCCTGCAGGGCGCGACGATGGGCACCACCTGGTCGCTGCGCCTGGCCAACCCCGACTACGCCCCGCTGGCGCCGGTACAGGCGCTTGTGCAGCAAACGCTGGAGGCCGTCATCGCGCAGATGAGCAACTGGGAGGCGGACTCCTGCCTCTCGCGCTTCAATGGCGCCGCTGCAGATACCTGGCACGCGCTGCCCCTCGAGTTGGCACAGGTGCTGGATGCGGCCCTTTACTGGGCCCGCGCCTGCGATGGCGCCTATGACCCGACCGTCGGCGCGCTGGTGTCGCTCTGGGGCTTTGGCCCGCGTGCAGACCCGCACGCGCCGCACAGCGGCCAGCCACCTGCGCAGGCCGCTATTGACCGCGCGCTGCAGGTCTGCGGCCACCAGCGCCTGCAGTGGCAGCCGCAGCTGCGGCGATTGCTGCAGCCCGGTGGCCTGCAGCTGGACCTGAGCGGCATCGCCAAGGGCTATGCCGTCGACTGGGTCGCCGAGCGCTTGCGCGCCGCGGGCTGGCAGCATGCGCTGCTGGAGATTGGCGGAGAGATTCGGACCTGGGGGCACAAGCCCGGCGGACAGCCTTGGCGCGTGGCCGTGGCGGGTGTGGCCGGCGATGAGCCGCTGGCGGTGCCGCTGGTCGATGGCGCGCTGGCCAGCTCGGGCGACCACTGGCATGTGTTCATGCATGGGGGCCGGCGCTTTTCGCACAGCTTGGATCCGCGCACCGGCCAAGCAGTGGCCCATGCACTGACCAGCGTGACCGTCTACCACGACGAATGCATGCATGCCGATGCGCTGGCCACCGTGCTCACGGTGCTGGGGCCCGAGGACGGCTGGCAGTTTGCGCTGCAGCAGCAGCTGGCGGCCGTCTTTCACAGCCATCCCGATGCCGGGCAGCCGCAAGGCCTGCGCCGGATGACGCCGGCCTGGCAGCAGCGTTTTGCAGGCAGCATGCAGTGATGATCGATTGGATAGCAAGCCCTGCGCGGGTGGCAGGTGCCGCCGCCTTGGTGGCTGGATATACGCTCTTGTGCGCCGCTGTGGCCGGGCGCTTGTGGCGCCAGCGCCGGGCCGAGCGCCAGGAGCAGCTCGCGCTGCAAGCGGGTACGCAGCAGGGCGCGCCGGTGCTGGTGGCCTATGCCAGCCAGACCGGCCGGGCCGAGGCCCTGGCGCATGAGACCGCGCGCGTGCTGCATGCCGGCGGCTGCGCGGTGCAACTGCGGCCGGTGCAGGCGCTGCGCCTGGCCGACCTGCAGGCCTGCGCGCAGAGCCTGTGGCTGCTGTCCACCACCGGCGAGGGCGATGCGCCCGACGACGCGCTGCCATTTGTGCGCCAGGTGCTGGAGCAGGCGCTGCCGCTGCCCGGGCACAACGCCCATGTGCTGGCGCTGGGCGACAGCGAATACGCCGCCTTCTGCGCCTTTGGCCTGCGCGTGCAGCAGTGGCTGCAGCAGCAAGGCGCCAAGGCCGATGTGCTGTGCATGGACAACGGGGATGAGGCCAGCTTGATGGCCTGGCAGGGCCAGACGGCCGAGTTGCTGCAGTCGCTGACCGGCCAGGCCGGCGATGGCTGGAGCCAGCCGGAAGCCGCCCAGCCCTGGGTGCTGCGCCGCCGCCAGTTGCTCAACCCCGGCAGCCAGGGCGGCCCGGTGTACCTGCTCGACTGGCAGCCGCAGTCGGGCTCGTTGCCGCTTTGGGAATCCGGCGACCTGGTATCGCTGGCGGTGCCGGCCGATCCGCAGCGCAGCCGCGATTACTCCATCGCCTCGGTGCCCGAAGATGGCTGCCTGCAATTGCTGGTGCGCCAAAGCAGGCGTGCCGATGGCACACCGGGCCTGGCATCGGGCTGGTTGTGCGAGGGCATGGCCGTGGGTGATGTGCTGCCGATGCGGCTGCGTGCGCACAGTGGATTCAGGTTGGGTGACAACGCCGAGCGCCCTTTGCTGCTGATCGGCAATGGCACCGGCTTGGCAGGGCTGTGCAGCCATATCCGCGCGCGCATGGTGCAAGGGCGCTCTGACCAGTGGCTGGTGTTTGGCGAGCGCCGTGCTGATGAGGATGCGCTGCTGGACGCACAACTGCAGCAGTGGCTGGCCGCTGGCCAGCTGGAGCGCCTGGACCGCGCCTGGTCCCGCGATGCCACCGACCCTTGCTATGTGCAGCAGTTGCTGGAGCGCCAAGCGCAGCGCCTGCGCGACTGGGTCGCGTGCGGCGCTGCGATCTATGTCTGCGGCAGCCAGCAGGGCATGGCGCAGGGCGTGGATGCGGTGCTGCGCCAGGTTCTGGGTGCCGCGGAGGTGGATGCGCTGGCGCTGGCCGGGCGCTACCGGCGTGATGTGTATTGAGAGCTCGTCTGGCTTGACAGCTTAGGCGGTGGCCAGGCTGCTGTTGGCCTTGCTCGCCGGCTCCGTTTTCTCAAACGCAATGGCTGCCCCATGCGCCAGCTTGGCAGCAGCCTGGTCCCAGCTGCCCGTGCCACCCTTGAGCGCAATCACGAACGGCCCTTCGCCCTTGCTCTGCAGTTGCGGCGCCGTCTGCGTCAGCTCCAGCACGCTGTTGCCCAGCGCAATCGTGGCGCTGCTGCCGCCGTCAGCCGCGTGGATGTGCGCGCCATCGCCCAGCAAGGCGCGGTAGCGCTCCAGGCTTTGCAGCAGGTCGCTGACGGCGACGGTCAGGCGCGCCACACCGGTGGCGCCGTTGGCATGCTGGCGCACTTCACCTTCGGGCACGCGCAGCTTGCGTGGTGTGATGTCGCCGCAGAGGAAGGGCAGGTCATGCGTGTGCGGGCGGCCGGTCTGCCATTGCAGCTTTTCGCCATCGGGGCGCAGGCGGCCGCCATCCAGCGGGCCTTGCAACTCCAGGCCGCGCGCCTTGGCCGCAATAATCACCTCGGCGGTGCTGGTGGGCAGCAGCGCAAAGTCGATGATGCCTTCGCCATGCTGGTCCAGCAGCTGCCACCAGCGGTCCTGCGGCGCGGGGCTGCGCCAGGCGATCAGCTCGAAATAGGCGCCGTCCTCAAACACCACCAGCGCATTGTGGGTGGGGCGGCCGGGGTGTTCACCGCCGCGCACAACGGTAAAGCCAAGGGCCGCGTAGTCGTCAATGGTTTTGTCGAGGTCGTGGACCGCGATCACGATGTGGTCAAGTGTCAGTGCCATGGGAGATATCCGTAAAAGGGGAGGAGGGGAATCAGGCCGCTTGCTTGTGTGTCTGGGCCAGCGAATCGCTGTGCTCGACGGTGGCGCGGATGGTCTGCGGCTGGCGCAGCAGGTTCAGGATTGGGCAGGTCTGCTCGACGGCGGCAAACAGCGCATCGATGTCGGCGCGCGGCGCGGGCGAGTCGATATGCACGGTGTAGGCAATGTCGTGGGGCCATACCGGCGTGGCCTCGTGGCCGGGCTTGCCCGCGCGCGGGTCGATCACGCCGCTCACCTCCACCTCCAGGCTGGTCAGCGGCACCTGCTGCGCCGATGCCTGGATCAGAAAGATATGGGTGACGCAGCTGCCCAGCACACCCAGCTGCAGCTCGGGCGAACTGGGCCCCAGGTTGTAGCCGGCAAAGCTCGGCGGGCTGTCGCTGATGACCTGGTGCTCGCGGATACGGATGCGGCGCACGCCGCTGCGCCCTTCGGCGCTCACGGTGGCACGCAGGGCCGTGGCCTGGGCCGTGCCGGCATCGATCTGGGCATCGCGGGCCAACACGGCGCCGCGCTTTTCAGCCAGGTAGTCATTCAAGGTAGCAGGGCTTGCACTCATGGAGTCTCTTGGAAATGTGCTGCATCGGCGGGAGGTGATGCATGCCGAAGACCATTGTTGGTGTTGAGAGCCTGCGCGTGAACTGCGCAGATCGCATGTGCATATGCAGCCGCTGCGCATGTGCTTATGCGCAAACCCTCTATGCGGCAGCGGGCCTGGTGGCCGCGCGCTTCCTTGGTTTGCGCATATCGATGCTCCGAAAAATACCTTCTCGCCACGCGCTAAATGTCTAGCATGACAAACCCAGATGGCGGCATTTTCAACAAAGGTGCTGCTGGCCGGTGGCCGCGGTTGGCGCGCCGGTGCAGGCAAGGTTGCCCGATGGTTAGCGAGGGTGGTGTGTGGTGGTGAAAGCAAATAAATTCAAAAAATTGGCGCTATGGAGTGCGGCGCTGCTGGCGCTGGGCGGGCTGCTGTCGGCCTGCTCCAAGAACGAGGGCGTGGCCGAGGCCAAGACCGATACCGGCCCTGTCAGCGGTGGCGCGCTGGTGTACCTGGAGCAGCAGGCGCATACCAACCTCTACCCGCCAGCCGGTGGCTTCTACCCCAATGGCGGTGTGCTCAACCAGATAACAGACAAGCTCACCTACCAGGACCCCAAGACGCTGGAGATCCAGCCCTGGATTGCCAAGAGCTGGACCATCAACGACACGGCTACCGAGTTCACGTTCGAGCTGCGCCCGGGCGTGACTTTCTCCGACGGCACGCCGCTCGATGCAGCAGCGGTGGCCAAGAACTTTGACACCTATGGGCGCGGCAACAAGGCGCTCAAGCTGCCGGTGTCCGAGGTCATCAACAACTACGAGCGCAGCGAGGTGCTGGGCCCGCTGACGGTGAAGTTCTATTTCAGCAAGCCCTCGCCGGGCTTCCTGCAGGGCACCTCGGTGATCGGCTCGGGCCTGGTTGCTTTGCAGACGCTGGAGCGCCCGTTTGACGAGCTGGGTGACGCCACCAAGATCATTGGCTCGGGCCCCTTTGTGGTGGCGAGCGAAACGCTGGGCAAGGAGCTGCTGCTGTCGGCCCGCAAGGACTACAGCTGGGGCCCGGCGCAGCTGGCGCACCAGGGCCGAGCGCGGCTCGATGAAGTGCGCTTTATCGTGACGCCGGAAGACAGCGTGCGCATTGGCGCGCTGCTGTCGGGTCAGGCCGGCGTGATCCGCCAGGTGCAGGCCTATGACGAAAAGCGGGTGGAGGAGCAGAAGTTCGTCATCTACGCGCCGTCCACACGTGGCGTGAACAACAGCATTGTTTTCCGCCCCGACAACGCGCTGGTGGCAGATCTGAAAGTGCGCCAGGCGCTGCTGCACGCCACCAATACCCAGGAGGTCGTGCAGACCCTGTTCTCGCACAACTACCCGCAGGCCACCTCGGTGATCGCGGCCAGCGCGCAGGGCTATGTCAACCTGGCGGGCAAGCTGGCCTACGACCCGCAAAAGGCCCAGCAGCTGCTTGACAGCGCGGGCTGGACGCCCGGGCCCGATGGCATCCGCCAAAAGGACGGCCGCGCGCTGGTGCTGGCTGCCTACGATTCGCTGCCCCAGCCGCAGAACAAGGAAACCCTGCAACTGGTGGCCCAGCAGTGGGGCAAGGTGGGGGTCAAACTGCAGGTGCTGAGTGGCGATGCCGGCGTGCGCGTTGTCGACAACCTGGACCCGGAAAAAACCCCGGTCGCCCCCGGCATGGTGGGCCGCGCCGATCCCGATGTGATCAAGAGCAACTACTACCCGACCAACCGCAACGTGCTGCTGCAGCAAGGCGGCGTGAGCCAGAAGGTCAAGGGCTTTGTCGATCCGCAGCTCAATGGCTTGCTGGAGGCGATTGCCGCGCAGACCGATACGCAAAAGCGCCTGGCGCTGACGGCCGATGTGCAGAACTACCTGATCGACCAGGCCTATGTGATCCCCATTTTTGAAGAGCCGCAGGCCTTTGCCGCAGCCCCCTGGGTGCGCGAGGTGGGCTTTGAGGCGGTGGGGCGCCCGAGCTTTTACAGCACCTGGCTGGCCAAGCGCTAAGGCGCAGCCCCGCTGAGCGGCAAGGAGCATCCCGATGTCCTTCTATCCCTACCTGGCCCGGCGCAGTGCCCAGGCGCTCTTGGTGCTGTGGGCGGCGTTCACCGCGTCCTTCGTGCTGCTGCAGCTGCTGCCGGGCGATGCGCTGCTGATCAAGTTCTTGAGCCCCGAGCTGGGCCTGAGCCCGCAGGAGGTGGCCGACATCCGCGCCGCCTATGGCGCGGACCAGCCCGTGTGGCAGCAGTACTGGCACAGCCTGACGGGCTTTGTCAGCGGCAACTTTGGTTACTCGCTGCAGGCGGGCGTGCCGGTCAGCCAGGGGCTGGCCACCAGCCTGCCGCCCACCTTGCGGCTGGCGGGGCTGGGCTTTGCCTTGGCGCTGGTGCTGGCCCTGGTGCTGGCGCTGCTGGCCCAGTTGGCACCCTGGCGCTGGCTGCGCGGCGCGCTCTATGCGCTGCCTTCGGTGTTTGTCTCGGTGCCCGTGTTCTGGCTGGGCATTGTGCTGATCCAGCTGGTCTCGTTCCGCCTGGGCTGGATCCCCGTGATCAACCCCGGCAAATGGCAGGGCCTGGTGCTGCCGACCTTGACCTTGGCGATCCCCATTGCCGCGCCGCTGGCGCAGATCCTGCTGCGCAATGTGGACGAGGTGCTGACCCAGCCCTTTGTGGCCGTGGCCCGCGCCAAGGGCGCGCCGCGCCTGTGGGTGTTGCTGCGCCATGTGGCCGGCAACGCTGCACTGCCGATGCTGACGATGGCCGGCGTGCTGTTTGGCGAGCTGCTGGGCGGCGCCGTCGTGACCGAGGCCGTCTTTGGGCTCAATGGCCTGGGGAGCCTCACGCAGCAGGCTGTCGGCAACCAGGACAGCGCCGTGCTGCAGGCGGTCGTGGTCATCTCTGCCACCGCCTTTGTTTTGATCAATCTGGTGGTGGACTTGCTCTACCCGCTGTTCGATCCGCGTTTGCGCAACCGTTTGGGAGTTTGACCATGTCTGCAAGCACTTCATCACCCGCCGGCCTGGGGGCCCTGGCCGCCGAGCCGGCCCTGTTGGGCGCAGCCCGTGGCGCTGCCAGTGCGGCGGTGCAGGCGCCGCCGCAGCGGCTTGCCGCGCCGCGCCGCGCTGCGATCTTTGCTGCCGCCTTGCAGCGCCTGCGCGCCGCACCGCTGGGCCTGTTGCTGGCCTGGGGTGTGCTGGCGCTGGTGGCCTTGTGGGCCATCGCACCGGGCCTGTTTACCAGCTACAACCCGGTGCTGGGCACCGCCGGCCAGCAGCTGCAGGCGCCCAGCGCCGCCCATTGGCTGGGAACGGACGCGCTGGGCCGCGACAGCTATGCGCGTCTGGTCTATGGCGCGGTGCACTCGCTCAGCGGCGCCTTTGTGGCCGTCAGTGTGGGCCTGGTGCTGGGCAGTCTGCTGGGCCTGGTCGCAGGCGCTACGGGCGGCTGGGTGGAGGATGTGGTGATGCGCATCGTCGGTGTGCTGCTGTCGGTGCCCTCGCTGCTGCTGTCGCTGTCGGTGATCATCATCCTGGGCTTTGGCACGGTGAATGCCGCGCTGGCCGTGGGGGTCGTATCGGTGGCCAGCTTTGCGCGGCTGCTGCGCTCGGAAGTGGTGCGGGTGCGCCGCTCTGACTATGTGGAGGCCGCACTGGGCAGTGGCGGGCGCTTTGCCGCCGTGCTCTGGCGCCATGTGCTGCCCAATTCGCTGACCTCGGTGATCGCGCTGGCGGCGCTGCAGTTTGGCTCGGCCATTCTGGCGATCTCCACCTTGGGCTTTCTGGGCTATGGCGCGCCACCACCCACACCCGAGTGGGGTCTGTTGATTGCCGAAGGCCGTAACTACATCTCCACCGCCTGGTGGCTGACGGCCGCGCCCGGCCTGCTGGTGGCAGCGGTGGTGCTGGCGGCCAACCATATCAGCGCCGATCTGACCCGGAGGCGCGCATGACGGACACTGCCATTCCCGTTTTGCAGGTGGAGAACCTGTCGATCGCCTACCACGATGGCCAGGCCGAGCAGCGCACTGTGCACGAGGTCTCGTTTTCCATCGCCGCCGGCGAGGTGCTGGCCCTGGTGGGCGAGTCCGGCTCGGGCAAGACGACCACCGCACAGTCCATCATGGGCCTGCTGGCCGACAACGGCCGGGTACAGGCTGGCAGCATCCGCATCAACGGCCAGGACGTGGCCGGCTGGTCGCAGCGCCAACTGCAAGTACTGCGTGGCAAGGTGGTCAGCCTGATTCCGCAGGACCCGACCACCTCGCTGAACCCGGTGCGCACCGTGGGCGACCAGGTCGGCGAGATGCTGCGCCTGCATGGCTGGCGCGACAAACAGCAGATTGCCCAGCGCGTGCTGGAGCTGCTGCAAAAAGTGGGGCTGTCGCAGCCCGAGCTGCGCGCACGCCAGTTTCCGCATGAGCTCTCGGGCGGCATGAAGCAGCGCGTGCTGATCGCCATCGCGATTGCGCTGCAGCCAGCGCTGATCATTGCCGATGAACCGACCAGCGCGCTCGATGTGACGGTGCAGCGCCGCATTCTGGACCTGATCGACGACCTGCGCCGCGAGTTTGGCACTGCCGTGCTGCTGGTCACGCACGACCTGGGCGTGGCCGCCGACCGCGCCAACCGCCTGGTCGTTCTGCAGGCCGGCCGCATCCAGGAGCAGGGGCCCACGGCCGATGTGCTGCGCAATCCGCAAAGCCGCTATACGCGCCAGTTGCTGGCCGATGCGCCATCGCTCGGCACGGCGCCGGCGCGGACGCCAAGGGCCCTGGATGCGGAGCCGGCGATTGTGGTGCGCGATCTGGTGCATGACTTTGCGGTGGCGGGCCAGCGGGGTCTGTTCCGGGCGGTCGATGGCATCTCGTTTGACGTGCCCCGGGGCAGCACGCATGCCATCGTGGGCGAGTCCGGCTCCGGCAAGACCACGACCATCCGCGACGTGGTCGGCTTTGGCAAGCCCACATCGGGCAGCATCATGGTGGAGGGCGTGGATGTGACGGCCTTGCGCGGCGAGGCCTTGCGCCAGTTCCGCAAGACGGTGCAGCTGGTCTACCAGAACCCGTTCAGCTCGCTCGATCCGCGCCAGAGCATTTACGCGATCATCGAAGAGCCACTGCTGAACTTTGAGCGCCTGGCGCCGGCCGAGCGCGAGCGCCGCGTGCATGACATGCTGGCCCGCGTGGGCCTGCCGCCTTCGGTGCTGACACGCCGGCCGCGCGCGCTCTCGGGCGGCCAGCGCCAGCGTGTGGCCATTGCCCGGGCGCTGATTCTGCAGCCCCGCGTGCTGGTGCTGGACGAGGCCGTGTCCGCCCTTGATGTGACCGTGCAGGCGCAGATTCTGGCACTGCTCGACCAGCTCCAGCGCGAGCTGCAGCTGACCTATCTCTTTATCTCGCACGACCTGGCCGTGGTGCGCCAGATTGCCGACACCGTCTCGGTGCTGCAGGGCGGCCGCCAGGTGGATGCCGGGCCGGTGGACGAGGTGTTCTCGCGCCCCAGCAGTGCCTATACGCGCGAGTTGATCGCCGCCATTCCCGGAAAAAAACACCAGCATGAACCCGAGCCCCTCTCACAACTCGCCGCCTAGAAAACGTCTGGGCTTTTTCAGCCGCCTGCTGGACCAGGCCAGCGCGGCCGAGCGCTACCGCCTGGTGACCGCGCAGATCCAGCATGCCGAAGCCCATGGCTTTGACACGGCCTGGGTCGCGCAGCACCACTTTCATGAAGCCGAAGGCGGCCTGCCTGCACCGCTGGTGTTTCTGAGCCATGTGGCCGCGCGCACGCAGCGCATCCGCCTGGGCACCGGCATTGTCACCTTGCCGATGGAAAACCCGATCCGCGTTGCCGAAGACGCGGTGGTGCTCGATCTGCTCTCGGGCGGCCGGCTGGAATTTGGCGTGGGCACCGGTGGCACGCCCGAATCCTTTAGCGCCTTTGGCCTGCGCAGCGACGACCGCGCCCGCATCTATGCGCAGCACCTGGCCGTGCTGCGCAATGCCTGGGCGGGGCTGCCGCTGCCCGGCGGCGATCGTCTCTACCCAGCAGGGCCGCAGCTGTTGTCGCGCATCTGGCAGGCCACGTTCTCGGCCGCCGGCGCCGAGCGCGCCGGCCTGGCTGGCGACGGGCTGATGCTGTCACGCACCCAGCCGCGCAGCGCCGAGGCACCGCATGCCAGCCTGGCCGATATCCAGAACCCCTTGATCGACACCTACCTGGCGGCATTGCCGGCAGGTGCTGCGCCGCGCATCCTGGGATCGCGCACCCTGTTTGTGGCCGAGGACCGCCAGCGTGCCTTGCAGCTGGCCGAGCTGGGCCTGCGCCGCAGCCTGGCGCGTGCAGCCGCTGCCAACCCGGGCGGCCCGGCCAGCCAGTGGGGACCGGATGCACCGCTGGCGCAGCTGCTGGCCGCCTACGACGTACATGTGGGCAAGCCCGATGAGGTGATTGCCTCGCTGCGCGCTGACACGGCGCTGGCGCGGGCGACCGATATCTCCTTCCAGGTGCATTCGATCGACCCGCCGCATGCCGACATCCTGCGCTCGATTGCGCTGACCGCGCAGTACGTGGCGCCGGCGCTGGGCTGGCAGCGCGAGGATGCACTGGTGCCACCGGCGGCCGCCTCTTATCCCCTGCCAGTACCGGCGCTGGCCTGATTTTTTGGAGTGAAGACGTTATGACTTCTGCATGGAACCCATCGCCTGGCGATGATGTGATTGACCAGCTCGCCGGCATAGCGCCGGGCAGCCATCTGGATGCCGTGCGCCGCCACCGCCTGCAGGCGCGCGAGCAGGCCCAGCAAAGCTTTCTGGCGCTGTTGGCGCCGCGCGCGCCGCTCAGCAGCGATTGGCCGCTGGCAGAGCGCCTGGCCGTCGCCGCCTTTGTGGCCGGCCTGCACCAGCAGCCGCAGGTGCAGCGCTTTTACCGCGATGCGCTGGCGGCCCAGGCCAGCCTGGCGCTGGGCAAAGCCGTGGATGCCGAAGTGGCACAAGGCCTGGCCCGGGGGCCTTACGGCCAGTACCCGCAAGGCCCCTTGAGCGCCGAAGACCAGGCAGGCCCGGTCTATGCGGTGGGCGCGCAGAGCCGTGCCGTGCTGGGCGAGCGCCTGTCCGCCGGCCTGGCGCATGCGCATTTGCTCGCCTTCCATCCCCGCGATGCCCAGCCCGCGCATCTGCAGGCCTTGCTCGATGCCGGCTGGAGCGAGACCGACATCGTGGTGCTGTCGCAGCTGGTGTCCTTCCTGGCCTTTCAGATCCGCGTGGTGGCGGGCCTGCGCCTGTTGCAGGCCCATCCGGATCCAGCCACATCCGCCCAACAACCCACCGCCGAGGAAAGCGCAGCATGAGCAAGCACACCCTGCACTACCCGAACAGTACCGCGCCCCAGGTCTTCACCCAGGCCCAGCTGGACTGGCTGCCCTGGATTGAACCGCTGCCCGAGGCCGAGCTGACCCCCAGGCATTTTGACGGCCTGGTCGATGCATCGCGCGCCAAATCGCCGTACTTTCGGTTGCTGGCGCGCGATCCTGACACCCTGGGCGCGCGCACCCGCACCGACAAGGATATCTTCTACAACCCCGAGGGTGGCCTGCCCCGCGCCGAGCGTGAGCTGGCCGCTGCAGCCACATCCCGCCTCAACGGCTGTATTTACTGCGCCTCGGTGCACGCGCGCTTTGCCTCGCATTTCTCGCGCCGCGAGGAAGTTGTGCAAAAGCTGCTGGATGATGGCGTGCAGGCCGATCTGGGCCCACGCTGGAATGCGATTGTTGCCGCCTCGGTCGCCTTGACCGAGACCCCCCTGGCGCTGGATGCTTCGCATATCGATGGCCTGCGCCAGGCCGGGCTGGATGACTATGCGATTGCCGATGCGCTGCAAGGCGCGGCCTTCTTTAACTGGGCCAACCGGCTGATGCTGAGCCTGGGCGAGCCTGCGCTGGAGACGGCGCCGGCCTAGGCTGGCTGAGCGCTGCGAACAGGGCCACTGCGCAACAGGGCGCAGACACCCAGGGCTGCTTCTTGACGAGGCCGCTGCCGGGCGGCAGAAGAAAAAGCGGATACTTTGGCGCTGTATCCCTTTTGGTCCATGGCCTCCATGCTCTTTCCTCTGCATCCTTCTAGTTGCGATATGCCGCAGCAGCTGTCCGTGCCCGGGCGGCGGGCCAGGGGCTCGGTATGAGCGCCTTGCAAGTCTTGCGCGCCTGGCTGGGGTTGCTCGCGCTCAGCCTGGGCCTCGCCGGTGCCCAGGCTGCACCGCCTGACACCCAGGATCTGTATGCCCACCCCGAGCGCGCCTTGCCGATGCAGCAGCACTGGCAGATGCAGCCGGTGTCGTCGTCTGCGCCACCCTGGGCAGAGATCTTCATGTTCCAGACCCGCTTTGATCCCCGCCTGGTCGATCGCCTGCGCTGGCTCAGCCTGAACCCCGACCCGCACACGGCACTGTCCCCCGCCTTGTTCGATGCCCTGGACGGCCGCACGCTGTTTCTGGCGCCGTCCGCGCGCAGCCTCTGCAATGGACGCTGGCAGGTGCTGCGGGTGGAATCCATCAGCAACTCCAGCGTCAACAAGGTGCTGCAGCCCGCTACCAAGGTCTGGCTGGTGCAGCACAAGCCAGGCGGCACACTGGAGGCCACCACCGCCTACGGGCGCCTGGATGCGCAAGGCCATTGGGCCGTGCCGCCGCTCACCTGCGACGGCAGCACCACCAACGCGGTGTTCTCTGCCGATGCGCTCGCCTATCTGATGCCGGACGATGCCCAGTCCCTGCCCTCGGACCTCCAACTGGACCTGGTGTATGCACAGCCGGGCCTGCGCGATGCCCGGGGCCGCTGGCTGGCGCCAGTGCCGCCCAGCGATATCACCACGGCGCAGTGGATGGACTACAAAAAGCAGATCGTCACACCGGGCTCGACCGGCTCGGGCCTGATCGATCCGCAAGGGCGCATGGTGATTCCGTTCATCTTTGGCAAGCTGCCCGATGCGACGGCGCAGCGCCGCATCCAGCTGTGCAGCAACGCCGGGCTGCGCCTGCTGCGCGATGCCCAAACGCCCCGGGTGTGCCGCTGGCAGCGCCTGCAGCGCAGCCAGGGCGGCGAGGCGCTGCGCCCCGCCAAGGATGCGGCGACCGGGCGCTGGGGCTACCAGAATGCGCGCGGCCACTGGGTGATTGCGCCGCAGTTCCACGAGGCGCGCCGCTTTCGCCATGGCTACGCGGTGGTGGCGGCGCCGTTTGCCGAGGACTGGCGCCCGCCCGGCTGGCAAGACGCGTGGCCGATGGTCCGGCAGTACTGGCGCATGGGCCGCTATTGGGTGGCCGAGGCGCTGGTGCGCAATCCATCGACCGCCGGGCAGTGGGCCATCCGCTATGGCCTGATGAACGATGCCGGCCAGTGGCTGGCGCCGCAGGCGCAGCTGCCGCTGCAGATCACCGTGCCATCGCCCGCCGGTGGCCGCAATGACCACTATGCCCAGATGCTGGCCACCCATTTGCCGGCGCTGCTGGGCCGCCAGGTCGAGGTGACACATCTGCCCGATGCCAGCGTGGCCGACTACGAGCGGCTGGCCGCCCAAGGCGGCGAGCGCCAGGTTCTGTTCACCGCCATGACCCTTCCGCGCGGCGGACTCCCGGGCCTGCACCAAGGACCCCCCATCGATACGGCGCTGCGATCGCTAAAGCCGGTGACCCTGGTCGCGTCGCAGCCCTTGGTGCTGGCCATCGACAGCACCCAAGCCGATGCGCTGGGCATCCATAGCACCGATGATCTGCTGGCCTATGCCCGTGCCCACCCGGGCCGGTTGCGGGTGGGTACGGGTGAGGATGGCTGGATCGGGCAGCTGGCGTTGGCCCAGCTGCTGGCGCGCAGCGGCGTGGACCTGCAGCGCGTGGTGTTTCCCGGCCGCTACCCCGACTCCGATGTGGTGACGAAGGCGCATGCGGTAGAGCTGGTGCTGGCGCCTGTCAATGGCGTAGCCACCGCGGTGCGGCGCGGCCAGCTGCGGGTGCTGGGCACCACGGCCGACCCGGCCCATCCGCAAAGCCTCGATGGCATCACCTGGCCCACGCTGGGCGCCCATGCCTTGCTGGCCGGTTTGGCGGTCTACGACCAATTCGCCCTTTGGGCCGCTGCCAACTCTGATCCCGCCGCCAACCGCGAACTGCAGCAGGCCATCGCCCAGCTGCTGGCCAAGCCCGAGGTTCAGCAGCAGCTGCAAGAGATCCAGGCCGTGGGCGGCGGCGGCTCGCCCGAGAGCCTGCTGGCGCTGGAGGCGCAGATGCGCGAGCAATGGCTGCGCGCCCAGGCCTTGACGGCGCCGTGAGTGTGATGCAGCTGCGATTGGTCAAATAAGCCTATAAGGCAGTTGCGTTAGACTGCAGCATCCTTGCGCGGGGCCTGCCCGCGCTCCCACCATGACTTTTTGCCGGTCCGGCGACTGACCATGCGACGCGTGCTCTCCAACCGCTCTCCTGGGCGGGCTGCGGCAGCCGGTGTGTCTGAGACGACCGTGCGGGCCTCCCAACACGATGAGCACTTCCTCTCCCTTGCTGACCGACAGCGCAAGAACCGATATCGCACAGCGCGCCTATGTGCTCGATACCCAGGCCGAGCTGGCCAGCACCGTGCTGCCGATGCTGGCCCACCATGACCTGCTGCGCACTGGCCTGCCGGTCGCGCAAGGCGGCCATGGCGGTGATGTGCGCGATGCGATTGCAGCAATCGCGGAGGTCGCCAGCCTGTCGCTGACGACGGCCTTTGTGTTCTGGAGCCAGCGCGCCTTTATCCACTACCTGCAAGCCAGCGGCAATGAGGCCGCGCGCGAGCGCTGTTGGGATGCCTTGCTGCGCGGTGAGATCGCGGGCGCAGTGGGCCTCTCCAATGTGATCAAGTTCCTCTCGCGCATCGAGGCCTTGCAGGTGCAGGCCAAGCCACAGGCGCAAGGCTGGAGCCTCGATGGCGTGCTGCCTTGGGTCTCCAACGTGCGCAGCCAGGGTTTTGTCGTGGCTGTCGCCGTGCAGCCCGAAGGTGGCGGCCTGCCGATGGTGATGGCGCTGGAGAGCGGGCTGCCTGGCCTGGTGCGCTCGCCCGATCTGGACCTGCTGGGCATGCGCGCCAGCAATACCGCAGCGCTGCAGCTGAACCAGGTGACGGTGCCAGCGCATGCGCTGCTGGCCCAGGCCGGGCCGCCCTACCTGAAGGCCGCGCGCCCAGGTTTCTTGGGCATGCAATGCGCGCTGTCGATCGGCCTGGCGCGGGCCGCGCTGCAGGCCGCTGCCCAGGGGGGTGGCGCGCGTGGCCCCTTGCACGGACGGGTGGTGGAGGCGCAGAAGCTGCTGGGCCAGATCGAGGCCGAGCTGCTGGACGGTGTGCTGGGTGACCGCTGGGTTGCTGATGTCAGTCCCTTGTTTGCATTGCGCATGCGCCTGGCGGGCCTGGTGCAACAAGCGCTGCAGCTGGAGCTGCAAGCCACCGGCGGCCGCGCCTATCTGCAGGACCAGCAGCCCGATTTTGGCCGCCGCTGGCGCGAGTCGGCCTTTATCCCGATCGTCACGCCCAGCCTGACGCAGCTGGAGGGCGAGCTGGCCCAGCATGCCGCGCAGGTGTCGGCATGACGGCAGCCCTTGCACCCCGCCAGGCCTTGCAGGGCCGGGGCCTGGCCTATGGCTACCGGGCCGGTCAGCCGGTGTTTGCCGGTATCGATATCGATATCGACAGCCAGGAGATTGTGGCGCTGCTGGGCGGCAGTGGCTGCGGCAAATCGACCTTGCTGCGCACGCTGGCGGGGCTGCAGCCGCCCGATGCGGGAACCCTGCAGTTTCTCGATGCGCCTTTGCGGGCGCCGCACCCGCGCGCGGCCGTGGTGTTCCAGCAGGCCAGCCTGCTGCCCTGGCTGAATGTGCAGGACAACGTGGCCTTTGGCCTGGACTTCAAGCACCAGCCCCAGGCCACGCAACCGGTGATTGCGCAGCGCGTGCAGGCCAGCATCGAGGCCGTGGGCCTGCGCGGCAAGGAAAAGCTTTTTCCGGCCCAGCTCTCGGGCGGCATGGCCCAGCGGGCGGCGCTGGCCCGGGCGCTGGCGCGCGAGCCGCGCCTGCTGCTGGCCGATGAGCCTTTCTCGGCGCTCGATGTGCTCACCCGCAGCGACATGCAGGCGCTCTTGGTGGAGGTCGTGCACCGCTGGCATACCGCCGCGCTCCTGGTCACCCACGATATCGACGAGGCCCTGCTGGTGGCAGACCGGGTGCTGCTGATGGGCAGCACACCCGATGTGCAAGCCGGCGCTGGCCGCATTGTGCAGAGCTGGCGCATCGACATTCCGCACCCACGGCGCATGGACGACGAGCGCGTCGCTGCGATGCGGCTGGAGATCTTGCATGCATTGCAAAGCCTGCGCGGGCAGGCCACGGCCGTCTGACAGACCTGAGACACCCCCCAACGACGAGGAGAGAGAACCATGACTTACCAACACATTTGCGCCTCCAGCCACTGCGACTGCGGCATCAGCCGGCGCGACTGGCTGCGCATTGCCGCCATCAGCGGCGCAGCGGCCACGCCTTGGCTGCGCGCGGGCGATGCCTTCGCACAAAAGTTCAAGGGCGACGATGTGCCCGTGCGCATCGGCTACCTGGCCATTACCGATGCCACCCCGTTCTTTGTGGCGCACAGCCGCAAGCTGTTTGAGGCCGAGGGCCTGCAGACGGAAAAGCCGCGCCTGTTTCGCAGCTGGGCGCAGCTGATCGAGGCCTTTATTGCCGGCCAGGTGAACGTGGTGCACTTGCTGTCGCCCACCACCTTGTCCGTGCGCTACGGCTCCAAGTTTGGTGCCAAGGTGGTGGCCTGGAACCATATGAGCGGCTCGGCCATCACGGTGGCCCCCCACATCAACAATGTGGCCGATCTGGCGGGCACCACGTTTGCGATTCCGTTCTGGTACTCGATCCACAACATCCTCATCCAGCAGGTGCTGCGCAAGAACGGGCTCACGCCGGTCAGCAAGCCCAAGGGCACGGCGCTGGGCGCCAAGGAGGTGAACCTGGTGATCGTGCCGCCCGCCGAGATGGTGGCCGCGCTGGCCTCCAAATCGGTGTCCGGCTTTATCGTGGCCGACCCGTTCAACGCGGTGGCCGAGACCATGGGCGTGGGCAAGGTGGCGCGCTTTTTGGGCGATATCTGGAAGGACCATGCCTGCTGCCTGGTGACCTTGTCCGAGCGCGACATTGCCGAGCGCCCCGAATGGGCCCAGCGCGTGACCACGGCCATCGTCAAGGCGCAGCTGTGGACGCGCGACCACATGGGCGAGACGGCCGAGCTGATGTCCAAGGACGGTGCCAACAAGTACACGCCGCACCCGCTGCCGGTGCTGCAAAAGGTGTTTGACCTGAAGGACTTCGAGCAGTACCGCGCCAAGGGCGTGCTGCAGCACCCCGAGTGGAACCAGCGCCGCATCGATTTCCAGCCCTATCCCTTCCCCAGCTACACGCAGGAGCTGGTCAAGGCCATGCAGGGCACCTTGATGGAAGGCAATGTGGACTTTATCCGCGAGCTGGATCCGGCCTTTGCTGCCAAGGACCTGGTCGATGACCGCTTTGTGAAGCAGGCGCTCAGCCAGGTGGGTGGGCTGAAGGCCTTTGGCCATGCCGATGACTTCAGCCGCAAGGAAGTGATCGCCGCATGATGCAGGCTGGCAAACGCTGGGCGGCGCGCCTGGCCTGGCCGCTGCTGGGCATGGCCATCACGCTGGCGCTGTGGGCGGTGGCGGCCCGGCATCTGTCCGATGTGGAGGCCATCCGCGCCGCCTTTGCGCCGCAGGCAGGGCTCCAGGCGCTGGTGCATCTGCTGGGCAGTGGCGAGCTGTGGCCGCATATCCGCATGAGCCTGGAGCGCATTGCCATTGCGCTGGCCCTGGCGCTGGCCATCGGTGTGCCGCTGGGGCTGTGTCTGGGGCTGTCGCCGCTCTTTGCGCGCATCAGCGGGCCCACTTTTCAGTTCTTGCGCATGGTCTCACCGCTGTCGTGGATGCCGCTGGCGGTGATGGCGCTGGGCGTGGGCGAGGCACCGGTGATTTTCTTGCTCAGCTTTGCCACCGTCTGGCCCATCATGCTCAACACCGCCGCTGGTGTGGCTGCGCTGGACCCGGCGTGGATGCGGCTGGCGCACAGCCTGTCGGCCACGCGCTGGGAGACCATTGCCCGCGTGGTGCTGCCCGGCTGCATCAGCCATATCCTCACCGGTTTTCGGCTGGCGGTGGGCATTGGCTGGATTGTGCTGGTGCCCGCTGAAATGCTGGGCGTCTCCAGCGGCATGGGCTATTTTGTGCTGGACACGCGCGATCGCCTGGCCTACGACGAGCTGATGGCCGGCATTGTCGTCATCGGCTGCCTGGGCTTTGTGCTCGACTGGCTGGCCCGGGCCCTCAGCAGCCGCTGGACGCAGCGCGGCCAGCAGGGCTGAGCGCCTGCCCCGCCGCTGCCAGCCTCGCTGCTCCTAATCAGTGCGGCGCGCTGCTGGCGCCGCGCTTGCTGCGCAGCGCCAGTTGGTGGATGCCGGCAAAGTCAAATTGCTCGAGCCGGTCCAGCAGCTGGGCGGTGAACAGCGCATGGGCTGTGTGGTCGGTGTGGCGGTTGATCCAGCCTTCGATATCGGTGAGGCGCCCATGCAGGGCCAGCTCGGCGAGCTCATCGAGCGCTGCATCGCCAGGGGTGGCTATCGCAGCGACGGGCGCCAGCGCTGCGCGGGCCGGCTGCCCCGGCTGCGCCGTGGCCGCTGCGCCGCCGCCGTCGATGATCGGCACGGACAGCTCAAAGGAAAAAGTGGTGCCCTGGCCGGCGGCGCTGCTCACCTCCAGGCTGCCGCCCATCGCCATCAGAATGCGCTGCGAGATGAACAGGCCCAGGCCCGTGCTGCCGCCCTCGGCCTGGATTTGCTGGAAGGCGTCAAAGATATCGGGCTTTTGGGCCAGATCGATGCCGATGCCGGTGTCGGCCACGGCCACATGGAGCACGCAGAACTCGCCCTCCTGGCGGGCGTTGACCGACAAGGTCACGACGCCATCGCGGGTGAACTTGGCGGCGTTGGACACCAGGTTCAGCAGCACCTGCTGCAGGCGCTTGCCGTCCATCGCCATGCGCCGGGGCAGGGCGCCGCTGACATGGCTGTGGAAGTGGTTGTTCTGCTGCGAGCACAGTGAGACGGCGTAGTCGGAGATGTCGTCCAACAGCGCCTGCAAATCGAGGGGCGCGGGGCGCACGGCCAGCGGTTGCAGCTCGGACTTGGCATATTCCAGCAGCTCGTCGATCAGGTCCAACTGGTACTTGACACTGCGCTGGATGGTCTTGACCAGGCCCTGCTGCTTGTCCGGGGCCTCTGTCAGTAGCAGATCCGAATAGCCCTTGATCGTTGCGAGCGGCGCGCGCAGGTCATGGCCGATATAGCCCAGCACTTCCACCTTCTGGCGCTCCTTGGTTTGGGCATCGCTCAGCGCCGTGCTCAGGTCGGCATTCAGGGCCGACGTGACCATGGCCGCGTACTTCTCATCCTGGCGGCGCACCACCATCTGGCCCAGGATATGGCAGGACAGCAGGATCAATACCGTACCGACAGCGGCGACCAAAATGGCGGTCCACAGGTGCTGCTCGCGGATGGCCGCCAGGGGCTCCAGCGACGCCAGGGTCAGCAGCTGGTATTGCCGGTTGTTCAGCGGCTGGCGCTTCATCACATAAGGCGTGCCGTCGATCAGCCATTGACCCTCCATGCCTTTGGCCGCGATGGGCTGGATGTCCATGGCATCACCGAGTTCTTCGCCGTCCTCATCGTCCGAGGGGTGCAGCACGCCGGCGGGCAGCATGGCCGCCACATTGCGCAGCATGAAGGGCTCGGACGAGCTGGTGGTCACGCGCCCCTGGCGGTTGACGATCAGCGCAATATGCCGGCCGGTCAGGTAGTGCGCCATATCGGGCGCATCGAACTTGACGGTGACGGAGCCCTGCACGACATCCTGGGCATCGTCGATGCGGCTGGCGACAAAGTAGGATGGGGTCTTGTTGATGCGCGCAATACCAAAGGAATGGCCGCTGCCATCGCGCAAGGCATTGTTCAGGTAGATGCGGCCCGAGTAGATCATGCCGACGATGCTGTCGGGTGCAGCCCAGTTGCTGGCCGTGATCGTGTCGTCGGACAGGTTGTTCTGGTAGATGCGGGCATAGCGCAGGTCGGCCCCCAGCGCGTCCATGAAGTCGCCTACCTTGCGCACCAGCGGGTCGGTGGTGAACTGGGCCGCGCGCTGCTGGCGGGTCAGCGCTTCGAGGCCTGGCGGGTCCTCGCGGTAGCGCGTGGCCAGCTCAATCACCTGGCTTTGGCTGGCCACCATATTGGCCACGCTCACCATCTGGGTAAAAAGCCGGTCGACCACGCGCGCCGTGGTCTCGGCTTCGTAGGCGGCGCTGGAGGCCTGGCTCTGGGTCCACTGCGTGGCCACGCGCTGCGATAGCCACCAGCCCAGACCTGCCACCAGGCAGAGCCAGAAAAGCACGAGCGCAACGGTGGCGCGGCGCACCAGGGGCAGCATCTCCCGGCCGCGTTTCATCGCAGCGGGTGGATTGCTGGCAGCAGCGCTGCTTGGGTCAGCGAATGGCGAAGGCGGGGCAGGTATGTCCATGGTTTTGATGATGCGCAGAGTCAGGTAGCACAGGCCACGGGTGCAGGTCACCGATGCCGAGGTGGGTAGGGCGCAGGCCTCAACGGAACTTGGAAGCGACCAGGTTTTGCAGCACCTGGGGATCGGCCTGGCATTCGCTGCGCAATTGGGTGGGCGATTTTTGCCAGAACTTCTTGAACTCGGTGGAGAAGTTGGCCGAGTTCAGATAGCCCACTTCCAGCGCCACATCGGCAATGCTCAAGGTGCTTTGGGCCAGCATCAGCGCAGCTCGGCGCATGCGCTCCTGGCGGATGAATTCAAAGGCCGACAGGCCGTCGCTGGACTCGAACACCATGTTCAGGCGCCGCATGGACAGGCCCAGGCTGGCGGCGACGTCCGAGCTTTTCAACTCGGGGTTCTGGATATTGCCCAAAATGTATTCGGTCGCCACCTGCTTGAGCGTGAGGTTGGCCGGAGACTGGCTTGGCGGCGCGGCGGCTCCGTCTGCCTGCCCGTCCGGCCCATCCTGGCCTGGCGGCAGGTTGTGCCGGGCCAGCATCAGGTGGATGCGCACGCGCTCCTGGATCTCTTCGACGAAAAAGGGCTTGGTGATGTAGTCCACGCCACCGGCGCGCAGGCCCGAGAGCCGGTCGTCCTGCTCGATGAGGGCCGACAGAAAAATGATCGGAATGTGCTGGGTCGCCGGGTTGGTCTTGAGCAGGCGCGCGATCGTGATGCCGTTGCGCCCAGGCATGCGCACATCGAGCAAGATCAAATCGGGCAGCAGCACCGCAGCCCGCGCATAGCCTTGGTCGCCATTGAGCGCGACGCTGACCCGGTAGGAGGTATTGCGCAATGCGGCGACCAGCAAACGTAGCTGGTCTGGATCATCGTCCACGATCAACACATGTGGAGACTGGATATCTGCATTGCTCATAGCTTCTGTAGAACCTTGATACACCTTTAACGGTTGTCAATTGTCACACATGGGGTCTGGTGTCTTGCTTGTTTGTTTTAAATCAATGTTAACTCCAGCATCCATGATAGGAGCTTCACAACGCCTGCGAAAACGGGGTTTGGCTCTATGAGTACAGCTGTTTTGGTCGCTTTTCGCTGGTTTTTTTTAAATGTCTTTGGTATGTTTTAAATTTCTTGAGCTTTATAGATCAATTGGATAACAAAAAATGTTACCTATTTCCAGTCCTGAGGGGGCCGTGCCGATCTCAGCGCTGGCCGAGGCGCGGGTGGGCTGCTTGCAACGGGGCAGACGCTGCAAAACCGCTGACGAGCAGTTGGGCACGGGGCCGCATCCCACCCCCAACGCATCCTTTGCTGGCGAGCCTGTGTGCTTGGCCCAGCGAGGGCTTGCACGATCGGGCGCATGCCACTGTCGCCCGCTCCCGTGCCCAGGTCAATGCGGGGGCTTTTGCACAGGGCCCCTAGTGGTGGCCATGCTCGGCGACCGTACCAAGGCGCTGGCGACGCTTGGCCGCATGGGTGTCCCACAGCGCCACGCCCAGGATGAGCAGTGTCGTCAGCCAGCCCAGCACCAACAGATTGCAGACCTGGCCTAGAGTCACCAGCACCAGCACCAGCAGCATCAAGGCGCCCCCCAGTGCGACGCGGGGGGCGCGCTATAGACCGTCTTCTTATAGATGGCACTGCCTAGTGGTGGCCATGCTCGGTGACCGTACCAAGGCGCTGGCGACGCTTGGCCGCATGGGTGTCCCACAGCGCCACACCCAGGATGAGCAGGGTCGTCAACCAGCCCAGCACTAACAGATTGCAGACCTGGCCCAGAGGCACCAGCACCAGCAGCATCAATGCGCCCAGCCAGTGCGATGCGGGCAGCGCGCCATAGACCGTCTTCTTGTAGATCGCACTGCCCAGCAAGTAGATGGCGGGACCGGCGAGCAAGATGGCGATCTGCGGCGCCGCAGCGAGCGCATGGGGGTGTGCCAGCACCAGGTCGTTGCCCACCGCAGAGGCAATCACCCCGGCGATCAAAATGGCGTGCACATAGTGGAAGTAGGCGCCAATGCGGCCCGGATCAGCGGCGCGGGTGATGGCCTCGGTGGCATCCTGGCTGGAGGTGCCAAAGTACAGCCACCACATCGCCAAGGTGCCGATAAAGGTGGCGCCCAGCGCCATCAGCACATCCCACTGCCAGGTCTTGGTATCGGCCAGCGTGGCGCCGCTGGCCAGCAGCGTCTCGCCCAGTGCCACGATCACGAACAGCTGGCAGCGCTCGGCCATGTGGCCGCCCTCGATGGTCCAGTCCTGCGTCTGGCTGCGGCCCAGGCCCGGCAGCGCAAAGCCGAACATCGGTGACACATACTCGCACAGTACGGCCACCAACCACAAAAGCAGGCGCAGTTGCGGGTCCGCCAGCCCTCCCGCAATCCAGAACACGGCAGAAATACAGACCCAGCCGAGCATGCGGCTGAAGTTGTGTGCCAGCGGGTGCCAGGCCGGCAGCTGCGACCAGATGAACGCGGTGCGTCCCACCTGCATGGCCACATAGGCCAGCGCAAAGACCAGCCCGCGCTCGGCAAAGGCTTCGGGAATGCTGGAGGCCATCAGCAAGCCCAGCAGCATGGTGGAGAACAGCATGCCGCGGATGCGGGTTTTCTGCGGGTCGAACCAGTTGGTGACCCAGCAGGTGTACTGCCAGCCCAGCCAGACGGCAAACCAGAGCACCAAGGTCTGTGCCACGCCCATGAAGCTCAGATGGTGCAGCAGCTCATGGCTCAGCTGGGTGACGGCAAACACATAGACCAGGTCAAAGAAGAGCTCTTCATAGGTCACGCGGGCGTGGTGACCGTCACGCTGGCGCAGCAAGGGATGGGAAAAGGCGGGAGTTATCGGCATGGCAGATCTGCAGTGGCTGGCAGGCCCTCAGGCCTGCGAGAGGATGCGGGTGACAAAGGCGGCCAGCAGCACTGGCACCATCAGCACGATGAGCAGGATCAGCGCTTCGTCGCGTACGCTGTAGCCCGCCTGGGTGACGCCGACCCACATATTGGTGCAGGCAATGAGCAGCCACACCGGCATGAACAGCTTGGCCGCCACCACCATGCCTGCCGTGCTGGCCGACCACAGCCAGCCAAACAGCACAAACACGGCGAGCAGCAGCAGGCCCCCGCCCGTGACCATCAGTACATGCATATAGAAGCTCTCAAAGATTTAGGAATCATGGCGGCGCTGGTGCACAGCAAGACTGGCGCTGCAAACCCATTGCCCGTGGAGGTACAGGGATAGGCATCAGCGACACCGCGTTTTGTGGCGGGCCATAGCCCTAGCCTCAGCCCCGCAAGACCAAGCCCGCGTTGCGACCCAGGCCGGCGCCAGCGCTGCTCCCGGGCGCCTGCCATGCAGCGCGCGGCAGGCACCCAGCCAGCATCTTTTACTTCGTGGTGTAGCCGCCGTTGATCAGGATCGTCTGGCCGGTGATCCACCAGCCATCGGTGACCAGATGGCGGATAAAGGGCACGACATCCTCGATATCGGTGAGGCCCGTATTGCTGAAGCCCGACAGCGCAGCGGCTGTCTTGTGGTAGGCCACCGCATCGGCCCCTTCTGCGGGGTAGAAGAAGTTGGTGTCCATGGGGCCGGGGCCGACGGCAGTGACCGAGATCCCGCGTGCGCCAAACTCCTTGGCCGCTGCACGGGTGTAGTGCTCGACAGGTGCCTTGGTGCCGGCATAGGACGAGTAGAACGGGGTGAAGGCCCCCAGCAGCGAGGTCACCAGCGTGACGATCTTGCCGTTGTCATTGAGGTGCAGGCCCGCTTCCTTCAAAAAGAAAAACGCCGCCTTGCTGTTGGCATTGGACATCTCGTCGAACTCGGCCTCGGAGATATCGACCATCGGCTTTTTGAGCACCTTGCCGACGGTGTTGATGGCGATATCGGGGCGGCCCAGTGCCGCCACCGTGTCTGCAAACAGCTTTTGTACGGCAGCTGCACTGTTCAGGTTGCCTTGCAGTGCGATGGCCTTGGCGCCCAGCTTCTCCACCGCTGCCACGGTGGCCAGTGCTTCATCACGGCTGGCGGCGCTGTTGTAGTGGATGGCTACAGCTTTGGCGCCTTGGCCGGCCAGATCGCGGGCAATCAGGCCACCGAGGTTTTTGCCTCCCCCTGCAATCAGAACGACTTTGTCTTTGACGGTGTGGGCTTTGCGCATGCTGCATCTCCAAATGAGTGATGGGAATCGATGGGTATCACAGTGGAGATTTTTATTGCCTTATTCAATCGTCTGAATTTGCAAAACGGATGAAGCTTTTGCTAAAACAGCGATTGGTCATTGATTTTTTGTATGCAAGGACCATGGCGTTCATCCGGGGCTTGCCGGCAATGCGCGCTGGATGGCCATGGCCCGAACGGGCTAGGCCATGGATCGCAGCCACGCCAGCAGGTGGTGCTGCACACTGCCTGGCAGCAAGGCATGGGGCGAGAGCAGGCAATACTGCGAGCCGTCCTCGACAAAGCCCAGCGGGGCGACGAGCAGACCGTGGTTAATGTCGTCCTGCACCAGATGCCAGGGGCCAATGGCGACCCCGACCCCGGCAATGGCCGCTTGCAGGCTGAAGTAGAAATGCTCCAAGCTTTGCCCAGTGGCTGCGGGCAGCGGCCGGCCCGTGGCTGCGCACCAGTCCCGCCAGGCGCCAGGGCGTGTGCGGGTATGCAAGGGCACGGCCTTGGCCTGGAGTGCCGCGCTGCGCGGGCCCGTACGGAACCAGGCCGCTTGCTTGTCCGGGCGGCAAACCGGGCCGATACGTTCTGCAAACAGGGGCTCGGCATGGCAGCCTGGGGGCCAGGCAAAGTCATCCCGGCGAATAGCGAGGTCGATACCGCTGGCAAAGGAGAAGGGGCCGCCACCGGCGACCAGGTGCAGCTCCAGCCTGGGATGGCGCGCCTGGAAATCCGGCCAGCGCGGAATCAGCCAGCGCATCAGCAAGGTGGGCTCGCAGGACAGCACCCAGCGCCGCTGCTGGCGCGCGCGGGCGCGCAGACCGGCAATGCCCTGGCGCATCAGATCCAGCCCCTGGCTCACGGCCTGGGCCAGTGCCCGGCCCTCCGCCGTGAGAAAGACGCGCCGGCTGCGCCGCTCGAACAGCGCCAGGCCCAGGTCGTCTTCGAGCAGCCGCACGGCGCGGCTGACGGCGCCATGGGTGAGGTGCAGCTCGTCTGCAGCGCGGCTGAAGTTCTCCAGCCGGGCGGCGGCTTCAAAGCAGCGCAGCGCCAGCAAGGAGGGCAGGCGGCTGTCAGTGAATGGTGAGTCTGGCTCACCATGGCTGTCAGAAATCATCGTTTTTCATGGCGCAGTATTGCAGGCACCATGCGTGTAGTTGTTACTGTTGCACAGGATACGCGATGACCGAATTGTTAGCTGTTATCACCATCACCTTGCTCGCTGTCATCAGCCCGGGGCCCGATTTTGCGATGATCACGCGCAACAGCCTGCTGCTGTCGCGCCGCGCCGGCGTGCTGACCGCTGTGGGCATTGGCTTGGGCGTGCTGGTCCATGTGGCCTACACCTTGCTGGGTCTGGGCCTGCTGATCCAGCAGTCGCTGTGGCTCTTCAACGCGATCAAGCTGCTTGGCGCGGCCTATCTGGTCTACCTGGGGCTAAAGATGCTGCGCAGCCAGCCCGTAGGGGATGCACCGGAGGTGGCTGTAGCACCGCTGTCCGATGCGCAGGCGCTGCGCACCGGCTTTCTGACCAATGCGCTCAATCCCAAGACCACCGTTTTCATGGTGAGCCTGTTTTTGCAGGTGGTGCAGCCCCGGACGCCACTGGCGCTGCAGCTGGGCTATGGCCTCTTTATTTCGGTCGCGCACATGACCTGGTTCAGCCTGGTGGCGCTGTGCTTCTCGGCGGGCGCTGTGCGCAGCCGCCTATTGGCGGCGCGCCACTGGATCGACCGCGCGTTTGGTGGTTTGCTGGTCGGCTTTGGCGTGTTGCTGGCGCTGTCGCGCGGCACGCGCTGAGCGCGCGACCTTGCCATCAACGCGTGTAGCGGAGGCGGCGCTGGCGTATTCCAAACCATCCCAGCAGTACTGCCAGCAATGAGAGACTGTATGCGCCCAGCGTCGGTACTGGTGTGGGCGTTGCCGCCACGGCATTGGGCTGTGGCGCGGACACGCGCACGGTGGCCGTCGCGCAGACCGCCTGGTTGGGCGCTGCCAGGCAGATGTTGTACTGGTAGCTCACCGGGCTGGTCAGCCCACCCGCAGGCGGCACATAGGTGCAAACGCCCGCCGTGCAGCTGACGGTGCCCGTCGTGGGTGGCGTGACGAGGGTGACGGAGGCCGGGTCCACCACCCCACCGGTGCTGCTGTCGTTGGTGGCCACCGGCGTTGCAGCGCTGGCGGTGTTGCTGGTCAAGGTCACCCCATCGTCCTGCGCTGTGATGGTAGGGGGGACCAGCGAGAGATCCGCCGTGTTGTTGGTGCTGATCGGATCGGCAGGGCTGCCTGCTTGGGGCTGTGCGGTCACGGTATGCGTGCTGGCTGCCGTGATGCCCGGGCCAGTCCAGGTCACGGTATAGACGGCAGTCTCGCCAGAATTCAAAGCTTGAACCACGGCGCTGATGGGACCACTGCCCGAAGCGGTGGTGCAAGGCGCGCCAGAAGGCTGCAATGTGCAGGACCAGTTCGCGGTTGCGCCATTGGCCGTCGTTGGCAAGGGGTCCGACACGACGGCGCGGGTCGCGTCGGGGCCGTTGTTGTAGACGTTGAAGCTGTAGCTGTAGTTGTTCTGGGCGCCCGCGGGCACGGCGGCGACGGCGCTGGCACTGACGATGATTTCCGCCAAGGTCTGGCGGCTCATCGTGAACAAGGTGTCGTCCCAGGATGCGCGCCCATCGGTATTGGTTGCCGTGCGGTACAGGTAAAAGCGCAAGGCGTAGGGGGTGCCAGGTTGCAGCGTGATGCCGGAGCCAGGGCCGTCCGGGGGGCGGACCAGTTGGAAATCACCACCGGACACCGTGCTGACATCGTCTATCTGCTGCACCAGCGTGCCGACCGGACTGCCGCCAGCGTCGACGACGTAAGCGGCATAGCCAAAGGCGCGCGGGTGCGCGTTGTTGTTCAGGTTCCAGCGCTTGGCCGTGACGACCGTATTGACATAAAACAACGCCGCCGATGCTGTCGCATCCGCATACTGCATCGTGCCGGTGGTGAACGGGAACTCGATGTACTGCTGGGCGGCTATTGCCGCAGCGGCCGTATTGTTCGCAAGGCCGGAGATGACCTGAAAATCGGGGTAGATGGGGTCGGGGCTGGCGCTCAAGCCTGCGCCAAAGCGCTGCGGGCCCGTGCTCGACAGGAATGTGCTGTCATGCGTGGGGCCCGAAACCGGCGTGGCGCCCGTACTGCCTTCTGCCGAACCTGGATACCAGTCCTGGGTCAGCGTGCCTGGCGGGCGATTGCTCGTCCAGCCTGCGTCCCAGCTGTCGATGCCGGAATCGGTACTGGGGGCAAACACATACTGCTGCGCTAAGCAGGGGCCCGCTGCGCTGGCAAGCCATAAGGCGCCGATGCACGATACAGACTGGTTTTTTGCACGAGCAAACAGAGATGGCATGGTCGGATCCTTGGGGCAGCAGGGACCCTCGTTGATTTCTCAGCCTGTCGTGGAAAAATAGAACATGTGGATGGTGTTGAGAAAGGCTGCTGACCACCTGCGTTGAATCTGCCAGGCGGTGGCCTGTGCCTGCGCTGGACCCAGCCCCGTTGGCCAGTAGCAGCAATCGCTGGCGGCGATCATGCGGCATCAGGGGGCGGAGCCGCCGATCCCTTCTGGATGTAGATCTCGATCGGCCCCACTGTCACCCGGTCGCCTGTGTAGAGCACCTGGCGCTTGACCTTGGTGCCGTTGACGAAGATGCCATTGGTGCTGTCGTGGTCCTCCACCACCAATACCCCGATGTAGTAGCTGAATGCGCCATGGTCCCTGCTGACACCCTGGTCATTCAGGCGCAAACCACAGCCCTGACCACGGCCAATCAGGGTCTGACCTTTGCCCAGTCTGAGCTGGCTGGGCGATGAAGATTGGGGTGATCGAACCTGGATAAGCGCTGGCATGGAAAACCTCCCACCGTGGAAGGCCAACCTGGGAATACAGACCCTGGTGGCTATCTTGAGACCAGGGATTCTGTATGAAATTATTGAAATGGATTGTCAGCAATCTCTAACCTGGGCCGCTGCAGATCGGTGTGGCCAGTCCGTGGAATTTCTGCGTTTTGTTTGCAATTAATTACAACCATGACGGCGCCGAACCGGGCCGGTGGCTTGACTTTGCGCAAGCAAGGCTTACATTCTTAAATCATTGACTGAATCGATTGAAAAGTCTTATGTGAAAGGAGTTGGGTATGCAAAACCAGCCATCATTTCCGATGCTGACCATGCCGACTCGTCCGCTGGTGGCCCATCGCGGCGAGAAAGCGAAGCGCTATGTGCCTTCGGTCTCCACCGACATCAGCAAGACTTTCGAGAAGTACCGCCGGCTGGCTGCGATGCAGCATCCCAAGCCCCTGGGGGATTGATTCGGTTTCCAGCCGCGCGCATGTGGCTCACTCCCAGTCCCACAGACGTATTGCATGCGCCGCCTGCAAAGGCAGCGGCTTTATTACAGCAAAACGCCCCAGCCTGATCGCCCGTTGGCAGCATCACTGGCGGCGGGCTCTGAGCGCAGCATCTGCAGGCTGTGTCACTGCGCGGGCGGCAGATTTCTGCCCGCCTTATCGGCACAAAAATGGGCTGCCCAGCGGGCGACTGCGGCTCGTGCCCAAAGGCCGGGGGGGCGTGCGCATGGTTCTCGCCCTGGCGATGCAAAGGCCGGAGGCTATTTGGATGGTGTCGCAGTTGGCAGCGATGGTGCGGCCATTCAGTCCTGCTGCAGATGCTGGTAGACCGCCTGCGAAACACGCATCAGCTCGGCCCGGTCGGCATCTGACGCTAAGGCGTAACCCAGGTGGTTCTCCACCCAGTAGAAGACGTTGACAGGGCCGTCCTGGCCAAACTTGAACTGCGCATCGCTCTGGCTGCTCACCTCGCGGGTCACATACAGGGTCAGGCGCAAGCCCGCCTCGGTCTCGTACATGAATTGCGCCACCGGCCCGCTGTCGCCGGGCAGCAGGCGGCCGCCCATCAGGCGGTAGCCCAGCGCATTGAGTGGCGGTGGGCGCACCTGGGTGCCCATGCGCTTGGTCAGCCAGGTGACCAGCGCCTGCTCCTGCTCGGCGCCAACCTCCACCGGGCGCCGCACATCGGGGCTGTAGACCACATGGGCAATCGCGGCGCGCTGGGCAAAACCGCTCAGGGCGCTGCCGCTGGCAGGTGGCAGCGGGGGCTGGGCGGGTCGCGGGCTGTGGGCTGCGGGCTTGCCCGCCATCGCGAGCTGGACGGCCCTGGCATCGACTGCGCCGCGGATCGACCAGGCGGCACCGGCGCTGATGACCGCCACCAGCACGCCGGCGGCCAGGCTGCGCCAGGGCAGGCTGCTGTGTGTGGGGCGCAGCGGCAGGCCCATCGGCAAGGGCTCGTCCATCACGGGGGCCAGCATCTCGCGCAGCCGCGCATTCTGCTGCAGCCAATCCTGCACCCGGGCGCGCTCTTCCGGGTGCTCGTGCAGGTAGTGCTCGACCTGAAGGTGGCGCGCGCTGGGCAATTGCCGGTCCACATAGGCATGCAGATCGGCTTCGGTCACCGGCGGCATGGGACTGGCGTCCAGGGCTTGGAGGTTGGGCTGGTCCATGGTCACTTCACCCGTTGAATTCTTTGCGCTGCATGGCTGACTTTGTCCTGCTCCTTGCGCTGGCTGGGGCTGGCCATCTCGTCGCGCAGCCGTGCGCGCGCCCGCGACAGCCGCGACATCACCGTGCCCAGCGGCACGCCGGTGATCTGTGCCACCTCCTGGTAGCTCAGCGCCTCAACGCTGACCAGCAGCAGCACCTCGCGCTGCTCGGGCGGCAGGCGCTGCAGCAGCCGGTCGAGGTCACGCACTTCCAATGCATCGGTCTGCTGGGCCCGCTGGGGCAGCTCAGGCAGCTCGTCGCCTGCGCTGTCTTCGGGCCGGCTGCGCTGGGCGCGCAGCCGGTCGATGAAATGGTTGTGCATGATGCCGAACATCCAGGCGCGCAGCTCATTGCGCTTTTGCCACATCGACAAGCGCGACCAGGCGCGCTCCAGCGTGTCCTGCACCAGGTCATCGGCGCGGTCCGGGTCACTGACCAGCCCGCGCGCATAACGCCGCAGGCTGGGGATGCAGGCCACAATCTCCGCTTCGTCCTGTGCGCGCATGGGGGCAGTGGGGTCCGGGGTGAGGAGGGGAATCAGCAGCAGCCAGCGCTTACTTGACGACGTGCCAGACGTCCTTGAAGTTGTCGCCCGTGGCGTCGCCAGCCTTCTTGTCTGCAGTATAGGTATAGAGCGGCTTGCCCTGGTAGGCCCACTGCTTGCTGCCGTCGTCGCGGGTGACGATGCTGTAGTCGCCTTCGGGCTTGGCATCGGCCGCCGCAGCATGGGCAGGCCACAGTGCGATGCAAGGGCCGTTGCACATGCTCTTGTTGCTGCCGGCCACATCCTTGTCAAAGGTGTAGAGCGTCATCCCGCTGGCATTGACCAGCATGCCATGGGCCATCTTGGCCGCCGGCTCGGCCTGGGCCAACGGGGCCAGCAGCGCGGCCAGAGACAGAGCGATCAGGGATGCATAAGGGGTTTTCATGGTGACCATCTTTCAAGGTTGGGTGGAGGAGCACCTCTGTAGACGGATGGCCTGCCGGGATTATTCCCGGCATGCTGAGAATTTTGATGGCGCGCAGTTTGCGCTGGTCTGGAGCGCTGAGGCGACGCCCAATCTTCAGACCTTATGGACCGCTTATAGCGACCAGGCCTTGAACCGACCACGGCCCCGCGCCATGCCCAGCAGTGCCAGCAAGGCCGACAGCGCCAGAAGACCCCAGGTGCCCAGGCCAGGAACAGGCGTCGGCGTTGACGCCACGGGCGCTGCCGTGATGGTAATGCTGAAGCTCTGCGTTGCGGTATGGACAGCCGCCGCCTTATCAAAGGACTGTTGCGCGCTTACGCTGTCCGTGACCGTGATGCTGAACTCTTCCGTCTGCACCGTAGTGGGCGTTCCGCTGATCACGCCGGTATTGGTGTTGAGACTGAGGCCTGCAGGCAGGTTACCGCTGAGTGCAAAGCTGTAGGGGAGCAAGCCACCACTGACTTGTATCGGTGCGTTGTAGTTCTGGCCTATGGCGCCTTGGGGCAAAGTAATGGTGGGACCGGCGCCAGAAAAGAGCAAATCTGCGCTGGGGATGACGGCAACGCTTGCAGCTGAGGCGGCGCTGCCGCCGCCCGGATTCTTGGCCACCACCGTAAAGGTGTAGGGGGTGCCGTTGGTCAGACCGGTGATCAGGCAGCTTGTCGACACCGATGTGCAGCTGCCCTGGGGCAGACCCGTCACAACATATTCCGTGATGGCCGAACCATTGTCTGCAGGTACGGACCAGCTCAGCTCTACCTCTGCATTGCCTGCAACGGCCGAAGTGATGGTCGGGGCATCAGGAACCGGCGCTGCTGCAACAAGCGTATTGTTGGATGTGCCGACGATGCCGGGGACGACTGTATCTGTAGCTACGATAGTTTGTGTACCTGTGGTGAGGAATGTTGCCGAGAATGTGCTCTGGCCATTCACCAGTGTTGCACTGGCGGGCAGCGTCGCAGCTGCATCCGAGCTGGAAAATTGCACCGTACCGGTATAGCTCGGCACTTGGTAACCTGCGGCATCGACGGCGGTCACGCTGAAATCGAGCGCCGTGCCTTGGGTTGCGGTGGCAGGTGTTTTGACGGCAAGGCGGCTGGCGGGGCCCACGACTTCGTAGTGGATGGCACCGTTCCAGACCCGAGGTTGGTATACCGCTCCCGTGTTGTTGGTAAAGGGGTATTCCATACCGCCTCCCTCGAAAAATGACAACACACTGTCTGAAGCAAAAAGCGCTCCCACATTGCTGCCATCGCTGTAGTTCAAGCTGACTTCGGTTGATGTGGAGGTGATATAGAACGCATATGTCTGATTGGCAAGCAGGCTTAAAGGGGTGTCCAGTGCTACCGGTACACCTGTACCTGACACATTTGCCGATACCGGTCCTGTTTGCAGCAAGGTCCAGTCAGCAGGCGAATTGGCATGGCCTACCCAGGTGCCGATCCTGTAGTAGATTTCATAATCCGTATTTCCCATCGGCGACATATCAAACTGCGTAATGGCAATGGCCTGGTTGGCCATGACATCGAACATATTGCCTCGATGGTTATTGCCTGCGTTATACGTGGTCGTCAGTGTGGCTGCATGGGCAAGCGCAGTACATAAAAGTGCGATGAGAAAAAGCGATGCGCGCCGCAATATGTGAAGGGATGTGTGCATGGCAAGGGCCTGGTCAAAATGGTCGGTGGTGGTCGAAGTGGTGAAGAGATGGCAGCAAGCCACCCCGTTGGGGTGGCTTGCTGCGCTTATGCGCCAGGGCGTCTGCGAACTGCAGTGAGTCCGACAAGTGCCAGAAGGGCGGACAAACTGAGTGCGGCCCATGCGGATAGCGTAGGCACCGCCGTGGGCACTGCTGCCACAACGGATTGGACAAAGGCTTCGCTCTGGAGTGCGGGGTAGTTGGCATCGCCGCTGTAACTGGCAACGAGGCTGTGCGCTCCCGCAGTAGCAGGCAGTACGGCAGTGATGGTGGCCGTGCCATTGACGAGTGCAGCACTCCCCAGCGATGTGGAGCCGTCCAGGATCTCGACCGTTCCCGTGGGCACTGGCGCTGCTTTTGCCTGCAGAGCAGCGGTCTTGTTGGGATCAAACGTCACCGATACGGTGAACGTCACGCTCTGACCTGGCTGTGAAGGGTTTTGGCTGGAGCTGATGCTGATGCCCGATCCACCTTGAGCGACAGCGACCGTCTGTTGCACCTGGGGAGCGTCGCTGTAGTTGGCGTTGCCCAGTTGGTTCGCTTTGATGCTGCAGTTGCCGGCGCCATTGAAGGAGACCAGGTTGCCGCTGATGCTGCAGACTGACAGGCTGCCGCTGTCGATCGAGAAGCTAACGGCGTTGCCAGAGGCGCCACCATCGGCTGAAACGGTATAGCTGCCGCCTACCTTGGCATTGGCGGGGATGAACGAGCTGAAGCTGATGGTCTGCGCTGCCTTGTCAATGGTGACGTTCTGAGACTGGGACGGCGCAGCTTTGTAGTTCACATCTCCAGCTTGTTGTGCGACGAGTGTGCAGATGCCGCCACTGTTGATGAAGACATTGGTGCCTGCCACCGTACAGACCGCTGGCGTGCTGCTGTCATAGTTCACGGGCAGGAAGGAGCTTGCACTTGCCTGAGGATTGATCGAGAAGCTGCCCCCGGGTGTGTACAGCTGGCTGGCAGGGCTTTGCGATGGGAAGCTGATGGATTGCAATCCCTGTTCCACAGAGATGGAATAGGGCTGGGCTCCCGAACAACCGCTCGCATCGTTCGCCGTGACCGTGAAGTTGGCGGCTCCGGAGGCTGTGGGGGTGCCGGAAATGGCGCCGCTGCTCGACAACGTCAAACCTGGTGGCAGTGCCCCCGAGGTGACGGCGAAGTTTGGAGCGCCCAGCGCGCCACTCTGGCTGAGTGTGGCGCTGTAGCTTTGGCCCACGCTGCCTCCAGCAAGGGCGCCCGCAGGCGTCAGCACGACAGAAGGGCATACATAGGGCGTATAGCTCACAGTGTCGATGCCGATGTAGTCAGAGTTCGTTCCGGACAAACCGCCACTGGTGACGAAATAACGGAAGGCCATGCGTGAGGACGTGGGGGCTGGCAGGCCCGAAACGGTGACGGAGTACTGCGTCCAGGTGGTTGGATAGACCCCCAAGGTGAGGCCAGGGTTGACACTCATCAGCAGCGTCGTGAAATCACCTACGCCAGTGCCGCTGCCGACATTTGTGCTGGCCCCATTCGTGCTGAGGCGCACTTCCAGGCGATCGGCGTAGGTGTCCGGGGAGGGCTTTCTTGTATAAAAAGTCAGCACATCGCCGTTGCGTATGGTTCGATCAGGCATGAGCAGCCAATTGCTGATCGTTCCGACACTGCCAGTGTTGTTGTAATTGGCCCCGATGTACGCATTGGCCGCGCCGCTTTGTGCGTCAAAAGGACCACCTGCAGTGGGCGGATTGCCTTGAAACCAGCCGGTGGACCCGACACCCACGCTGGCATTGCTCATTACCCATCCGCCACTAGCCAGGGTGTTGATGTCGTTAAAAGCTTCTGTAAACGCCTGAGCATGTGCACTGTGGTGCACCCCTATGGAAACCAATGCTGCAAACGCTCCCGCACTTAAAAACTGGTTCACGGCCATTTAGTACACCTTTATAAGCTTTTTACATATGTTGACATTTAAATGTGCGATGTGTGCAAGACGGTGTCAATCCCTGAAAGTGGTGATAGAGCTCACCCTAGTGCCTTCGATGGCGATATAAAAATACTGTATATTCATACAGCATTTTCGATAAACTGGCTAGGCTTGATGTCGCCATCCGGCAGCAGCTGTAAACGAAGCTCTGCGTTGGCTGCCCACAAGAAGAGAGGAGTTCGCATGATTGAAGTAGCCCATGACAACCTGAGCGATGCCTGGGAGGAGGGAGACGGTGCTGCCGCGTTGCCGCAGCTGGCCGCCGCGTCGGTGTTTCGGCAACTGGCGCACAAGCATGGCTTGCTGGCGCCGGGTGAAGAGGCCAGCCCTCAGATGCAGGCGTTTCTGGCCGAGCTGGCGGTGCTTGCGAATCTTTTTTGAGGCCGGTTCGCTGTTGGGCAAGCGGCAATCACTGCGCATTTTGACAAGGAGGAAGAGGGGCCTCATCCCTTTGATGCAGCGCGGATAGACCGCAGACTTGGCGTCTCTCTCCTAGGCCAAACCCGGATGTCTGCCAAATTACATTACACGCATAATGTATTTCAGGAGACCCCCCTGTTGTGCCCAACCTGCATCAGATCAAAAGTGAACAGACGCGTGAGCGGCTGATGGATGCTGCGCTCGAAGTGATGCAAGCCAAGGGGCTTGCGAGCCTGTCGATGCATGAGGTGGCCCGTATCGCGGGCATGACGACCGGAGCGGTGCAGCACCATTTCCCGTCCAAGGCCGCGCTGATGCTGCAGATCATTGAGCGGTTGGTGCAGCAGATCGACACCGACGACAGTTTCTGGCCAGCGCCGCACTGGCCTCTGCAGCGGCGCGCCGACCACTTTGTGCAACAGGCCTGGCGGCGGCTGTATGGCCAGCCCCGCTTTGCGGTGGCCTGGGAGGCCTACCTGGCGGTGCGTGCCGACGCCGCGATGGTGGCGCATATCCAGGCCGCACGCGCCCCGATCAACGACAAGCTGCTGCTGCGCATGCTGCGCAGCTTTCCCGAATGGGCCGGTGGGCCCGCCGCTGAAGCGCGCTTTCAGCTGGTGCTGTCCTGCCTGCGCGGCCTGGGCGTGCTCGCGCCGTTCTCCAGCCCGGCTGCGATTGAGCAGCAACTGCAGCAGCTGTCTGTCCTTCTTCAATCTTTTTCCAGCGAGGTGACCCCTTGATCAGAGCAACCCTTCTTGCCTGTGGCCTGTCGGCCTGGGCCCTTGGCGCCGCCGCCCAGACCCCGCTGCAGGTGATCGCGCAGCAACCGCCAGGCAGCGGATCGGACGCGATGACCCGCGCCTGGGGCGAATGCACCGGGCGGCTGATGGGGCGGCCGGTGGTTGTGCAGAACAAGCCCGGCGCCAACGGTATCCTGGCCATCAACTACCTCAAGGGCCAGCCGGCCGATGGCGCGTTTGCCATGACCATCGGCATGTCGCAGATGACGATCACGCCCTATGTGCACCAGCAGATGCCCTATGACCCGCTCAAGGACTTTGCCGGTGTCGCGATGATTGGCTCATCGCCGCTGGTGCTGGTGGTGCCGGCGGGCGCGGGCATCCACAAACTCGCCGACCTGGAGAAGGTCGCCAAGTCCCAGGCCGGCGGGCTGAACTTTGGCTCGCCCGGCAAGGGCAGCCCCGCGCATTTGCTGACCACGGCGCTGACCGATGCGATGCACTGGCCCGCCACCCATGTGCCCTTTGTCGGCGAGAGCGCGGGCCTGACGGCCTTGATGGGCCAGCAGATCCAGGCGATGACTCTGGTGTTGAACACTGCCGCGCCCCAGGTCAAGGCCGGCAAGCTCGTGCCGCTGGCGATTTTCGCCGGCCAGCGCTCGGCGGTGCTGCCCGATGTGCCGACCATTGCCGAGGCCGGTGGGCCGGCCGTGCTGGCGCGGCCGTCATGGATTGCGGTCGTGGCCAAAAAGGGCACGCCGCTGGAGGTGGTCAAGGCCTTGAACGACGCGACCAACCAGTGCTACAGCGACCCGGTCTATGCCAACAGCATGGACAAGATGGGTGTGACCTTGATGCGCAGCCAACCTGCCGATGTGCTGGGCTTTGCCGAGCGCGACATCGCTGTCTGGAAGCCTTTGATCGACAAACTGGGATTGGCCACACAATGAGTTTGGTAGAACACAGCGCCGTCGAGCTGCGCAGCCTGATCCAGAGCCGACAGATCTCGCCGGTCGAACTGCTCGATGACTGCATCGCCCGCATGCAGGCGCTCAACCCGGCGGTCAATGCGCTCTGCGCCACCGACTTTGAGCGTGCCCGCACTACCGCCCAGCTGGCCGAAGCGCAGGTGGGGCGGCGCAGCCAGCTGCCGCTCTTGCATGGCCTGCCCTTGGGCGTGAAGGACTTGCAGGCCACCGAAGGCCTGCTGACCACCAGCGGCAATGTGCGGCTGCGCGGCCATGTGCCGGGCAAGGACAATGCCTTCGTGGCCCGGCTGCGCGGCCAGGGCGCGATCGTGACGGCCAAGACCAATACGCCCGACATGGGCGCAGGTGCCAACAGCCGCAACCCGGTCTGGGGTGCTACGGGCAACCCCTTCAACCCGGATCTGAATGCCGGGGGCTCATCGGGTGGCTCGGCCGCGGCGCTGGCCACCGACATGTTTCCGCTGTGCACCGGCTCGGACACCGGCGGCTCGCTGCGCATTCCGGCGGCGCTGTGCGGCGTGGTCGGCCTGCGCCCCTCGCCGGGCCTGATCGCCAATGACGACCGGCCGCTGGGCTGGTCGGCCATCTCGGTGCTCGGCCCCATGGGCCGCGATGTGGCCGATACCGCGCTGATGATGCAGGCCAGCATGGGCCCGCACCCGATGGATCCGCTGAGCATGGGGGTGAGCCATGCGCCCGTCTGGCCCGTGCCCGAGATGGACCTGCGCGGCCTGCGCGTGGCCTATACCGAGGACTTTGGCACCTGCGCGGTCGACCCGGTGGTGCGCCGTGCCTTTGCAAAGCGCGTGCAGGCCTTGGCCGGTGAGGTGGCCTGCATGGACGCCTTGCCCTGGAACCTGGAAGAAGCGCACCGCTGCTTTGACATCATCCGCGCCGAGAGCTTTGTCGCCGCCTTTGCCGATATCTACCGCACCGCCCCCGAGACCCTGGGCCCGAATGTGCGGGCCAATGTCGAGATGGCTGCGAGCATCAGCCTGGGCGACCGGGCCTGGGCGCATCTGGCGCAGACGCGCATCCAGCGCATGTTCCAGCGCACATTCGAGCAATACGACCTGGTGCTGGCACCGGTGACTCCCCTGTCGCCCTTCCCCTGGCAGCAGCTCTATGCGCAGGAGGTGGAGGGCAAGACCCAGCGCAACTACTACGAATGGCTGAGCCTGACCTATGTGGTGACCTTGGCGACCAACCCTGCGCTGTCGCTGCCCTGCGGCCGTGACGAGGCGGGCATGCCTTTTGGCCTGCAGATGATTGGCCCGTTGCACCAGGACGGGCGCCTGCTGGCGATGGCGGCGGCAGTCGAAAAGCTGGGCCTGCACAACAGCGACTTTGCCCGCCCCCGCCCCGACCTGGCAGCACTGGCCCAGCCCCGGCCCGCGCTGCGCAGCATCGTCACCCACCCGCCAGAGCTGGGTGGTGCTGCGCAGGCCAACGTGGGCCAGGCGGTGTAAGCAAAGCGGCCTCCCCTGAGACGGCAAGCCTGCCACGGCAGTGGCAGGCTTTTTTCTTTCTGGTGGGAGCCTTCGCCAATCTTTGTTTAAATAGCAGGATGAACAAGGCCTTTACCAAAGAGACAGACAACGACGACGATGATGACCTGCCGCAGCTGCCCAAGATTGCTGGCGGCAAGAACTACATCACGCCCGGGGGCTACCGCGCGCTCGAGCAGGAGCTGCTGCAACTGATCGATGATGAGCGGCCCAAGGTGGTGGAGGTGGTGCACTGGGCGGCGAGCAATGGCGACCGCTCGGAAAACGGCGACTACCTGTATGGCAAGAAGCGCTTGCGCGAGATTGACCGGCGTATCCGCTTTCTGACCAAGCGCATGGAGGCGGCCGAGGTGGTGGACCCGGGGGTGCACCACGGCAGCGACCAGGTGTATTTTGGGGCGACGGTGCACTACTGCGACCAGCATGGCAGCGAGGAGTCGATCACCATCATGGGCATCGACGAGGCCGATGCCAGCCGGGGCCAGGTCAGCTGGGTGGCCCCGATTGCGCGGGCGCTGCTCAAGGCCCGCATTGGCGATGAGGTGCAGCTGCCCACGCCCGGCGGGATGCGGGTTTTGGAGGTGCTGGGTGTGCAGTACCCGGAGCCGGGGACCTCTTGAAATAGCCCGTTCTCAAAATACAAGCGCGCCTTTAAGGCGCGCTGTTGTTGGGGGGCTGTCCCGATCGCTATCGGGAGGAGCTCAGGCGACGGGCAGCACCCGGTGCGCACGCAGCACATAGGGCAGCTTGACCAGCTGGCGCAGCAGCAGCTCAACCTGGGCACGGTCCTTGACGGTCAGCACAAAGCGCAGCGCCATCGTGTCCATCGCCACTTCGTCATCCATCGTGATGTGGGTGATGTCCGAGCCCATGGCGGCAATCTCGGCGGCAATCTTGCCCAACACTCCCTTGCCATTGTTGATGGTGACGACGACGCCGGTGTCGAACTCGCTGGCGGGCTCATCGGCCCATTCCACATCGACAAAATGCTCGGCATCCTTGGCCAGCAGTCGCTTGCAGACGGCGCACTGGGCGTTGTGCACCACGAGGCCGGCATTGCGGTCCAGGTGGGCGGCAATCGGGTCGCCCGGCACGGGGCGGCAGCATTTGGCGTATTTGACAGCGGCATTGGGTGAGCCATCAAGCACCAGCGCTGAGGTGGCGGTGCTGGCGCCGGTCTTGAAGCGCTCCTGGCTCAGCAGCACAGCGTCCGGCCGCTGGCCTTGCTCGGCCAGCAGGTCCACCACCTGCTTGGCGGCAAACACGGCAATGCGCTTGCCCTGGCCGATGTCGTTGAACAGCTCCACCTTGTTGCGCGCTTCAAGGCGGGTGAGCAGGCTGTCCCAGACGGCCTTGTCTTCGGGCAACTGCGAGATGCCTTCGGCCCGCATCGCCTGCAAGAGCAGGCGCTCGCCCAGCGCAGCGGTCTCGTTCTGGCCCTGGGTCTTGAGGTAGTAGCGGATCTTGGACTTGGCGCGGCCCGTGCGCACAATCGTGAGCCAGGAGGGATGGGGCGCGGCATCGGGCGAGGTCGAGATCTCGATCACATCGCCGCTCTTGAGCACGGTGCTCAGCGGCACCTGCTCGTTGTTGATGCGCGCGCCTTGCGTGCGCTCGCCCACATTGGAGTGGATCGCGTAGGCAAAGTCCAGCACGGTCGCGCCCCGGGGCAAGGTGAGCATCTGGTTCTTGGGCGTGAACACATAGACCGAGTCGGGGAACAGGTCCACGCGCACGTTGTCCCAGAATTCATGGGCGTCGTGTGTCTCATCCTGGATGTCGAGCAGCGACTGCACCCATTTGTTGCCCAGCTGCTCGCCGTTGGGCATGGCCCGCGCCTGGATCATCCAGTGTGTGAGCACGCCGTACTCATCGACCAGGTTCATGTCTTCGGTGCGGATCTGGAAATCCATGCTCACGCCCGAGGGGCCGACCAACGTGGTGTGCAGCGACTGGTAGCCGTTCGACTTGGGGTTGGCGATGTAGTCGCGGAATTTGGAGGGCACGGGGCGGAACACCTGGTGCAGCACGCCCAGCGCAGTGTAGCAGTCGATCAGGTTGGGCACGATGACGCGCACCGCGTAGGAGTCGGTCACCTGGGCAAACGACAGGCGCTTGCCATCCATCTTCTTGTAGATGGCGTAGAGTGTTTTTTCCTGGTTGCCCAGGCGGATCTTGATGCCAGATTTGGCAAAGGCCGAATCGACCTCGGCATGGATCTTCTGGACCACGTCCTTGCGCCGGTTGCGCGAGCGGCCCAGCGCCTTGACCAGCGTGTCATGGCGCCAGGGGTAGAGGTGCTTGAAGGCCAAGTCCTGCAGCTCGCGGTAGACCCGGTTGATGCCCAGCCGGTTGGCAATGGGCACATGGATCTCCATGGTCTCGGTCGAGATGCGTCCCCATTTGCTGCGCGGCATGTCGGACATGGTGCGCATGTTGTGGGTGCGGTCAGCCAGCTTGACGAGGATGACGCGCACATCGCGCGCCATCGCCAGCAGCATCTTGCGGAACGACTCGGCCTGGTTCTCTTCGCGCGAGTTGAACTGCAGCTTGTCCAGCTTGGTGAGGCCATCGACCAGCTCGGCCACCGTGTCGCCAAACTGGCGCGCAATGTCATCACGGGTGACGCCGCAGTCCTCCATCGCGTCATGCATCAGCGCGGCCATCAGCGCCTGGGCGTCGAGCTTCCAGCTCGCGCAGATCTCGGCGACCGCAATGGGGTGGGTGATGTAGGGGTCACCACTGCTGCGGAACTGGCCGGTGTGGGCCTTGGCTGCGAAATCAAAAGCTTCTTCGACCAGGGCCAGATCTGCTTCACCGAGGTAGTCGAGCTTCTCCAGAAATTCGGCGTAGGCACTCACCACTACCGGATACGACATGGCAGGCTTGGCTGCGGCGGTAGCGATGACGCCAGAGACTTGGGCGGGTGCGGAGGGGATGGACACGGACTTCACGCCTTAACTGTAGCGTGCGATGACAAATTTGTGTGAATACCAAGAAAAATGGCACCGCCATTCGGTGCCATTTTGTTGCATAAGCAGGGGCTTAGCCGGGTACTTTTTTCAGCATTTCCAGGCCTACCTTGCCTGCAGCGATTTCGCGCAGCGCGGTCACGGCCGGCTTGTTGCGGCTTTCGATTTTGGGCGTGTGGCCTTGGCTCAGCATGCGGGCGCGGTAGGTAGCGGCCAGAACCAGTTGGAAGCGGTTAGGGATTTTGTCGAGGCAGTCTTCAACGGTGATGCGGGCCATCAGGAGTTCTCCAGGGTAACAGGGATGTCGAGTGACGAGAATATTTCGCTGCGAACACGCTTTTGGGCCGAATAGCGCAAGCGTTGTGAATGTACAACGGCCTTCAAATCGAACAAAGCGCGCTCGAACAATTCGTTAATTATAACGAA
Organism: Comamonas sp. JNW; assembly: GCF_003105075.1. Lineage (NCBI taxonomy): Bacteria > Pseudomonadati > Pseudomonadota > Betaproteobacteria > Burkholderiales > Comamonadaceae > Comamonas > Comamonas sp. JNW. The sequence continues at coordinate 80,929 of NZ_QETI01000014.1, forward strand.
GTCGAATTTGTGGACCTGCGCCATCTCCTCGCGCGCGTTCGTGAGGCGCTTTTCGATGACGTCGGAGGCGTCCTCGCCGCGGTTCTCCAGGCGCGAGCGCAGCTCTTCCCAGCTGGGTGGCAGGATGAAGATCAGCACGGCGTGGGGGAAGCTTTGCTTGATCTGCAAAGCGCCCTGGTAGTCGATCTCCAGCACGATATCGGTGCCCTTGGCCAGGCGCTCCTCGATGGCCTTCTTGGAGGTGCCGTAGAGGTTGCCATGCACATTGGCCCATTCGACAAACGCATTGGAGGCAATCATGCGCTCGAAGTCATCGCGCGAGGCGAAGTAGTATTCGCGCCCATGCTTTTCCTGGCCACGCGGCGAGCGCGTGGTGTGGGAGATGGAGCGAAAGACTTGCGAGTCGAGCTCGAGGAGGGCCTTGACGAGGGACGACTTGCCCGCGCCGCTGGGGGCTGAGACGACAAAGAGGTTTCCGGGGTATTCCATAGAGAGACTCTGGCTTCTTATTCGATGTTTTGCACTTGTTCGCGCATCTGCTCGATCAGGACCTTCATGTCCACGCTGATGCGGGTCAGATCCAGCGCAGCGGACTTGGAGCCCAAGGTGTTGGCCTCGCGGTGCAGCTCCTGGATCAGAAAGTCCAGGCGCTTGCCGATATCGCCACCCTTGGTCAGCAGGCGGCTGATTTCTTCCAGGTGCGAGCGCATGCGGGTGAGTTCTTCGGCCACATCGATGCGGATCGCAAAGGAGGTCGCTTCGGTCAGCGCACGGTCCTGGGCCGCTTCGGGCGAGACGCTGCCGGCGCTCAGCGCCATCGCTTCTTGCCAGCGCTCCAAAAAGCGCTGCTTTTGCTGTTTGACCAGCTCGGGGATCAGGGGCTCGGCCTGTTCGGCCAGTTGGCGCAGCTGCTTGATGCGGTCTTGCAGCATGTCGGCCAGGCGCTTGCCTTCGCGTTGGCGGGCGTCGAGCAGGGTCTTGAGGGCTTGCTGGCACAGCGCGGCCACATTGTCGGCCCAGTTCTCGGGCAGCTCGATGCTGCCGCTGCCGCTCAGGCGTAGTACTTCTGCCACAGTGAAGGGCTGGGCCGTTGGCATCCAGGCCTTGACGGTGTCCTGGAAGCTGCCCAGCTGCTGGAGCAGGCGGGGCGAGGCGACGGGCACGCTGGAAGCCTGTTCACTGTTGATCAGTACACGTACTTCCACCTTGCCACGCTTGAGACTATTATCTACCAGAGAGCGTAACTGTGGTTCGCAGCTTCTGAGATCTTCCGGAAGCTTGAAAGATAAATCGAGAAAACGGCTGTTAACCGAGCGAATTTCCAGTCCGACGCGCCAGAGGGAGGGAGCATTGTTGTCACCGTCAGGTGGGATGCTTTGCTGGACAGAGGCATAGCCTGTCATGCTGTAAACTGGCATAGGACTGTATGAGGTTGCTTGCAATCGCGCTCATTATCAGGCTTCTCATATACCTGCGTTGTTCATCAAACTATGTCAAAAGTAAAGCCTGCGCCGCTACCAGCCAATACCGTCATCGGTGGCTACCGGATCGTGCGGCGCATATCGGCGGGGGGGTTCGGGGTGGTCTATCTGGCGCTGGCGCCCGATGGCCAGCAAGTCGCCATCAAGGAGTATTTGCCGTCCAGCCTGGCCACCCGTGCGCCGGGGTCGCTGTCGCCGAGCATCGAGCCCGACAAGCTGTCGCTGTACCGCCTGGGCCTCAAGAGTTTCTTTGAAGAGGGCCGCGCGCTCGCCCAGATCTCGCACTCCTCGGTCGTCAGCGTCTACAACTTCTTCCGCGAGAACGACACCGTCTACATGGTGATGAACTACCTGCAAGGGGCCACCTTGCAGGATTTTGTCGTCACCGCCCGCGATCTCAAGGAAGCCAAGGTCTTCCGCGAGTCCACGATCCGCTCGCTGTTCGACGAGGTGCTGCGCGGTCTGCGCATCGTGCACCAGCACAAGATGCTTCACCTCGATATCAAGCCGGCCAACATCTTCATCACCGACGATAACAAGGCGGTGATGATCGACTTTGGCGCTGCCCGCGAGGTGCTGAGCAAGGAGGGCAACTTTGTCCGCCCCATGTACACGCCCGGTTTTGCCGCGCCCGAGATGTACCGCCGCGATATGTCGCTGGGCCCCTGGACCGACATCTATGCGATCGGTGCCTGCATCTATGCCTGCATGCAGGGTATTCCGCCCAACGATGCGCCCAAGCGCCAGGAAAAGGACCGCCTGAGCCTGGCCATGTCCAAGGTGCGCGGCGTGTACTCGGACAACCTGATCGAGCTGGTGGAGTGGTGCATGGCGCTTGACCCCCAGGCCCGGCCCCAATCGGTGTTCCTATTACAAAAAGAGCTGGCGCGCGAAGACGAGCGCCGCTATACCAAACTGAGCGTCTCCGAGAAGGTTCGTATGTCGATTGATTCGCTGGTCAGCGATACCAAAAAGCGCGTGGGCGGAGGCCAAACCAAATGAAGTTCTCGGTCTTCCAGCTCAGCCGCAAGGGCGGGCGGGAAAAAAACGAAGACAGGATGGGGTATAGCTATACCAAGGAAGCCTGTCTGTTTGTCGTGGCCGATGGCATGGGAGGGCATCCGGAAGGGGAAGTGGCCGCGCAACTGGCCTTGCAGACGGTGTCGCTGGACTTTCAGCGCCTGGCGCGCCCCAAGCTGGAAGACCCGGCCGAGTTCCTCGAGAACGCGCTGCTCTCGGCGCACCACAACATCCTCAAGTACGCGATTGCCAACAATATGGATGACCCGCCACGCACCACCTTGGTGGCCTCGGTGGTGCAGGATGGCAATATCTGGTGGGTGCATTGCGGCGACTCGCGCCTCTACCTGGTGCGCAGCGGCAAGGTGCTGGCGCGCACGCGCGACCACTCCTATATGGAGCTGCGCGGCTCGGGCGTGACCAGCATCAACCCCGACCGCTTCAACCGCAATGTGCTGTTCACCTGCCTGGGCAGCCCCTCGCGTCCGTTCTTCGATGTGGCCGGCCCCACCGAGATGCACCGCAGCGACCGCATCATGCTGTGCTCCGACGGCCTCTGGAGCAGCGTCTCCGAGACCGTGATTGCCCGCGAGCTGGCCAACAAGTCGGTCTCGCGCGCCATTCCCGACCTGATCGATGCCGCGCTGCGCAAGGCGGGGGCGACCAGCGACAACGTCACGGCCGTGGCGATGGAGTGGGAGATGCCCGGTGCCGAGCGCTTTGAATCCGAAGACCCGGTGAGCGACACCTTGCCGCCAGCGCCTGACCCTGAGGCTGGTGACCAGGCACCGCCCAAGCCCGACGCCCCGGCCGCATAAGCCCGGCACGCACTGCGTTTTGTCGCTGGTCCGATAATTCAGCCTGTCCTGGCATGGCGGCGCAAGGCCGCCAGGCCTGTTTTTACCGTTCTCAAAAAAGCAGCGGGCTGCCCGGGGATCCCGTCGCAGCCGCTGGTGCCGACCCATGAAAATCGTTCTTGCTTCCAACAACCAGGGCAAACTCGCCGAGCTGCAGGCCATGTTCGAGCCCCTGGGCGTGAGCCTGGTGCCCCAAGGCGCGTTGATGGAGGGCGAGGCGCCCGAGCCTTATGGCACCTTCCTGGAAAACGCCTTGAGCAAGGCCCGCTTTGCCGCCGAGCGCACCGGACTGCCCGCGATTGCCGATGATGCCGGCCTGTGCGTGGCAGCCTTTGGCGGCCTGCCCGGGGTGGATACCGCCTACTACTGCACGCAGTTTGGCTACGACAAAAGCGATGCCAACAATGTGCGCGCGCTGCTCGAGCAAATGCAGGGCGTCACCGACCGCCGCGCGGCCATGGTGAGCACGCTGGTGGCGGTGCGCCACCCCAAGGACCCGGAGCCGCTGGTGGCCGTCGGCCGCGTGGCCGCCGAGATCACGACCGAGCCGCTGGGCGAGGGCGGCTTTGGCTTTGACCCGGTGCTGCTGATTCCCGCACTGGGAATGACCTTTGCGCAGATGGCCACCGAGGTCAAGCATGCGCACAGCCACCGGGGCCGCTCCTCGCGCCAGATGATGGCACTGCTGCGGGACAGCTGGCTGGCCGGCGCGCCGATGGTGGCCGCTGCCCCCAAGGACTGAGATGGCGGTGCATATTCCGCTGCAAGCGGCGCAGCCTTCTGAGCAGGTGGTGCAGCGCGACATCCAGCATTACATGCGCCCGGGCACCTTGCAGCTGCCCAGCCTGCCGCCGCTGTCGCTCTATGTGCACCTGCCCTGGTGCATCAAGAAATGCCCGTACTGCGATTTCAATTCGCACGAAGCGCGGGACGGCCGCCATGCGGTGCCCGAGGAGCGCTACATCGATGCGCTGATCGCCGACCTGGAGCAGGCCCTGCCGCTCATCTGGGGGCGCAGCATCCACAGCATTTTTCTGGGCGGCGGCACGCCCAGCCTGTTTTCGCCCGAGTCGATTGACCGGCTGATCTCGGCCATTCGCGCCCGCCTGCGCGTGGACGCGGGTTGCGAGATCACGATGGAGGCCAACCCCGGCACCTTCGAGAAGGACCGCTTTCGGGCCTTTCGCGGCGCGGGCATCACCCGGCTGTCGATTGGCGTGCAGAGCTTTGATGACCGCTTTCTGGAGGCCATTGGCCGCGTGCACAATGGCGCGCAGGCGATGGCTGCCGTCGAAGAGGCCGCCAGCAGCTTCGAGACCTTCAACATAGACATCATGTATGCCCTGCCAGGCCAGACCGCCCAGGACCTGGCGCGGGACCTGGACAAGGCGCTGGGCTTTGCGCCGCCGCACATCTCGATCTACCACCTGACCATCGAGCCCAACACCTTTTTTGCGAAGTACCCGCCCGCCGTGCCCGAGGACGATGTGGCCTATGCCATGCTTGACCAGATCACCGCGCGCACGGCGCAGGCCGGCATGCAGCGCTACGAGGTCTCGGCCTATGCCAAGCCCGGCCATGCCTGCGTGCACAACAGCAACTACTGGCTGTTTGGCGACTACCTGGGCATTGGCGCGGGCGCCCACAGCAAGCTGAGCTTTGCCCACCGCGTGGTGCGCCAGGTGCGGCTGCGCGACCCGGCCCGTTACATGACCCAGGCTTTGCAGGGCAATGCACTGGCGCAGGACGACGAGGTCAAGCGCGCCGATCTGCCGTTTGAGTTCATGCTCAATGCGCTGCGCCTGCGCGAGGGCTTTGCGCTACAGGACTACCTGGACCGCACCGGTCTGCCGCTCAGCTCCATTGCCAAGGCCTTGCACGAGGCCGAGGCCAAGGGCCTCGTGAAGCTGGACTTTCAGAAGGTCACCCCCACAGAGCGTGGTTTTGACTTTCTGAGCGACCTGCAGGAGCTGTTTCTGGCTTGAATCTTCCACAGGAGGCGGTCATTTTTTACCGACTAGTCAATATGTGGACTGCGCTGCCCCTACGCAGAGCGTATAGATATCGCGCACAATAGCGCCCGCTGCTGAGCAACCATGCCGCCGTCTGTGCGGCATTTTTGTGCGCGCAGCTGTCATAACACCTACTACAAAGCGCTTGTCATGTCTTCTTCCGCCGCCGGGTCTGCCGCTTCAGGCACTGCCTCTCCCTCGTCCGATACCGTCAACCGCTATGGCTGGAAGGCCCTGGCCGGCTCGGCCGTGGGCTACGCCATGGACGGCTTTGACCTGCTGATCCTGGGCTTCATGCTCAGCGCCATCCGCGAGGACCTGGGGCTGACCACGGCCCAGGCCGGCTCCCTGGTCACCTGGACCCTGATCGGCGCAGTGCTGGGCGGCATTGTGTTTGGCATGCTCAGCGACCGCTATGGCCGCATCCGCGTGCTGACCTGGACCATCGTGCTGTTTGCGGTGTTCACCGGGCTGTGCGCGTTTGCGCAGGGCTACTGGGACCTGCTGATCTACCGCACCATTGCCGGCATTGGCCTGGGCGGCGAGTTCGGCATCGGCATGGCGCTGGCGGCCGAGGCCTGGCCTGCGCGCTACCGGGCGCGGGTGTCGTCCTATGTGGCGCTGGGCTGGCAGGTGGGGGTGCTGGGCGCGGCCTTGCTCACCCCCTTGCTGCTGCCCCACATCGGCTGGCGCGGCATGTTCCTGGTGGGGGTGATCCCCGCCTTTGTGGCCTGGTTCATCCGCAACCGCCTGCATGAGCCCGAGGTGTTTGTGCGCAGCCAGGAGAAAAAGCAGTCGGTGCTGCAGTGCTTCAAGCTGCTGGTCAAGGACCGCGCCACCACCCGCATCAGCGTTGGCATTGCCGTACTCACCTCGGTGCAGAACTTTGGCTACTACGGCATCATGATCTGGATGCCAGCCTTTCTGGCCAACAAGCTGGGCTTCAACCTGACCAAGTCCGCGCTGTGGACGGCGGTCACCATCCTGGGCATGATGGCCGGCATCTGGATCTTTGGCCAGCTCGCCGACCGCATCGGCCGCAAGCCCAGCTTTTTGCTGTTCCAGGCCGGTGCGGCGCTGATGGTGCTGTTCTACTCGCAGCTCAATGATCCCCTCACCATGCTCTGGGCGGGTGCGGTGATGGGCATGTTCGTCAACGGCATGATGGGCGGCTTTGGCGCGCTGATGAGCGAGGCCTACCCGACAGAAGCACGCGCCACCGCGCAGAATGTGCTGTTCAACATTGGCCGCGCTGTGGGCGGGGCAGGCCCCGTGGTGATTGGCGCGATTGCGGCGCAGTACTCTTTCCAGATGGCCATTGGGCTGTTGGCCGCCATCTATGTGCTCGATGCGTTGGCGACGGTGTGGTTGATTCCCGAACTCAAAGGCAAAGAGCTGCACTGAGCGCTGCCGCCCAGCCTGTGACAGCGCCAGCTAGCGCGGCTCCTGCTGCGTGCCCGGCGCCTTGGGCAAATGCAGGCTGAAGCACGAGCCCTCGTTGACGCCGCTGGTCACATGGACAAAACCCTGGTGGCGCAGCACCACGGTTTGCACAAAGCTCAGGCCCAGGCCAATGCCCGAGATCTGCGGCTGGCTGTTGTGGTGAAAGCGCTGGAAGGGCTGGAAGAGCTGGTTCAACTGCTCCTGCGTCATGCCAAAGCCCTGGTCGCGCACCTCCACCCGCCAGTACGCGCCATCATCGGCAATGCTGGCCTCCACCGCCGTGCCGCTGGGGCTGTACTTGATGGCGTTGCTGAGCAGGTTGACAAAGCAGCGCTGCAGCAAGGAGCGGTCGCCAAAGCAGGCGATATCGGTTTCGGCCGCCTCCAGGGCCCCGGGCAGGTAGCGCACCTGGATCTTTTTCTCCGAGGCCTTGGCCCAGCAGTCGTCCACCGCCTCCTGCAGCAGCACATCGAGGCTGAGCAACTGGGGCTGCATGGCCTGCGACTGGGCCGAGGCCAACTGCACAAAGCTCTCGGCCATCTCCAGCGATTGGTGGGCCAGGCGGTTGATCTTCTGGTGCAGCTCGGCCTCGCTCATCTGGCCGGGGAACTCCTTGTACATCTCCAGCAAGGTGATGATCGAGGACTGGGGCGAGCGGAAATCATGCGAGATAAAGCGCAGCGCCTGGTCGCGCTGCTGCTGGGCCTTGTGCAGCTCGGTCAGGTCCACCAGCATCAGCAGCCAGCCCGCAGGCGCTGGCGCGCGAAAGGCCTCGGCCAGCAGCAGCCAGGCATGTTCTTCGCGGTCCAGCACCTCGCATTCGGCCGGCAGCGCGCGCAGCTGCTCGGCATTGGCAAAGGACAGCACCTGGCCCGAATCCTTGATGCGCATGCCGCTCAGCGCCGACTGGATCGCGATCAAGCCCTGGCTGGGCATGCCCAGGTTTTGCAGGTAGCGCACCGCTGCAGCATTGTGCAGGCTGACCATGCCCAGCGGATCGACCACAAAGGTGGGCGAGGGGATCTGGCGCAGCGTATCGCGCACAAAGCCATGCATCTGGCGCAAGGTGTCGGTAGCGGTCTCCACGGCCTTGATGCGCCGCTCCAGAAAGTCATCCATCAGCATGCCGCTGCGCTGCGGGGCGCTGGTGGTATCGAGCGCGGCGCGCAGGTTGTGCATCTCCTGCTGCAAAAACCGGGCCGCTGCACTCAGGCGCCGCCAGCTCCAGATGGGGTAGATGACCAACAGGCCCACCAGGGCCGCGCCGGGCGCCAGTTGCAGGCCGGCAAAGCTGCGCAGCGCCAGGCACAGCAGCAGCAGCAGCGCTGCCGCGGCAATCTGGGCGATCAAACCTGCCATGGGGCCCAGCAGCGCAATCGCCATCAGGGCCAGCACGATCGCTCCCAGATTGACTGCCAGATTGGCGCCGGTCGACAGCGCATGCACATGCTGGTCCGACAGCTGCGAGTCCAGCGCATGGGCAATCAGCTCCACCCCTGCAATATGCCGGGATGCGGGCCGGGCGGGGCTGGCAAAGTAGTCGCCCAGGCCCGAGGCCGTAGCCCCCAGCAGCACATACTTGCCGCGAAAGCTGTCTTCGGGGATACGCCCGGCCAGCACATCTTCGGCCGAATACAGCGTGTAGGGCCGGTCACCGCGGGCAAAGTTGAACATCTCCGGCGAGCGCTGCTCCCACTGCTCGCCGGGCTCGGGCGGGCGGGTGCCCTGGCACAGCGGGTGGCTCTGGCCGCTGGCGCAGAGCATCGCAATGCTGAAGTGGGGCCAGGGCCCGGTGTTCTCACCCTGCGCACCAAAGTAGCGGCGTATCACGCCGTCATCGTCGACAGTCACATTCACATGGCCCAGCTGGCGCGCGGCTTGGCGCAGGCTGGCCAGCGGCAGCTCGGCGCCAATGTCCACATTGGCCATGCGCCAGTCCACCGGCAGCACGACATTGCCGGCCTGGGCAATCGCCTGGGCCAGTTGGGCATCGTCGTCGGGGTGCTGCCTGTCGGGCTCGCTGAACAGCACGTCCACGCCCAAGGCTTTGGGGTGCTGGGCGGCAATGCGTGCGATCAGCTGCGCATGCACGGCGCGGCTCCAGGGCCAGCGCCCCACGCTTTGCAGGCTGGCATCATCAATGGCGACGATGACGATGTCATCGCGCGGCTCCGGTGCGCTGAGCCAGCCGGTGATGTCCTGCACAAAGGTGTTGATGACGCGGGGCTGCTCGCGCAGGCTGGCCCAGGCCACCAGGCCCAGCAGCAGGGCCGACAGCGCCAGCCATTCCAGCCAGCGCAGTTGCGTTCGGCTCAGCGAAAAGGAAGGGGCAGCCATGCGCTAGGGAATGGACGGGGGGTCAACGCGGTCATGCGCATGGGCAGGGGCCGCCGTGCCCGTTACCTCGGGCTGAGCACCGATTTGCCGTCACCGGTTTTGAGCACGCCACCAGCACCGGTCAGAATCGCCGGCTCGACGGGCAGCTTGCGCGGGGCCGAGTAGCGGCTCTTGAGGCCGGACGGGTCCAGCACCTGGATGCGCACATAGTAGTCACCCGGGGGCAGGCTGTCCGATGCCCATTGCGGGGTATCGAGCGCGAAGGTGCGGGCATCGGTGAAGCTGTCATCAGAGGCCAGCTGCAGGTTGAAGCGCTGACCGGCTTCAGCAGGCCAGGACAACTGCAGCTGGTTGGGGTTGTTGGACTCGGCAGGGCTTAAGGCGTCGGCGCCCAGGGTCGGCGGGTTGCTGCCGGTCTTGAAAGCCTGGGGCTGTGCAAACGGGCCCTGGTCCAGGCTGCCATCGGCGAGCCTGCGCACACTGGCCACGCGCCAGAAATAGGAACCCACGCCCAAGCCGGACGCACTGGCCTGGCAGTTATCGACGACGCCGCTGTCTTGTAGCGGGGTGCTGAAGTCCTGGCTGGCAGCGACCTGGATGCGGTAGCCCACAATGCCCGGGCCGCCTTCGGTGCACAGCAGCTCGCCGTCCGCCAGGCCAATGAGGCCGCCGGGGGCCGGGTTGGCGTAGAGCGGAGGCACCGGTGTAGCCTTGACCTTGATGGTCTGGACTGCCGGTGTGCCCGGGATGTCCTGGCCATCGATGGCCCGGGCGCTCATGTAGTAGGTGCCATCGGCAATGGCGTCGAACTTGAACGTGGGGCTGGAATGGCTTTGCTGAAGCACCACGCGCGCGAGCTCTGGATCCAGGGCCAGAATCACACCGTATTTCTGGGCCTGTGGCACCTCGCCCACCTGCAAAGTCAGAAAATTAGCGTCCTCAAACACTGGCGGATTGGCCTGCAGGCTGGGCGCTGGCAGCAGTGCCACCGTGGGCCCGACCTGGCCGCTGCGGGCCACGGCCACCCCTTGGCCAGCCTGTACGCGCGCCTGCTGCGCCGCCTGGCGGCCCTGGACCTCGACCACCCCTTTGTCGACAGCGGTGATGGCCTTGCCGGAGTCGGAAATGCTGACGGAGAACACGGTGCCGCGCACGCTGGTGGTGGCCATCGGGGTCTTGATCTCGAACTTGCGTTTGCGGCGCTGGTCCATCACCGGCGTGACATGCGACTCCAGCCCGCCGCGGCTCAGGTCCAGCACCGACTGCTGCTCCTCGGTGCGGCTGTTCTTGCGCAATTCGCTCAGTTTGAGTTCGGAGTTTTCGTTGATGCGCACCGAGCTGCCATCGGCAAAGCGCAAGGTCACAAAGCTGCCAGCCGGCACCTGCAGCTCGTCGCCCTCGGTCAAGATGGTGCCCGAAGCTGCACTTTGCCAGTCGCCACCGGCCAGCGGCGAGCGCACGCGCGCCACGCCCTTGACGTGGCTGATCGTCACCTCCTGGTAGCCCACCATGTGCGCGGGGATGACGATCACCGAGCCAATGGGCAGGCGCAAAGGGTCCTTGACGCCATTGAGCGTGCCCACGGCGCGCCACTGCTGCGGGTCCTTCAGGTAGCGCTTGGCCACGGCCTCGAGCGTGTCACCGCTGATCACCGTGTGGCGGATGTCGGGCAACTGGTCTGCCGATGCCGCCAGCGCGAGACCAGGGGCGGCCACGCCAAAGGCCAGCAAAACGGCAGCAGAAAACGGCAGACGAGAAAGATACAAAATGGCTCTCCTTACAGCCAGGCCATGGTGCCTGGCAGGGCCGCTGCATGCGGCAGAGTAAATACGGCCAACACGTGTGGCGTGTTGGCCGTAAACCGCGCTGCATGCAACAGCAGAAATTTATTCAGGCTGCGTCTCGGACAGCGGTTTGACGGCCTCAAACCGGTAGCCGACGCCATAGACTGCCGTGATGATGAAACCGTTCTCCGGTCGCAGATCGAGCAGCGTGCGCAGCCGCGATACATGGGTATCGAGCGAGCGCGAGATGACATCGGAGTTCTGGCCCCAGATGATTTCGCGCAAATGGTCGCGCGACAGCAGGCGGCCCATGTTCTGAAACAGGAACAGCGCAAGGTCGTACTCGCGGTTCTTCAGCTCGACCAGCTTGCCATCGACCTCCAGGGCCCGCGAATCGGAGAGGAACTTGTAGCGGCCAAACTCCAATACGCCCTTGGTGGCAGCCGGGTAGGCGCGGCGCAGCAACGCGCGCACGCGCGCCACCAACTCGGCCACCCGCAGCGGCTTGATCATGAAATCGTCCGCGCCAGACTCCAACCCCTCAACAATGTCGGCCTCACCATGGCGGCTGGTGATGAAGAGCACCGGCAACTCCTGGTTGACGTTCTCTCGTATCCAGCGCACCACCTGCGGACCCGTGGTGTCTGGCAGCTGCCAGTCCAGGATCAGCAGGTCATAGGTCTCGCGGCGCATGTCCTTGATCAGAGAGGCGCCAGAGGAATGGGTTGTACAGGCGTGGCCCTCCGCCTCCATGGTTTTGGAGAGCATATCCAACACCACCAGATCATCATCCAGTGCCACAATTCTCATAACAGCTCACTCCCACTAAGCTCAATAGCTTGCTTTTATTTGATAGCTCAATAATAAAAGCAAATTGAATCACCGGCTCCACACTGCGTTAAACGGGGAAATTGCCACGACGGTGACAGCTTCAACAATTGGTTGCAAATGCAGTATAGGCAGTCTCTTAACTCTCGGCTATCTCTTTCAACGCCAACTGCACATCCGACAGCGAAAAGCCGTCGCCCAATTGCAGGTTGTCCATGGCGTCTTGTAGATTCTGCGGCGCAGCCTGCAAATGGGCAATCATGGCGCCCGCATCCCGGGGGGCATCAAAGCCCTGGCTTTGCAGCAGCAGCCCGCCATCGGCGCGCACCAGTTTGAAATAGAACTTGCCGTCCTTGTCGCGGTACTGCTTGAAAGCAGCGCCGCCTTGCTTGGCCGCAGCCTTGGGCGTAGCGGCCGTGCTGGCTGGCGTCAGTGGCCGCAGGCCAACAGCCGCACGTAACTTGTGTAGTAAAGGGCCCGAATATGCACGCGCCTTTTGTGCGCCGCTTTGCAAAATAGCTTCCACTTCCTGGGGATGGGCCATCAGGTAGTTGTAGCGTTCACGCAACGGGGCGAGCTCCCGGTCAATGCATTCGAACAGCAGGGTCTTGGCCTCGCCCCAGCCAATGCCATCGGCATAGGCCTGGCGCAGGGCTGCGGTTTCCTCTGCGCTGGCAAAGGCCTGGTAGATCTGGAACAGCGCCGAGCCTTCCACGTCCTTGGGCTCGCCCGGTGCACGCGAGTCGGTGACGATGCTGCCGATCAGCTTCTTGAGCTGGGCCTGGGTGGAGAACAGCGGGATCGTGTTGTCGTAGCTCTTGCTCATCTTGCGGCCGTCAAGGCCGGCCAAGGTCGCCACGTTGTCGTCCACCGCCGCCTCGGGCAGCACGAAATGCTCGCCATACAGGTGGTTGAAGCTCGATGCCATGTCGCGCGCCATCTCGATGTGCTGGATCTGGTCGCGGCCCACCGGCACCTTGTTGGCGTTGAAGGCCAGGATGTCAGCGCCCATCAGCACCGGGTACATGAACAGGCCCGCAGTCACGCCGTCATCGCCGTCCTTGCCGGTTTCGGCATTCTTGTCCTGCGCGGCCTTGTAGGCGTGAGCCCGGTTGAGCACGCCCTTGCCGGTAACGCAGGTCAGAAACCAGGTCAGCTCGGGAATCTCGGGGATGTCCGACTGGCGGTAGAAGGTGACGTGCTCGGGGTTCAGGCCTGCGGCCAGCCAGCTGGCGGCAATCTCCAGCGTCGAGCGGTTGACGCGCTCGGGATCCTGGCACTTGATCAGCGCGTGGTAGTCGGCCAGAAAGTAGAAGTTCTCCACATCGCCTGCGCGGCTGGCAGCGATGGCCGGGCGCATCATGCCAGCGTAGTTGCCCAGGTGGGGCGTTCCCGAAGGGGTGATACCAGTGAGATAACGTGTCTTAGTCATAACTATCCATCAATATGCTTTGCGGTGCTGCACGGCAGTGGGGCCGGGCGATCAGCTAAAGGGCATCAGCACCACGCTGACCACAGCGTAGCCCAGGCTCATCAGGGGGCGCATCCAGAAGGTGCTGACGACGCCGGCAATCACCAGACCCATGACGATGAAAAAGCCATAGGGCTCGATCTTGGAGACGGCCACCGCCTGCTTGTAGGGCAGCAGGCCCACCAGTACCCGGCCGCCATCGAGCGGGGGCAGCGGAAACAGGTTGAAGGCCCACATCACGAGGTTGACCAGCACCCCCGCCTGCGCCATCTTGAGGAAAAAGCGCTCATCGACGCCGGAGGCGACCAAGATGCCGTAGACCAGCGCCCACAGAAGGGCCTGCACAAAATTGGTGGCCGGGCCGGCCAGTGCCACCCAGATCATGTCGCGCTTGGGGTTGCGCAGGTTGCCGAAGGCCACGGGCACGGGCTTGGCATAGCCAAACACAAACGCGCCCGAGGTCATGAAATACAGCATCAGCGGCATCAGGATGGTGCCAATAGGGTCGATGTGCTTGAGCGGGTTGAGCGTGAGGCGGCCCAGCATGGCGGCGGTGTTGTCACCAAAATGGCGCGCAGCATAGCCATGCGCTGCCTCGTGCACAGTGATGGAAAACAGCACAGGCAGGGCGTAGATCAGAACGGTTTGTATCAGGTCAGCGTTCACGGAATGGGCAGTGGTCAAAGGGGAGGAGGGCACGCCGCAGCGCACCAGGCAGAGGCGAGCCTATCAGATTTGCCAGTGGCCGCTGCCAGGCCATGGCAATGGCCGTGGCAAACGATTGCGCGACCCGGGCAGGCAGCCCTGGTGCGGCGCTGCTGCCACCAGCCAGTATGGGGCTACAGGCCCAGCTGCGCCAGCGGGCCGCGGCCCTCGCGCACCACCACCGGCGCGCCACTGGTGCCCATCGGCGTCAGGTCGACAATCGTCGTGGGCTCGAGCGGGCAGGGGCCGGCGTTGACGACCAGCTCGATCTGCGATTCAAAGCGCTCGCGGATCTCCTCGGGGTCGTTGAGCGGCTCGGTCTCGCCCGGCGGGATGAGGGTGGTGGACAGCAGCGGCTCGCCATGCAGCTCCAGCAGCATCAGCAAGCCCTTGTTGTCGGGCACGCGCAGGCCGATGGTCTTGCGCGAAGGGTGGCTGATGCGGCGGGGCACTTCCTTGGTGGCATCGAGAATAAAGGTGAAGGGCCCGGGCGTGCCCAGCTTGAGCATGCGGAACTGGTGGTTGTCCACCATCGCATAGCTCGACAGTTGTGACAGATCGCAGCACAGCAAGGTCAGCATGCGCTTGTCGTCGATCTGACGAATGCGGCGCAGGCGGTCGACCACCTGCTTGTTGTCCAGCGCGCAAACAAAGGCGTAGCTCGAATCGGTGGGCACGGCCAGGATGCCGCCGTCCTTGAGCATGGCGGCGGCCTGCTTGAGCAGGCGCGGCTGGGGATTGTCTGGGTGAACCTCGAAATATTGGGCCATGGTGTTGCTGTTGCTTTTGTTATCGTGAGGCTGCCGTGCGGCTGCAGGGCGCCTGGATCAATGGGCAAGGCCCTGCGGCGGTGGGCGGGGGTGCACAATGCGCCCCTCCAGCGCCTGCCAGACGGGTTGCACCCCGCTGGGCAGCGGGGGCAGGGCACCAAAATCGGTACCCGATTCCCCCGGGCTGTGAAAATCGCAGCCACGCGAGGCATAAAAGCCAAAGCTCTTGGCCATGTCCGCGTAGGTGGTGTATTCATGCGGAAAGTGGCTGCCGGTGACCACTTCCACGCCTTGGCCGCCATAGTCCTTGAAGGACGAGAACAGCGCATGCTCTTCGCCGCCATTCAAGTGGTAGCGCGCCGGGTGGGCAATGACGGCCATACCGCCCGCTTGCACGATCCACTGCACCGCATCCTGCAGCCGGGCCCAGCGGTGGGGCACAAAGCCGGGTTTGCCTTCGACCAGGTAGTGGCGAAACACCTCGGCCGGATCGCGGCAGACCCGCGTATCCACCAAAAAGCGCGCAAAGTGCGTGCGCGAGATCAGATCGGGGTTGCCCACATAGCGCAGCGCGCCCTCATATGCGCCACCGATACCCACTTTTTCCAGGCCAGCGGCCATGTCGCGGGCGCGTTGTTCGCGGCCACCGCGTGTGCGGGCCAGCCCGGCGCGCAAGCCGGGGTGCTGCCAGTCAAAGCCCAGCCCTACGATGTGCACCGTGGTTTCGCCAAAGCTGACCGAGATCTCCACGCCGCTCAAAAATGCCAGCTGCTGCTGGGCGGCAGCGGCGCTCGCCCGGTCCAGGCCGCTGACCTCGTCATGGTCGGTGAGCGCCCACAGCTGCACACCGCGCTCGCGCGCACGCTGCGCCAGCGCTTCCGGGCTCAGGGTGCCGTCGGAAAACGTGGAGTGGCAGTGCAGATCGGCGTTCAGCATGTCTGGCATGAATTTGGCTAGGGGAATAGCGAACCATTGTAGGCCGCGAGCCGCGCCCAGCGTGTCAGACCCGGCGCAGCATCCTGGGGAATGCGCGGTTTTCCGGCGTCTGCTGTCTCTGAAATGTCAGTATTAACCCTTAAATTGTCATTGTTTCGCCGATTTGACGAAAATAACAATGCATCTCGACGTTTTGTGTTTTTTACTAGGGTTTTTAACAGGAATACACTGTCGGTTTTTCACGGTCGCGCAGCCCGTTTTCGCTGCGTCTAGAGGATACGTAGATGTTTTCTGTCAAAAAGTGGATGGGTGCAGCCGCCTTGGTGGTCGCAGGTGTATCGGTGGCTGGCGCGGCCCTGGCGCAAAGCGGTGAGTCCACGATGGACCGCGTCAAGCGCACCAAAGAGCTGCGCGTGGGCACCGTTGCGGGTGCGATCCCCTACTTCAGCAAGGACCTGGTGACGCAGAAGTGGGAAGGCTTTGGCCCTGACTTTGGCGAGAGCCTGGCCAAGAAGCTCGGCGTGAACGTCAAGTTCGTCGAGACCACCTGGGGCAATGCCGTGCTGGACCTGCAGGCCAACAAGATCGACCTGATGTTCGCGATGGCCCCGACCCCCCAGCGCATGGAAGTGGTCAACTTCTCCAAGCCCTTGCTCAACAACACCTTCACGGCCGTCTGCAAAAAGGGCCATGCCCCGGTGCAGACCTGGGAGCAGCTGAACAACCCCGATGCCAAGGTGGTGGTGGATATCGGCTCCAACCAGGACCAGTTCGCCACCCGCGCGCTGCCCAAGGCCAATATTTCGCGTCTGGAGAGCTCGGGCGCGGCGACGATGTCGGTGCAAACCGGCCGCTCCGACTGCCAGGTGCTGGTGGTGCTGCTGTCGCAGCCACTGGTGGCCAAGCGCCCCGATGTGGGCACAGTCTATGTGCCAACGCCGGTCGAGACGGCCAACACCAACGTGGGCCTGCGCAAGGAGCCGAACAAGGACTTCGAGAACGCCGTCAATGCCTGGCTGGATGAAGCCCGCTCCAAGGGCGAGATCCAGTCCGTGGTGCTCAAGAACATGGAAAAGCTCGCTGGCGTCAAGGCCGATTCCTTCCCCAAGGAAGTCAAGTTCTGATGGTTGGTCCACATGGGCGTGGTGCCCATGTGAAACACCCCGGTTGCAGCCGCGTGCTGCCTCCGGGGTGTATGCGTTAAAGGTAGATTGATTTATGTACGAGTGGGACTTTAGTTTCCTGTGGAAGTACCGCATGCTGCTGGTCGGCGGCGTGGGCTACACCTTGCTGTTCACGGTGATCTGTATCCTGGGGGGCCTTGCGGTCGGGCTGGTTGCTGGCCTGGGGCGCCTGTCGAGCAACAAGATCGTCACGGCGCCGCTGCGCGCCTTTGTCGAGGTCTTCCGCTGCACGCCGGTGCTGGTGCAGCTGGTGTGGTTCTACTACGCGCTGCCCGTGCTCACCGGCATCGAGATGAGCGCGCCCGTGGCCGCTGCGCTGTGCCTGTCGCTGTACGGCGGCGCCTTCTATTCCGAAATCATCCGCGGCGGCATCATCTCCACCGATATCGGCCAGACCGAAGCGGGCCAGGCCATTGGCATGACGCGCGGCCAGGTGATGCGCCGCGTGATCCTGCCCCAGGCTTTCCGCAAGATGATTCCGCCGCTGGTCAACCAGTCGATCCTGCAGCTCAAGAACACCTCGCTGCTGATGGTGCTGGCCGTGCCCGATCTGCTCTACCAGGGCCAGGTGATCGCGCATGACACCTACCGCCCGCTGGAGGTCTACACCTTCATCGCCATCACCTATTTCGTGATTCTTTTCCCTGTGACCTTGTGGGCCAAGCGCCTGGAGCACGGCACATCGGCCGGCAAGGAGGCCTGAGATGCAAGACCAACCGCTCATTTGTATTCGTGGCCTCAAGAAATCCTTTGGCAAGCTCGATGTTCTCAAGGACATCTGCCTGGATGTGAACCGGGGCCAGGTGGTGGCGCTTATCGGGCCGTCGGGCTCGGGCAAGTCCACCTTGCTGCGCTGCATCAACCTGCTGACCGTGCCCGATGGCGGCGACATCCGCGTCGATGCGCAGTCGCTGGCCTTCAGCGGCAAGCAGACCCAGCTGCCCAAGGACAAGGTGCTGGCGGGCTTTCGTGCACGCACCGGCATGGTGTTCCAGCATTTCAACCTGTTCCCGCACATGACGGTGCTGCAAAACGTCATGGAAGGCCCGCTCACGGTGCTGCGCATCAGCAAGCCCGAAGCCCAGGCCCGCGCTACGGCCCTGCTGCAAAAGGTGGGTCTGGCCGAGCGCGCGCAGATGATGCCCGACCAGCTCTCGGGCGGCCAAAAGCAGCGCGTGGCCATTGCCCGCGCGCTGGCCATGCAGCCCAGCGTGATGCTGTTTGACGAGGCCACCTCCGCGCTCGACCCCGAGCTGGTCGGCGAGGTGCTCCAGGTCATCCAGTCGCTGGCGCGCGACGGCATGACCATGATCCTGGTGACCCACGAGATCGCCTTTGCCCGCGAGGTGGCCGACAAGGTCGTCTTCATGCGCGATGGTGTGGTGGTTGAGGAGGGCCCGCCCGCGCAGGTGATCGACAACCCGCAGCACGAGGCCACGCGCAGCTTTCTGGGCCGCATCATCGGCCACACCGCCTAACCAGCAGGGAGGAGAACCATGGATTTTCGACTCGACGATATTGACCGCAAGCTGCTGGCACTGTTGCAGGCTGACGCCCGCGAGTCCACGGCCAAGCTGGCGCGCAAGCTCAACCTGGCGCGCACGACGGTGGTTGCCCGCATTGCGCGCCTCGAAAAAGAAGGCGTCATTGCCGGCTACGGCGTGCGCCTGGGCTCCAAGCTCGAGCAGTCGGCCGTGCGCGCCTACTGCGGCATCAGCGTGATGCCCAAGACCGCCCAGGCGGTCATGCAGGTGCTCGAGAGCATCCCCGAGGTCGAAGAGGTCTCGGCCGTCTCCGGCCAGCATGACTACATGATCTTTTTGCGCTGCGACTCCAACGAAAAGCTCGATGCCTTGCTCGACCGCATCGGCCTGATCGAAGGCATTCGCCAGACCTACACCTCGGTGGTGCTGAGCCGCAAGATCGACCGCCGTGGCGCACTGCCGGCGCTGCCCCTGCTCGACTGAACCTGCCCATGTTGCCCGCCACTGCCTCTGTGCCTTTCCTCGGCATCCTGATGCTCGACACCCAGTTCCCGCGCCCGCCCGGGGACATCGGCAACCTGCAGACCTGGGCAGCGCTGGGCATCCCCGTGCAGATGCACAAGGTGCAAGGCGCCTCGCCCGCCAAGATCGTGCGCGAGGCCGATCCCCGCTTTGTGCAGCCCTTTGTCGATGCGGCCCGCGCAATGCAGGCGCAAGGCGCGGCGCTGATCACCACCAGCTGCGGCTTTCTGGCCGCCTACCAGGAGCTGCTGGCCAGCAGCGTCGATGTGCCCGTGGTCAGCTCCAGCCTGCTGCAGTGCGCGCAGCTGCCCCGGCCCGGTGTGGTCACGATTGCCGCTGCCAGCCTCACGCCGCGCATTCTGGCTGCTGCAGGCGTGCCCGAAGGCACCCCCGTGCAAGGCGTGGCGCCGGAGGGGGAATTTGCCAGGCGCATTCTCGGCAATGAATTGGAGATGGACATCGCCCAGGCCGAGCGCGATGTGGTGGCCGCTGCCGTTGCACTGTGCCAGGCCCATCCGCAGCTGGGATCGATCGTGCTGGAGTGCACGAATATGCCTGTCTACCGCGATGCCGTGGCGCGCGCCACCGGGCTGCCAGTGCATGATGTGGTGAGCCTGCTGGCGCAGCGCTGGGCGGCGCTGCCCGCCTGATTCTGGCCAGGCCTGAAGCGCCCGGCCATGCGGCCCGGGCGTAATTGCAGAAGTTCTTTAGCCCTTGAGAAAACGCTCGGCGCGGAACGGGCGCACATCGACCGGTGCATCGTCGCCGCGCATCAGCGCCGCCAAAATCGCGCCCGTGCCCGGCCCGGTGCTAAAGCCGATGTGCTGGTGGCCAAAGGCCAGCCAGAGGTTGCGCTGGCCCGGCATCGCGCCAATGATGGGGCGGCTGTCGGGCAGGGTGGGGCGGCTGCCCATCCAGGGCGCGGGCTCCAGCGCCTGGCCCATGTCGATCGCCTCGCGGGCAGCGGCTTCGGCCAGGCCCAGCTGCACCGGGTTGGCGGGGGCGTCGATATCGGTCAGCTCCACGCCACTGGTCAGGCGCAGGCCTTGCTCCATCGGGCTGAGCACATAGGCGCCGGCGGTGTCATAGACCGGGCGCGAGATATTGCAGGACGCGGGCGGCGCAAAGTGCATGTGGTAGCCGCGCTCATAGGCCATCGGCACCTTCACGCCCAGGGTCGCCATGAACTGTCGGCTCCAGGGGCCCAGCGCGACCACCACGCGGTCGGCCTCCAGGCCATCGTGCGCACCATCGGCGCGGATGCGCCAGCGGCTGCCGGCCAGCGGCTCGACGGTCTTGATGCGCGCCTGCGCATACTGGCCGCCCTGCTTGCGGAACAGCTCGGCATAGGCCTTGACGACGTCGCCAGGGCTGTCGACCGACCAGCTGTCCTTGATCCACAGCGCGCGCTCAAAAATCGGGTTCAGGGCCGGCTCCAGCTGGCGGATGTGGTCGCGCTCGAGCACCTCGGTGGCCACGCCGAAGTGCGCCATGCGCTCGCGCGCCAGCGCGCCGCCGGCAAAGGCACTGGACTGGCGGTAGAGAAACATCCAGCCGTTGTCGCGCATGCGGTGGGCCGCGCCGCTGGCGCGCAGCAGCTGGGCATGCTCGTTCATCGACAGGCGGATGAGGCTGTCGAGCGCGGTGGTGGTTTCCTCAAACACCTGGGTGCGGGCCTGGGCGACAAAGCGCGCGGCCCAGCCCAGGTTCTGCAGCAGAAAGCGGGCCTGGTAGCGAAAGCCGGCGCTCTGGTTTTTCAGCAGCACCGGCAGGTTGCCCCAGAGGCTGGGGTTGTTGAAGGGCATCAGCGAGCTGCGCGCGATCACCCCGGCGTTACCGTACGAGGTCTCTTCGCCAGGGGCCAGCCGGTCCAGCAAGGTGACGCGAAAACCCTTTTTCTGCAGCGCCAATGCGCTGGCAACGCCCACCATGCCGGCGCCCAGCACGGCCACGGAAATATTGCTCATGGAATGTCTTGGTGCTTCACAGCCATCTAGAAAGTATCTAGCCTATGACTGATATTAAATTAACAATCAAACCCATGGGGTGGCCGAGTACTGGCGCCCGGGCCCGTGCCGGACTGGAAGGCCAGCCCGTCCCGCCGTGCACCCCATGGTCAGAATGCCAGTGCAACACGGATCTTGTGCACGGGCGACTGCGGCGCGTATTTTAGAAAATTACGGTGACCCAGGTCTTCCGCATTCGCGCTATTTCCTTAACTTTTAGTAAAGTCTTGCGGCCCCTCAAATCCCCGGCCCCGCTCAGCTGGGCAGCTGCGCGCCTTCGACCAGGAACTGCAGCTTGCGCTGGCCCTGCCATTCATTGATGTCCAGCCGGTAGGCCAGCAGCACCTTGGCCGGCAGTGGCTCGGTATGGCCAAACCAGATGCCGTCCACCATCTCGCCATGGTGGCGCAGCTTCAGCGACAAATGTTTTTCCCCCACCAGGCGCTGGCTGACGATCTCCAGCTCTTCGCTGAAGGTGGGCGGCGCAAAGCCCTGGCCCCAGACCTGGCTGTTGAGCGTGTCCACGGTCTCGGCATGGCGAAACTGCACCGGCAGCGGGCCATCGGTCTCCAGCTGGCGGGTGAGCGTGCGCTCATCGAGCCATTCCTGCGCAACCTGGGCGAGGGCCTGCTCAAACACCTCGAAATCGTCCAGCGCAATCGTGCAGCCCGCCGCCATCGCATGGCCGCCGAACTTGATCAGCACGCCTGGGTGGCGCTTGGCCACCAGGTCCAGCGCATCGCGCAGATGGAAGCCGGGGATCGAGCGGCCCGAGCCCTTGAGCTCATGCTCATGGCCCGGTGCGCTGCTGGCGGCAAACACAAAGCTTGGGCGGTGCAGCTTGTCCTTGATGCGCGAGGCAACGATGCCCACCACGCCTTCGTGGAAGTCCGGGTCAAACACGCTCACAGCCGGTGGCGGCTCGGTGCCTTCTTCAAACAAGGCCTCTGCCAGCAGCATCGCGTGCTCGCGCATGCCCGTCTCGATATCGCGGCGCTCGCGGTTGATGGCGTCGAGCTGGCGCGCCAAGGTGTCGGCCAGCAAGGTGTCGTCGGTCAGCAGGCATTCAATACCGATGGTCATGTCGGCCAGGCGCCCGGCGGCATTGATGCGCGGGCCCAGCGCAAAACCAAAGTCAAAGGTGCTGGCGGTGGCCGCGCGCCGGCTGGCGGCCGAGAAGAGTGCGCCCAGGCCCGGGGGCATATGGCCGGCGCGGATGCGGCGCAGGCCCTGGGCCACCAGGCGGCGGTTGTTGGCATCGAGCTTGACCACATCAGCGACGGTGCCCAGCGCCACCAGCGGCAGCAGGCTGTCCAGGCGCGGCTGGGCCATGTCGGCAAAGGCACCGCGATCGCGCAACTCGGCGCGCAAGGCCATCAGCACATAGAACATCACGCCGACACCGGCCATGGCCTTGCTGGCAAAGCTGCAGCCGGGCTGGTTGGGATTGACGATGGCATCGGCCGCCGGCAGGGTGGCTGCCGGCAGGTGGTGGTCGGTGACGATCACCGTCATGCCCAGCGCCTTGGCACGCGCCACGCCGTCCACGCTGGCAATGCCGTTGTCCACGGTCACCAGCACCTGCGCGCCTTGCTGGTGCACGCGCTCGGCAATCGCTGCCGTCAGGCCATAGCCATCGACCACGCGGTCGGGCACCAGGTAGCTGACCTGCTGGGCGCCCAACATGCGCAGGCCGCGCAGGGCCACGGCGCAGGCGGTGGCGCCGTCGCAGTCGTAATCGGCCACGACGCAGATGCGCTGCTGGCGGCCAATCGCATCGGCCAGCAGCAGCGCCGCCTCGCGCGTGCCCAGCAGGCCAGCGGGCGGCAGCAGCTGCGCCAGGCCATCGTCCAGCTCAGCAGCGGCCTGCACACCGCGCGCGGCAAACAGGCGGGCGAGCAGCGGGTGCACGCCTGCCTGCTCCAGCGCCCAGACGGTGCGCGGGGGAATATCTCGGGCCAGAATTTTCATAAAGAACTTAGAAGCGCCATGGGCTTGGTCGGAGCCAGCCATTGCTTGATTTGGGGTAGCCAGCCGGGGGCCGGGGGCGCCAGCGTGATGGCATTTTTCTCGCCGCACAGGCTGATCTGGCTCCACGCGGTGGAGGCCAGTGTCGCATCCAGCTGCTGCCACTGCTGCTGCCAGCTGCGCCAATCCCCCACCAGGGCGCTGTCGCGCAGCGTGGTGTTCAGCACCGGCGTCTGGGCGGGCAGTTGGTAGCCGGCGGGCAGGGCGCCAGCGCCATGCACCCAGAACGAATTGATGGGCGCGCGGCCACTGGCCTCGCGTGCGTCGCTGAAGGCATGGGTGTAGAGCAGCATCTGCATCTCGGTCTGCAGGCGCTGGAGTACCGCCGCTTGGGCCTTGTCGGGCAGCCAGGGCCGCACATCGCGCAGCGCAATGCGGTCGAGCGCCGCAGTATCGAGCTGCGCAAACACGGGGCCACGCGCCAGCCAGCGGTCGGGCCGGTCGTAGACCAGCGCAATGCCGTCTTCGCTGAACCAGGGCGCCATGATGGCCAGCAGGCTGCGCGATTCGTCCTCGCTCATCTGCGCGGCAGAAAGGTCGCTCATGCGCACCTGGTCGGGCGAGATCTGCCAGTGGCAGGGCGAGAGAAAGGCCCAGGCGGCATCGCCCGGCGCCTGGCCGTTTTGCAGTTGCTGCAGCGCAGCCCAGGGTGTGGCCTTGGGCGGCAGGCCCAAAGCCTTGGCCAGCACACGTTCATGGGGCGGGGCAAAATCTTCCAGCGCGCCGTTGTCGCTGGCGCTGACAGACCACCGCTTGAGCAGGCGTTGCAGGTTCGGCAGGGGGAGCGCCTGCAAGGCTTGCTGGCAGCCCGGCTCGTCCGTGGCTGCGTAGGAGATGATCAAATGCTGGTTTTCCGACATGGGTCTATTGTCGGCGATGCCACAATGCGGTTTGCGGTGCAGTGGATTAAGGTGCTGTATTTGCCGAGCGGATGCACCAAATATATTTTTAGAACGATTTATGCAGATTCCCTATGAATTGGCGCTGGGTTGGCGCTACACCCGTGCGGGCCGTGCAACCCGGCGCAACGGGTTTATTTCGTTCATCTCGGGCGTGTCCATGCTGGGCATTGCGCTGGGGGTGGCGGCCTTGATCATTGTGCTGTCGGTGATGAACGGTTTTCAAAAAGAGGTGCGCGACCGCATGCTCAGCGTGGTCT
The DNA here is from genome assembly GCF_003105075.1 of Comamonas sp. JNW. NCBI lineage: Bacteria > Pseudomonadati > Pseudomonadota > Betaproteobacteria > Burkholderiales > Comamonadaceae > Comamonas > Comamonas sp. JNW. Next base: position 104,956 of record NZ_QETI01000014.1, read on the forward strand.
CGCATATCGAGATCTTCACGCCCGGGGGCGACGCCTTGCCCGATCCGGCCCGCACCATTGCCGAGGCCAAGGCCAACCCGAACGTGATTGGCGCGGCGCCCTTTGTCTCGGCCCAGGCGCTGGTCGCACGCGGCGAGGACATGCGCGGCGCCTTGCTGCGCGGCATTGACCCGGCGCTCGAGCCCGAGGTCACCGACATGACCACCGGCATCGACCAAAGCAGTTTGCAGGCGCTCACACCGGGCAGCTTCCATGTCGTGCTGGGCTCGGAGCTGGCGCGCATTCTGGGCGTGGGCCAGGGCGACCAGGTCACCTTGATCGTGCCCAGCGGCCAGGTCACACCAGCGGGCACCGTGCCGCGCCTCAAGCAGATGCAGGTGGTGGGCACCTTCAATTCCGGCCACTACGAGTACGACTCCACCCTGGTGCTGATGCACCATGAGGATGCCGAGCGCCTGTTCCGCCTCGAAGGCCCGACCGGCGTGCGCCTCAAGCTCAAGGACCTGCACCAGGCCCCCGAGGTGACCCAGCAGCTGGCCCATAGCCTGAGCGGCAACCTGCTGATCCGCGACTGGACGCAGCAGAACAAGACCTGGTTTGCCGCCGTTCAGGTTGAAAAACGCATGATGTTCATCATCCTGACGCTGATCGTTGCCGTGGCCGCGTTCAACCTGGTGACCACCTTGGTGATGACGGTCACCGACAAGCGCGCCGATATCGCGATCCTGCGCACCCTGGGCGCGAGCCCGCGCAGCATCATGGGCGTGTTTGTCGTGCAGGGCGCGCTCGTTGGTGTCATCGGCACCCTGGCCGGCCTGGGCCTGGGCCTCTTGGTGGCCTGCAATATCGATGTGATCGTGCCCGCCATCGAGCGCGCACTGCACACCAGCTTCCTGCCCAAGGACATTTACCTCATCAGCCAGATGCCCAGCGAGCCCCAGCGCAGCGATATCGTGCCGATTACCGTCATTTCCCTGATCCTGGCCTTTGTGGCCACCCTGTATCCCAGCTGGCGCGCCAGCCGCGTGAACCCCGCCGAGGCGCTGCGTTATGAATGATTCGTCCATCGTCCTGGAGGCCTCGGGCCTGACCAAGCGCTTTACCGAAGGCCTGCTCGATGTGCAGGTGCTCCATGGCATCGATCTGCAGGTGCGCGCCGGCGAAACCCTGGCCATTGTCGGCGCCTCGGGCTCGGGCAAATCGACCCTGCTGCACTTGCTCGGCGGGCTGGATGCGCCCAGCAGCGGCACGGTCAGCCTGCACGGCCAGCGGCTCGATACGCTCAGCGCCAGCCGCCAGGGCGAGCTGCGCAACCAGCACCTGGGCTTTATCTACCAGTTCCACCATCTGCTGCCCGAGTTCAGCGCGCTGGACAACGTCGCGATGCCGCTGCGCATCCGCCGCCTGCCCTATGCCGAATGCGCCGAGCGCGCGCGCGACGTGCTGGCCTCGGTGGGCCTCAAGGACCGCGTGCTGCACCGCCCCGCCGAGCTCTCGGGCGGCGAGCGCCAGCGGGTGGCCATTGCGCGCGCGCTGGTCACGCAGCCCGCCTGCGTGCTGGCCGATGAGCCCACCGGCAACCTGGACCGCGCCACCGCCGACACCGTGTTTGCGCTGATGCTGCAGCTGGCGCGCGAGCGCGGCACGGCCTTTGTCATGGTCACCCATGATGGCGAGCTGGCCCAGCGCTGCGACCGTGCGGTGCGCATGGTCAACGGGCGTTTTGAAGCCTGAGAGCGCTGCTGAGGCCGCATGCCTTTCTGGATTGACACCCACTGCCACTGGGATGCGCCCGAGTTCGATGCCGACCGCGATGCACTGCGCGCCGCTGCGCAAGTGGCCGGGGTGGCGCATTGCGTGATCCCGGCGGTGGAGCGCAGCAACTGGGCCACCGTGCGCGAGCTGGCCCAGCGCTGGGGCGACAGCTATGCGCTGGGCATCCACCCGCTCTACACTGGCCGCGCGGCCGAAGCCGACATTGACGCCTTGGCCACCATGCTCGAAGACTGCCAGGCTGACCCGCGCCTGGTCGCGATTGGCGAGATCGGCCTGGATTTTTTTGTGCCTGGGCTCGATGCCGAGCGCCAGACCTGGTTTTACGAGCAGCAGCTGCAGCTGGCGCGCCGCTTTGACTTGCCCGTGATCTTGCATGTGCGCCGTTCGTCGGACCAGCTGCTGCGGGCGCTGCGCCGCTGGCCGGTGCAGGGCGGCATTGCGCATGCCTTCAACGGCAGCCTGCAGCAGGCGCAGCAATTTATCGAGCGCGGCTTTGCGCTGGGCTTTGGCGGCGCCGTCACCTATGAGCGCGCGCTGCACCTGCGCCGCCTGCTGCAGCAGCTGCCTATGGAGGCCATCGTTGTCGAGACCGATGCACCCGATATTCCGCCGCACTGGCTCTATACCACCGCCGAGCAGCGTGCCGCCGGCCAGGCCCAGAGCCGCAACCAGCCGGCCGAGATTCCGCGCATTGCGCAGGTGATGCGGGCGCTGCGGGCCGAAGTCCATGCCGATGAGGCCCTGACAGCGACGGACTGGCAGCTGGCCACCAGCGCCAATGCCGCAAGGGTGCTGCCAAGGCTGCAGCCTTTGCTGCCCGGCGCCGATGGGGGATCGCCGCATGGCTGATGCGCTGCTGTGTGGGCTGGCCCCGGTTGTGGGGCCGGGCACCAAGGTCGTGATTCTGGGCAGCTTCCCCGGTGTGCAGTCCTTGCAGCTGCAGCAGTACTACGCCCATCCGCGCAACCAGATGTGGCCGCTGCTGGCGGCGCTGTGGCCCGCGCACCCGCAGCCCGCCGCCTATGCCCAGCGCTGCGCCTGGCTGCTGGCGCGGGGCCTGGGCCTGTGGGATGTCTATGCCGCCTGCGAGCGCGAAGGCAGTCTGGACACCAGCATCCGCCATGCCCAGCTCAATGACTTTGTGGCGCTCCAGCAGAAGTGCCCGCAGCTGGTGGCTGCCGCCCACAACGGCGGCGAGAGCTTTCGCCATGCGCCCCGGGTGCAGGCCGTGCTGGGCCTGCCCAGCTACCGGCTGCCCTCCAGCAGCCCGGCCAACGCCTCATGGAGCTTTGAGCGCAAACTGGCCGGCTGGCGCGAGGTGATGCATCACTGTGGACTGCTGGCCTGAGCGCTTGCAGCAGCAACGCTTGCGCGCGCAGGGCTTGGAGAGACGGGGCTGCCGCCGACCATGCGCCATGACAGGCGCTGCACTGCAGGCGCCAGCAGCACCACGATCGTGAATGCCGCTGGCCAGGACAGCAGGTAGGCATGCAGCCAGCGCGAGAGAAAATCCCCGACAAAGCCCAGATTCAACCAGGTGACCCAGGCGGTCATCAGGCCCGAGAGCAGCATGGACATGATGACGGAGGACAGAAAGCGTTGTTTGAGAGCGTTGGACATCAGCGAGCCAGAAAAAACAATGCCGCAGTCTAAAGCGATGCATCGCCTGCCAAGTGCCTCACCGTGGTCTGCAAGCGACATTGCCTATCTATGGCAATCGTTTATTTCGAAATAACTATGAATGGCTTTCAAGGAGCGCATGCTGCCTTGTCCCGATCCGCTCCCAGGCTGGCGGGCCAGGGTTATGCACTGAGCCGGGCAGGACAACGGCTGATAATCCCACCCCATGACGACGAAAAGAAAATCTCCGCAGGCGGCCCAGCCGCTGCCCGAGGTCACGATCTCCGACTTTGACGGAGCCCGCTACCTGCACCTGGGCACCCCTTGGGTGCAGGGCTCGATGCGCATCAAGAAGCCTTTTGATATCGACCTGGAATATGTGCAGCGCATGATGGCCTGGCTGCTGCTGGTGGACTGGCCCACAGTGCCCGAGCGCCGTGCGATGCAGCTGGGTCTGGGGGCTGCGGCTGCGACCAAGTTCTGCGCGCAAAAGCTGGGCATGGCCAGCACCACCGCCATTGAGCTCAATCCCCAAGTGATCACCGTCTGCCGCCAGTGGTTCAAACTGCCGCCCGACAGCGACAAGCTCCAGGTTGTGCTGGGCGATGCGGGCGTGGAAATCCAGAAGCCCCAGTACCTGCAGACTGTTGATGCGCTGCAGGTCGATCTGTATGACCACGAGGCCGCAGCGCCCGTGCTCGACAGCCCCGACTTCTACCTGCACTGCCGCAACCTGCTGACCGAGGACGGCTGCATGACCGTCAACCTGTTTGGCCGCACCAACAGCTTTGCCCGCAGCCTCGCCCATATCCAGGAGGCCTTTGGCCCCGACGCGGCCTGGCGCTTTGCGGCGACCAAGGAGGGCAACACCGTGGTGCTGGCCCAGCGCACGGCCAGCCGCCCCAGCCGCGAGCTGCTCAGCCAGCGCGCCGACCAGGTGCAGCAGCAGACGGGCTTGCCGGCGCTCAAGTGGTTAAAGGTTTTTAAACCTGTGCAGCCGGTCGCCGCCTGACTTTACGCAGCGAGTCTCGGTCATTCAGGTATAAAGCCAGAAGACAAAAAATACCGAGGGAATAAACCATGGCAGCGCCTGACCAGCCAAGCAAACACCACAAGAGCCGGGGCGATGCCTTGCCCGGCGATACCGCCGTCAAAAGCCGCTCGTCCAGTGGTGCGGGGGGCAGTGGTTCGTCCGGTGCTGCGGCGCCGATCCGGCGCTCGGCGGTCTTTGTGCCTGGCAAGGTGGACGAGGGCCCTGCGCCGTCCCAATCCACGGGGCCGGCCTCGGTGCCGTCCACACCCAACGGGTCGGGCCCGGCCTCGGCGCCACCAGCGCGCAGCGGCCTGCCTGCGCTGATGCAGCGCGGGCTCGAGCTGACCCAGATCATCAACTGGCTGCAGGCCGATGGCTGGATCAGCTCCGAGCTGGCCCAGGCCACCATCAACCGCTGCAGCCACGCGGCCAGCAGCCAGCACCCGATCGTGCGCCTGGCCAGCGTGGTGGTGCCGCGCCAGCAGGACGGCAAGGCGCTCGATGTAGAACTGCTCACCGAGTTTGTCGCCAAGCACTGCGGCCTGCCTTATTACAAGATCGATCCGCTCAAGGTCGATGCCGCCAAGGTGGCTGAAACCATGGGCGCGCCCTATGCGCAGCGCCACGGCATCCTGCCAGTGCAGGTCACCGCCCACGAGGTGGTGATTGCGGTCAAGGAGCCCTGGATTGACGAGTGGGTCAGTGAGGTGGAGCGCCAGGCGCGGCGCAAGGTGCGCCGGGTGCTGGCCAACCCCAAGGACATCGACCGCTACCGCAGCGAATTCTTTGCGCTGGCCAAATCGGTCAAGGCCGCCAGCAAGCTGGGCGGCTCGCTGAGCTCACTGGGCAACTTCGAGCAGCTGGTCGATCTCAGCAACACCAACCAGCAGTTCGATGCCAATGACCAGGGCATCATCCGCCTGGTGGACTGGCTGTGGCAGTTCGCGTTTGCGCAGCGCGCCAGCGATATCCACCTGGAGCCGCGCCGCGACCAGTCGGTGATCCGTTTTCGCATTGACGGGGTGCTGCACAAGGTCTACCAGATGCCGCTGGGCGTGCACAACGCCATCGTCTCGCGCGTCAAGCTGCTCGGCCGCATCGACGTGGTGGAAAAGCGCCGCCCGCAGGATGGCCGCATCAAGACCCGCAACACCTTGGGCGACGAGGTGGAAATGCGTCTGTCCACCTTGCCCACCGCCTTTGGCGAGAAGATGGTGATGCGGATCTTTGACCCGGAAAACACCGTCAAGGACCTGTCGGCCCTGGGCTTTACCGCCCATGATGCGCAGCGCTGGGAGCAGCTGGTTGAGCGCCCCCACGGCATCATTTTGGTCACCGGCCCGACCGGCTCGGGCAAGACCACCACCTTGTATTCCACGTTGAAGCGCCTGGCCACCGAAGAGGTCAATGTCTCGACCGTGGAGGACCCGATCGAAATGATCGAGCCGGCATTCAACCAGACCCAGGTGCAGCCAGCGCTCGATTTCAGCTTTGTCGAAGGCCTGCGCGCGCTGATGCGCCAGGACCCGGACATCATCATGGTCGGCGAAATCCGCGATCTGGAAACCGCTGAAATGGCGGTGCAGTCTGCGCTGACCGGCCACCTGGTGTTCTCGACCCTGCACACCAACGATGCCCCCAGCGCCATCAGCCGCTTGATGGAGCTGGGCGTGCCGCCCTACCTGATCAATGCCACCTTGCTGGGCGTGCTGGCCCAGCGCCTGGTGCGCACGCTGTGCCCGCAGTGCAAGCAGCCTGACGAAGCAGCATCGACCGACGCACTGACCGCCGCCATCCAGCCCTGGAAAATCAAGCGCGACTACCGGCCCTACAAGCCGGTGGGCTGCGAAGAGTGCCGCGACACCGGCTTTCGCGGCCGCATGGGCCTGTACGAGCTGCTCACGGTCTCTGAAGCGCTCAAGGACCAGGTGCATGCCTCGCCGTCGATGTCGGTACTGCGCCGCCAGGCGGTGAAGGACGGCATGCACCCGCTGCGCCTGGCCGGCGCCCTGCGCGTGTCCGAGGGCCTGACCACCATCGAAGAGGTGATGGCCAACACCCCCCCCATCGAGATGGGCGACCGCTAAAAAACCGGCTGCATCGACCACCACCAGCGGACATGGTGGCGTTGCGCCGGCAGGGACTTACCCTTGTCACTGCACGCGCTTGGGCAGCTCTTCATACTGCGAAAACCCGCGCCCAGCTTGGGTTTCGGCGCTGTACGCACTGGTGTCACCCTAGGGGTTTTCCTGTGTGGAATCGTAAGTGGAATCCACATGCGTCAGCTGGCCGTCAGCGTTGACAATGCGCTGCATCCCTAAAATTGTTTGGAGACAAAGGTAATGAAGCTCAAAAGCCAGAAAGACTTCTGGGCGGGCATCATGTACATGGCAGTGGGTATTGGGTTCGCCGTCGGCGCCCAGAACTACTCGATTGGTACAGGTGCTCGCATGGGTCCGGGGTACTTCCCGTTGATTCTCGGCGTCCTGCTGACGCTGATCGGTGCGGCCGTGGCCTTCAAGGGCCTCACTGCCGGCCCCGCTGGCGGAGACCCGATCGGCAAATGGGCATGGCGACAAGTGTTCTTCATCTTGCTGGCCAACTTTGCCTTCGGCATCTTGCTGGTAGGCGTGCCCAGCATCGGCATCCCCGCGATGGGCCTGATCGTCGCCATCTACGCACTGGTCTTCATCGCCAGCATGGCTGGTTCCGAGTTCCGTGCCAAGTCGGTCTTCATTCTGGCCACCATCCTGGCCATTGGCAGTTACGTCGCTTTCGTGTGGGCACTGAACCTTCAGTTCCCCGTGTGGCCTAGCTTTATTACCGGTTAAAAGGGGCCAGGACCATGGAATTGTTTGACAACCTGGCCACCGGTTTCGGTGTTGCCTTTACCTTTCAAAACCTGATTTACTGCTTTGTCGGCTGTCTGTTGGGTACCCTGATTGGCGTGTTGCCTGGTATCGGCCCGGTGGCCACCATCGCGATGCTGCTGCCTGCCACCTACGCACTGCCTCCCGTGGCAGCGCTGATCATGCTGGCCGGTATTTACTACGGCGCCCAGTACGGCGGCTCCACAACGGCGATCTTGGTGAATCTCCCGGGAGAGTCATCGTCCGTCGTGACCGTGATTGATGGCTACCAGATGGCCCGCAAGGGACGCGCCGGTCCGGCACTGGCGGCAGCGGGCATTGGCTCGTTCTTCGCCGGCTGCGTGGGCACCGTGATTCTGGCTGCCTTCGCGCCTCCACTGACCGAAGTGGCCTTCATGTTCGGCCCTGCCGAGTACTTCTCGCTGATGACCCTGGGCCTGATTGGCGCCGTGGTGCTGGCTTCGGGCTCGCTGCTCAAGGCCGTGGGCATGATTGTGCTGGGTCTGCTGCTGGGCCTGGTGGGTACCGACGTGAACTCCGGCGTGGCCCGTTACTCCTTTGACATTCCTGAGCTGACCGATGGCATCGACTTCGTCGTGATCGCCATGGGTGTGTTCGGCTACGGTGAAATCATTGCCAACCTGTCCAAGCCTGACGATGAGCGCGAAGTGTTTGCTGCCAAGGTGACTGGCCTCATGCCCACCAAGGAAGACTTCAAGCTGATGTTCCCCGCGATGCTGCGCGGTACGGCGCTGGGCTCGGCCCTGGGTATCTTGCCCGGTGGCGGCGCGATGCTGTCGGCTTTTGCAGCCTACACGATCGAGAAGAAGACCAAGCTGCGTCCTGGTGAAGTTCCTTTCGGCCAAGGCAATATCCGTGGCGTGTGCGCTCCAGAATCGGCCAACAACGCCGGCTCGCAGACCTCGTTCATTCCACTGCTGACCCTGGGTATTCCACCCAACGCCGTGATGGCGCTGATGGTGGGTGCGATGACCATCCATAACATCCAGCCTGGTCCCCAGGTGATGACCAGCAACCCAGAACTGTTCTGGGGCCTGATTGCCTCGATGTGGATCGGTAACCTGATGCTGATCGTTCTGAACCTGCCGCTGATCGGCGTCTGGATCAAGCTGCTGACCGTGCCTTACCGCTGGTTGTTCCCCTCGATCGTGCTGTTCTGCGCTGTCGGTGTGTACGGCACCAACAACAACAGCTGGGACGTGTGGATGGTGGGTATCTTCGGTTTCGTCGGCTATGTGTTCCACAAGCTCGGTACCGAGCCGGCTCCCTTGCTGCTGGGCTTTATCCTGGGCCCGATGATGGAAGAAAACCTGCGCCGTGCGCTGCTGCTCTCGCGCGGTGACTGGTCGGTGTTCGTCACCCGCCCCATCTCTGCCGGTCTGCTGATTGCTGCTGCGATCTTGCTGGTGGTGGTCTGCTTGCCAGCGGTGAGCAAGAAGCGCGAAGAGGCCTTCGTCGAAGAAGAATGACCGCCCGCAGCGCTGCTGCAAGACTGACAAAGGCACCTTCGGGTGCCTTTTTCCATTTCAGCGGCCCAGGAATGCTGCAGCTTATCGGTGATAATGAGAGTTATTCCCATCTGAGAGGCGGAAGCCGGACCACTGATAGAGACCTTGGCTTTCCATGGGGCGATGCCCGTTCGTGCTTGAGCGCTATTACCGAGAACTGCTGAACTTCTGCCTGCGCAAGGTCAGAGACCGCGACACTGCGGCCGACCTGGCGCAGGAGAGCTATGCGCGTGTGCTGGGCATGCAGCGCGCCGGCAAGGTGATCGAGCAGCCGGCCGCCTTGCTCAAGCAGGTGGCGTTGAACGCCAAGATCGACCTGGACCGGCGCGCCCAGCTGCGCCAGCACGAGGACATCGATGCGCTGGACGAGGCCCTGCAGCCGGCCAGTCCCCAGCGCCTGCAGCCCGAGGCGGTCTATGCCTCGTCGCAAACCGTGCAGGCCTACCTGGCCACCATTGATGCGCTGCCGCCGCGCTGCCGCGAGGCTTTTTGCATGTACCTGTTCGACGAGCTGTCCAACCAGCAGATCGCCGAGCACATGGGTGTCTCGGTCAGCATGGTCAACCAGTACATCAGCCGTGGCAAGATCGCCTGCGCCGCCCGCAAACAGGAGCTGGACCTTGGTGACTGATCCAATCCGGCGGGGGGCCGACATGCAGTTTTTCTGCGCCCATGCGTCTATAACTTTGAGATGAGCCGTTTTTCCACCTCGCCCTCCCGTGCATGTGCCCCGCCTGTTGACGAGGCGGCGGAGCAGCGCGCGCTGCAGGCCTTCTTTGGCGAGCAGGACGCGGTGGATGTGCAGGCCGCGCAGTGGCACACCCGTCAGGAGCAGGGCCTGAGCGCGGGCGAGCAGGCGGCGCTGGCGCAATGGCTGCAGGCGAGCGCTGCGCATGCCCAGGCCTGGGCCCGGATCGATGCGGGCGTGGCCAGCTTGCGTGCGCTGCCCACAGCAGCGGTGGCCCAGTGGCGTGCCAGCCAAGCGGCGAGCCCGCCCGCAGCCGCTGCCGCAGCGCCAAGATCCGCATCCGCATCCGCATCCGCACCCGCACCCGCACCCGCATCCGCATCCGCATCCGCATCCGCCAAGCGAGCGCCGGTCCGCCCCCTCACATGGCTGCAGGCGCTGCTGCCCGGCCCGCGTGGCCTGGCCTTGTGCGCCGTGCTGCTGGTGGCGCTGGGCCTGGGCTGGCAGCAGTGGATGCAGCCGGTCTACAGCGCGCACTATGTCGTCCAGCGCGGCCAGCACCAAAGCCTGCAGCTGCCCGATGGCTCTACGTTGGAGCTCGATGCCGAGACCGAGGCGCAGGTGCGCCTCTACCGCGACCGGCGCGAAGTGCAGCTGGCTTATGGCCAGGCGATGTTCATCGTGGCGCCCGATGCCAGCAAGCCTTTTGAAGTGCAGGCCGGCCCGGCCCGCGTCAGCGTGGTGGGCACGCGCTTTGCGGTGCGCTACCGCCAAGACGGCGTCGACGCAGGTCAGGTGCGGGTCGAGGTGCAAGAGGGGCGGGTGCGCGTGGCCGCCGTGCAGAGCCCCGCCACCGCACTGCTGCTGGGCGCCGGCCAAACCACGCAGGTTGCAGGCGATGGTCTGCTGGCCCCCGTGGGCAGCGTAGCCCCCGACAGCGTGGGCCTGTGGCGCAAGGGCTTGCTGCGCTTTGACCACACCCCGCTGGCCCAGGCCTTGCAGGAGATGGAGCGCTACGGGCCCACCGGCCTCATGGTGCGCGACCCTGCTGTGGCGGCGCTGCCCCTGGGCGGCAGCTACGCGACGGCCAGGCCGGCCGAGTTGGCCCATATGCTGACCCTGGTGCTGCCGGTGCGCCTGGTGCCGGGCCCAGAGGGCCGCGCCGAAATCGTCGCGAAGTCCGAAAAAAAATAATTCAAAAAATGCAAAAAACGGGGTGCAGTTCTGCGCCTGCAGTGCGTCATAAAAGGTAATGAGATTTATTTACTGCATTGCCTGACCATGTCCAAACCCCGTTTGTCCCTCCGCTCTCCCTCCCGCTCCACTGGCGCATCGGTTGCCACCATGGCCCGCTTCCATCCTGCACCGTTGGCCCTGGCCGCCGCACTGGCGCTGGCGATGCCGCCCGCCGCGTATGCGCAATCTGCCACGCCCACCCACCAGGCGAGCAGCCTGTCGATTGCGGCCCAGCCGCTGGGCTCCGCACTGCAGGCGCTGTCCGCAGCCACGGGCGTGTCCATCGGCTTTGCGCCGGCGCTGGTCGAGGGCAAGACGGCGCTCGCCGTCTCCGGCACGCTCACGCCGCAGCAAGCGGCCGAGCGCCTCTTGGCCGGCAGCGGCCTGATGGCGCTGCGCCAGGGCGAGGCCCTGGTGATCAAGGCGACGCCCTCGGCTGGCGACACCAGCACCTTGCCCACGGTGACGGTGACCGCACAAGGCGAGCGCAATGCGACCAGCGAAGGCTCGGGCTCGCTGGCGGCCTTGGCCGTCAGCCTCAACAAGGGTGACCAGGCGCTCAAGGACATTCCGCAGTCCATCAGTGTGGTCACGCGCAAGCAGCTCGACGAGCAAGGCATCACCGACTTGCGCGATGCGATGAACAAGGTCACCGGCACCATGGGCGTGCAAGGGGTGGGCCAGGGCATGGTGCTGTCCGCGCGTGGCTTCCAGATCGATGCCTGGCAGTACGACGGTGTGGCGATTCCGCGCAACCACTACTCGCTGGGCAACTGGGGCACCGAAGGCATGGTCTTCTATGACCGGCTGGAAGTGCTGCGCGGTGCCTCGGGCCTGCTGCAGGGCACGGGCAGCCCGGGCGGCGCCGTCAACCTGGTGCGCAAGCGCGGCCAGCGCGAGAAGACCGTCACCGTCACCGCCCGCGCCGGCTCCTGGGACCGCTATGGCCTGCAGCTCGACGCCGGTGGCCCACTCAATGACGAGGGCAGCTTGCGCGGCCGCCTGGTGGTGGACGAGTCACGCGGCCACTCCTTTGTCGACTATGTGAATGAGCGCACACGCTCGCTCTACGCCGCATTGGATTACGACATCAGCCCCGACACCACGGTAGGCTTTGGCGTCAGCCAGCTCGATAGCAAGGGCCGCCCCTTCATCATGGGCCTGCCGCTGTATGCCGATGGCAGCATGACCGACCTGCCGCGCTCGACCTTCACCGGCTCTGACTGGAACCGCTCGAACGTCAAGCAAACGACGGTCTATGCCGACCTGAGCCACCGCATCAACAACGACTGGAAGCTCAAGGTCTCGGCCCTGCATGTGAGCGAGCAGAACGCCTCCTTGCACCAGCGCATGACCGGCAAGGTCGAGCCCGATGGCAGTGGCGTGACCTATGACAACTGGTACACCGACTTCGACCTGAAAAAAGTGGCCTTCGATGCCTTCATCAACGGCCGCTTTGACCTCGCTGGTTTCCGCAACGATGTGACCGTAGGTGCCAACTATTCCAAGTACCGCTCCAACGATGTCTATGCCCGCACCTTCACGGCGGGCGCGAATCTCTTTGACATCGGCCACCACCGCCCCGAGCCCACCCTGGACAGCCTGCTGGCCGCCGGTGGCCGGCAATGGAAGTCGGCCTACGATGTGCGGCAAAAAGGCATCTATGGCAGCTTGCGAACGCGGCTGACCGAGCCGCTCACCGCGATTGTGGGCGCTCGCACCAGCTGGTATGACTCGCTCTACACCAATGCGGTCACGGGTGAACGCCAGGTCACCACCACGTCTGCAGAGATCACCCCCTATGCCGGCCTGGTGTATGCACTCACCCCCGAATGGTCGCTGTACGGCAGCTACACCAGCGTGTTCGAGCCCCAGTCCGAGCGCACGGTCGATGGCAAGGTGCTCGACCCGATCACCGGCACCAACTATGAACTGGGCATCAAGGGCGAGCTGATGAACGGCAAGCTCAACACCTCGCTGGCCCTGTTCCGCTACGACCACAAGAACCGGGCGGTCAACGACCTGGCCTCCGGCTTTGCCTGCGACGGCTGGTACTGCTCGACCTCGGCCGGCAAGGTGCGCAGCCAGGGCGTGGAGGCCGAAGTGAGCGGCGAAGTGGCGCGCGACCTGCAGGCCATGGTGGGCTACACCTTCAACACCAGCAAGTTCCTGAATGACCCGACCAACCAGGGCCAGGTCTTCAGCACCTGGACGCCCAAGCACATGCTGCGCGCCTGGCTGTCCTACCAGCTGCCGGGCGATTGGAACCGGCTGAGTGTGGGCACTGGCGTCGTGGCGCAAAGCCATACCTTGAGCTATGACCGCTCCTTCAAGGTTGCGGGCAACACCATCACCAGCCTGCGCCTGGCCTACCAGGCCACGCCTGAGGTCAGCGTCGCCCTCAACGTGAACAACCTGTTTGACAAGCACTACATCCTGCCCGGCTTTGTCGGCTACACCGGCGGCACCTATGGCGATCCGCGCAATGCCATGTTGACCCTGAAGTACACGCCCAAGCTGTGATCGGTCGCTGAACTGCCCAGCTGCAGTGGCAAAGCCTGGCCTTGGTCCAAAAAACGGCAGGGTTCAGGTTTTGCACCACGCAAACTGCGTTAGGCTGCGCGTTGCAATCCGCAAGCGGGTGGGCGGGCCATGCAGGGAACCACCCACTACAGCTTGCACCGGGGCCTGCAACCAGTGCCCCAGGCGATTGCCAACCAGAGCCAGCCATTGCCGGCCCATGCCCCGCGCATGCGGCAGGGAACCCGCCAGCCAGCCATTCAGCCCAAGAGGAGGAGCCATGTCCAAGAACAACCAACCATCCACCCTGTGTCGCCCGCTGCTTGCGGCGGCCCTGGCCGTTTCGGCCAGCTTCGGTGCCGCGCTGCCAGCGCATGCCGATTACCTGTGGCTGCAGACCGAGAACGGCCAGACGCGCGCCCAGGTGGGCGAGCTGCACAAGGCGCCAGGGGCGCTTGGCGAACTGAGCGAGCCGCGCCAGGTGGTGGCAGAAGGCAAGAGCGTGCCCGCATCGGCCGATCCCTATGTGCTGACCCAGCAAGAGGGCGCCCCGGCCGACCAGCGCTTTGCCGCGACGCGCGCGGGCAGCGATGGCGTGCTGACCTACTACCAGGCCCGCTTTGGCCGCCAGGAAACCAAGGCCGTCAATGACCTGGAGCTGGTGCCCACCACGCCCCAGGGCAACACCTACCAGCTGATGTTCAAGGGCCGGCCCGTAGCGGCCAGCCAGGTGAATGTGGACACCAGCGAAGGCTGGCGCCGTGTGCTGGCCCCCGCCAAGGATGGCACGGTGAGCTTTACGCCGTCCTTCCCCGGCCTCTACGTGCTGGAGGTCACAGCCCGCGTCAACAACGGTAGCGTCAAGATCGATGGCAAGCAGTACGACGAGGTGCGCCACACGGCGACCCTGAGCTTTGAGGTGCCGCAGTAACGCGCTAATCCCCCGCAGGGGCGGGCACACCGCTTTTATCGGGCGCCTGCACAAGTATTGGCTTGGCACGACAATTGCAGCAGTTCGACGGCTTGCCGTCTGGTGTTTGCCGCTTTTTGTCTTTCATGAAAAACCTGCCTCTGCTGCAGCAGCACGACCTGCGCCGTGCGCTGCACAACGAAGTCCATTCCCGCCCCCCTGAAGCCCTGCCCGATAACACCGCCGTGTTCTGCACGGTGATGTGGGCCGATGCCGCCGAGCGCGCGGCCAGCCGCCAGTGGCTGCACCAGCTGCTGCGCGATCTGCAGCTGCCCGTGCCCGATGCCGAGGCCAACCACCTGCGCCTGGACCTGGGCAATGGCCGCCTGCGCTGGGAGCTGCACACCGAATTTGTCTCCTGGACCTGGATGGTGCCCATCCGCCCCGAAGCGCTGGACGAGGCCGAGCTGCCGTCTGCCAGCGACCTGGTGCCCGCCCAGTGGCTCGCCGGTTTGCCCGGCCGCTGCCTGCTGGCGATGAATGCCTGGGTGCTGCCCGCGTCCCCCGCGCTGGAGAAAAAGGTCGAGCAACGCTGGCTGTACGAGGACAAGCTGGTCGCCTCCAAGGCCTCCGAGCAGAAGGCGCAGGTCTATACCGATTTTTCCATCCACTCGGATGGCGCATCGCGCCTCTTTGTGCTGAACCAGGGCCTGTCGGCCGCGCGCAATGGGCGCCTGGTGCAGCGCCTGCTGGAGATCGAGACCTACCGCATGGCCGCCTTGCTGGGCCTGCCTGCGGCGCGTGAGACCATGGAAAAGCTCGCCAGCACCGAGACTGAGCTGGCCGAGCTGTCCGCTGCCATCCGCAGCGCGGGCGCGGCCAGCGAGCCGCAGCTGCTCGACCAGCTCACGCGCCTGGCCGCGCAGGTCGAGAGCCAGTATGCCGCCCACCATTCTCGCTTTTCGGCCAGCAGCGCCTACTTTGCATTGGTGCAGCAGCGTGTGGGTGATATCCAGGAGACGCGCCTGGGCAGCTACCAGAGCATCGGCGACTTTATGGACCGGCGCCTGACCCCCGCACGCAACACCTGTGTGTCGGCCCACCAGCGGCTCGAAGCGCTGTCCCAGCGCGTATCGCGCCTGAGCAACCTGCTGCAGACGCGGGTCGATATCAGCCAAAAGCAGGGCCGCCAGGCGGTGCTCAAGGCGATGAACGAGCGCCAGGGCCTGCAGCTCAAGATGCAGTCCACGGTCGAGGGCCTGTCGGTCGCGGCCATCACCTACTACATCACCGGCCTCATCAGCTACCTGGCCAAGGGCCTGCAGAAATGGGGGTGGCCTCTGTCGCCAGAAACGACGGCGGCGCTGGCCATCCCGGTGATAGGCTTGGGCGTCTGGTGGTCGATTCGCCGCATGCACCACCGATTGTTCCATGGGTCGGCGCACCAGCACTGACTGGTTCTTGGAGAGTTATCTTGTCTGTTTCTGTTGCACCGGCTGCGGTGCTCACGCCCAGTGTGCGCCGCGCCGGCATGGTCTGCGCCGTGGTGGGCGCCATCGCGTTCAGCGGCAAGGCCATCATCGTCAAGCTGGCCTACCGCCATGGGGTCGACGCGATCACCTTGATCATGTACCGCATGCTGTTTGCGCTGCCGCTGTTTGTCATCATGGCCTGGTGGGCCGGGCGGGGCAAACCGGCGCTGTCGCTGCGCGACTGGCTCGCCGTCATCGCGCTGGGCTTTTGCGGCTACTACCTCTCCAGCTACTTGGATTTTGCCGGGCTGAGCTATATCAGCGCGGGGCTGGAGCGGCTGATCCTCTACCTCAACCCCACCTTGGTGCTGGCGCTGGGCTGGCTGCTCTACCGCAGGGTGGCCAGCGGCCACCAGCTGCTGGGCCTGGCCATCAGCTATGCCGGCGTGATGCTGGTGTTTGGCATGGAGCTGTACACCCATGGCGCCGGCCAGCAGGTGGGCTGGGGTGCTAGCTTGGTGTTCCTGAGCGCCGTGAGCTATGCCGTCTACCTGGTCTACAGCGCCCAGTATGTCAAACGCCTGGGCGCGCTGCGCCTGGTGGGTCTGGCCACCAGCTTTGCCTGCCTGTTCTGCATTGCGCAGTTCTTGCTGACGCGGCCTCTGCAGGCCGCGCAGGTGGATGGGGCCGTCATCTGGCTGTCCGTCCTCAACGCCACCTTGTGCACTGCCGTGCCGGTTTTGCTGGTGATGCTGGCCGTTGAGCGCCTGGGCGCCGCCACCGTCGCGCAAACCGGCATGATCGGCCCGCTCTCGACGATCCTGATGGGCGTGTGGCTGCTGGGCGAGCCGCTGACGCCGGTGATGGTGGCCGGCACGGCCTTGGTGCTGACCGGCATCTATGTGTTCACCCACCAGGCCAAAAGACAATAAAGGGCATGTCCAGGCGCCCGAGCGCGACTGCCATTTGTGACATAGCATCGATACCCACAAGGAGATTTGAATATGGATTTTGGAATTGCCAACAAATGGGCACTCGTCTGTGCGGCCAGCAAGGGTCTGGGCCGTGGTTGCGCGCAGGCGCTGGTCAATGAGGGCGTCAATGTCGTCATCAACGCGCGCGGCGAAGAAGCGCTGAAGGACACCGCCCGCCAGCTCAAGGTGATGGCCGCGATGTGGGCCGCAGCCGCACCCGGCCGCGTGGCACCCCAGGTGATCGCCGTGGCAGCCGACATCACCACCGAAGCCGGTCGTGCTGCGGTGCTGAATGCCGAAGGCGGCCCGGGCCAGCGCTTTGACATTCTGGTGAACAATGCCGGCGGCCCGCCACCCGGTGATTTCCGCGACTGGGACCGTGAGGCCTGGATCAAGGCGCTGGACGCCAACATGCTCACCCCCATTGTGCTGATCCAGACCTTGATCGACGGCATGGCCGAGCGCGGTTTTGGCCGCATCGTCAACATCACCTCCAGCTCCGTCAAGGCCCCCATCGATATCCTGGGCCTGTCCAACGGCGCGCGCAGCGGCCTGACCGGCTTTGTCGCAGGCGTTGCACGCAGCCCCATTGCCGGCAAGGGCGTGACCATCAACAACATCCTGCCGGGCAAGTTCGACACCGACCGCATTGCCGCCACGATCTCGGCCACCGCCAGCAAGACCGGCAAGAGCGAAGCCGACATCCGCGAGGCGCAGCAAAAGCAGATTCCTGCCGGCCGCTACGGCACCGCCGATGAGTTTGGCGCGATCTGCGCGTTTCTGTGCAGCCAGCAGGCGGCCTATATCACCGGCCAGAACATCCTGCCCGACGGCGGCTCCTACGCCGGTACGTTCTAAGAACCTGTTCAAAGTCTCTACGCAGCCGCGTTGGAGTGCAATCGGGATGAGTTCGAAGGGCTGGTCCGCAGCTTGCACCGGGGTGCAAGCAAGGGCCAGCGCGAAGAAATCGCCCGATTTCACTCCAACCCGTAGGGACAGTGGCTTTGCGGCCGCCCGGGCAGGGGCGGTCTGCGGCGTTGCAGCGCTTGCCAATAGCTGGCTATTGGCTGCGCACTGCGCCTAGCATCCCATCCCGCAAAGACACTGTCGCGGCGCGAGGAGACATTGAACAGGTTCTAAGCGCCCGCACCCACCAAGCAAAACCGCCCGAGCAGCTGCCCGGGCGGTTTTTTGATGTCTAACGTTCTGGCCGGCGATCAGGCCTGGTCATCGTCAAAGAAATCAAAGCCATCGTCCCCGCCGTCATAGTCCGCCACGTCCTGGCTGTTGCTATCACTGCTGCCGCTGCTGCTGTCCGTATCCGGCATCCAGCGGTTGGCCGCCGCGTCCACATGGTCGCGCCCGGCTTGCTGGGCGAGCTGGTCCAGGCCACCGTTGTCGCCGCTGCCGCTGCCGCTGGTGTTGGCCGTGCTGGCGCTGTCTGCAGCCGGGCTGCTGCTGGCCGCATGGCTGGGGTTGGCCGCCGCCTGCGCGGGGTTGCTCCAAAGGTGGCTCAGACCATTGAACAGCAACATGCCACCCGCCACACCGGCGGCAGAGGCAGCGGCCTGGCCCAGAAAGCCGCCCGCTGCCGACCCCGCCGAGGGCTGCGCAGGCATGGGGGCGGGCGCTGCCGGGGTGGCTGCTGCCGGGGCCGCGCCAAACCAGCGCCCCGTGCTGGCCGGGGCTGGCGTATCGCCATAGCCTGCGGGCGCAGCGCTGTTGGGCGGATAGCTGGGGGCATAGCCAGCGGGGCTGCGGCTGGCCAGGTTGGCATCCGGGCTGCGGCCAAAATGCGTGTCCAGCCCGGCACCTAAGAAGCTGGAACTGCCGCCAGACGGTTTAGCGGCAGCAGCCCGGGCCTCGACCAGTTGCGCCTGCAACTGCGCCTCTTGCTGCTGAGCCTGTTGCAGCGCCTGCTCCAGCAGCAGGCCGCGCTGGGTCAGCCAATAGAGCGCATCGGGGGTTTGCTGGGCCTGCTGGCGTACCCAGGCTTCTGCCTGGCCGTCCTTGGGCTGGCCATCCAACTGGCGCAGTTGCTGGAAGAGGTTCTCAATCAGGGTCTGTTCTTGCGCGTTCATCTCGGCATCCTCGCAGGTGGTGGTGTCACCGCATATGGGATGCACTGTGCGCTTGCGCAAGGGCGCCAGTGTGAAGCGCGCGTTCTATCCGTAGCAGGTTGTAAACGCCTGGGCCGGCCCGCATCAGGCCCGGCGCGACGAAATCACAATCCCGGCGACCACCAGCACAAAGGCCGCCGCATGGTAGAGGCGGGGCGGCTCGCCCAAAAAGGCGGCCGACAGCACGGCAGCAAACAGCGGCGTGAGGTTGGTAAAAAAGCCCGCCACCGTGGGGCCCACGCGCTGCACGCCCACGCCCCAGCAGCGGTAGGCGACCAGGGCCGGGCCAATGACGATATAGGCAATGGCCCAGAGCAGGGTGCTGTTGATCTGCAGCTGGCTGGCGCCCACGGCCCATTCGCCAGCAGCAAACAGCCCGGACCAGAGCAGGCCAAAGGTCAGCTGGGCCATCAGCAGCAGCGCCCACTGGCTTTTGATGCCGGCCGGATCGGGGGTACGCACCAGCAGCCAGCTGTAGAGCGACCAGCAGGCGGTGGACAGCAGCATGAACAGATCGCCCGGCACCAGGCGCAGTTGGGTCAGCTGCTGCCAGCTGCCATGGCTGAGCACCAGCAGCACGCCGCTGACCGAGAACAGCGCGCCCAGCATCTGCGGCCGCGTGATGCGGGTCTGGAAGAACAGCGCGCCAAAGGCCATCATCCACAGCGGCATGCTGGATGCCACCAGGGTCACATTGATGGGCCCCGAGGTCTTGAGCGCCATGTACTGGAAGGCGTTGTAGCAGCCAATGCCCAGCAGGCCGATGATGGACCAGCGCTTCCACTGCGGCCACAGCGGGCTGCCCCGGCGCAGCAGTGGGTAGGCCAGCGGCAGCATGATCGCAAAGGCCAGCAGCCAGCGCACAAAGTTCAGCAGCATGGGGGAGACCAGCTCGTGCACCAGCCGGCCCACGACGGCATTGCCCGCCCACATCAGCGGGGCGGCGGTCAGCAGCGCCATGGTCGACGGTGTCAGTTTTTGTTGCATCGCGTGACTGTACATCCCCGTGACAGCAGCCGGTGTGAAAGCGTGGCAGCATGGTGACTGACGGCACCAAGCACCTACCCAGAACCTATCTCAGTTCACACAGGAGAATTCCCATGTCTTTGGCAGTACAGATTGCGCGCAATGGCGGACCCGAGGAGATGAAACTGGTCGACGTGGATGTCGGCGCCCCTGGCCCCGGCGAAGTGCGCATACGCCACCATGCCATCGGGCTCAATTTCATCGACGTCTACCAGCGCACGGGCCTCTACACCCTGCCGCTGCCTTTGAACCTGGGCATGGAAGGCGCCGGTGTCGTCGAGGCCGTGGGCGAAGGCGTGCAGCACCTGCAGGTGGGCGACCGCGTGGCCTATGCCAGCAACCCACCGGGCAGCTACAGCGAAGTGCGGGTGATGCCCGCCGCCTATGTCTGCCAACTGCCCGACAGCATTGATTTTGAAACCGGCGCGGCGATGATGCTCAAGGGCCTGACGGCCCAGTACCTGCTGCGCCAGGCCAAGCCGGTTGAAGGCCTGCATGCGGGCGACTTTGTGCTCTTCCACGCTGCGGCAGGCGGCGTGGGGCTGATCGCCTGCCAATGGGCCAAGGCGCTGGGCCTGCGCCTGATTGCGACCGCTGGCTCCGCAGAGAAATGCCAGCTGGCGCTGGCCCATGGCGCCGAGGTCGCGATCAACTACCGCACGGAAAACTTTGCCGAACGCGTCAAGGACATCACCGGCGGCAAGGGTGTCAAGGTCGTCTATGACTCGGTCGGCAAGGACACCTGGGATGGCTCGCTGCAATGCCTGCGCGCCTTTGGCCTGATGGTGTCGTTTGGCAATGCCTCCGGCCCGGTTCCGCCATTTGCGCCGGCCATCCTGGCGGCCAAGAGCCTGTATGTCACGCGCCAGGGCCTCTTTACCCACCTGCGCTCGCGCGAGGCCTGCCAGGCCATGGCCAATGACCTGTTCGCCGTCGTGGCCTCGGGCCAGGTCAAGATCCATATCGCGCAGCGTTTTGCGCTGTCCGAGGTGCAGGCCGCGCACCGCGCGCTGGAGGCACGCCAAACCACGGGCAGCAGCATCCTGCTTCCCTGATGGTCCCGTAGCCGATGTCCGCATCGGGTTTTGGGCGGGGGCTGGCAGCCCCCAGGCGCAGATGGACTAACATCCATCTGCTTTTATTTTGATAGTGCACCATGACCCGTGTTTCTCCCCCGCTGTTCGCGCCCGAGCCGCCCACCTGGCTGGCTGCTGCGCGCAGGGCCATGCAGTCGCCGCCGCGCAAGCCCCGGCTGCCGCTCTGGGTCAACGGCCAGGCGGTCGGCTCCCTGGTCGAGCATTTTCTGATCGACACCGGCATTGCCGGGCGCCTGGGCGGTGATGCACTGCTGTCCAAGCGCGAGCGCTCGGGCACGGCGGTGTGGCTGCTTGAATCACCCACGCAGGACGCGACGGCGCTGATGGGCCGCCTGGCCGATGCGCTGCGCGATGCGGGCCGCAGCGGCCCCTGGCGCAACGAGCAGCTGGCCGTGCAGGCAGTTGATGGCAGCCGTATCGGCACCGTTGAGCGCGGCGCCGTGCGCGTGCTGGGCATTGCCACCTTGGCCGTGCACCTGGTGGGCATCGCGCCTGATGGGCGCCTGTGGGTGCAGCAGCGCGCGGCCAACAAGGCCAACTACCCGCTGCACTGGGACACCTTGATGGGCGGCATGGTCTCGGCCCAGGACAGTTTGGATGAAGCCCTGGCGCGCGAAACCTGGGAAGAGGCCGGCCTGCAGATTACTGACTTGCAGGGCCTGCGCCATGGCGGCGTGCTGCGTTTTCGCCAGCCCGACAGCGATGGCGGCGACGACCTGGGCTATATGTACGAAGACATTCACTGGTATGCCGCCACCGTGCCCGAAGGCCAGGTGCCCCGCAACCAGGATGGCGAAGTGGCGCAGTTTGCGCTGTGGCAGGCCGCTGAGGTCCAGCAGCAGCTGGCCCAGGCACGGTTCACGCCCGAGGCCGCCTTGGTCTGGGCCGGTTTTGCAGATTGGATGACATGACAGAGACAGTGAACAAGCAGGGCGCCCCGGTGCAGGCACCCAAGCAGGTGGTGGTGGTGGGCGCCGGTGTGGTGGGCGTAGCTACCGCCCTGGCGCTGCAAAGCTATGGCGTGGCCGTCACCTTGATCGACCGGGGCGAGCCCGGCATGGAATGCAGCTATGGCAACTCCGGCGCGATCAGCCCCGGCTCGGTCGCGCCGCTGGCCCTGCCTGGCATCTTGAAAACCGTGCCCGGCATGCTGATGGACCAGGACGGCCCGCTGTCGATTGGCTGGAAGCACCTGCCCAAGGCGGCGTCCTGGCTGGTGGCCTTTGCGCAATCGGCCGAGCCCAAGCGTGTGGCTGCGGCGGCAGAGCGCCTCAACGACCTGTACCAGGGCGCCGTCGATGCGCATGCGGCGCTGGCGCAGAACCTGGGCGTGTCCGAGCTGTTCATGCGGCGCGGCCATCTGCACCTCTACCCCGATGCCGATTACGCGCAAAAGGATGCCACCGGCTGGCAGCTGCGCGCCAAGTATGGCTACCAGGTCGAGGAGCTGGACCGCGCCGGCATCGAGGCGCTCGAGCCCCATGCACCCCAGGGCTATGCCCATGGCCGTTATCTCGCCGACCACGGCACCATCCTGAACCCGCTGCGCTATGTGCAAAGCATGCTGCATGCCTTTGTGCAGCGCGGCGGCAAGCTGGTGCAGGCGGAGGCCAAGGCCATCCGCCCCGATGACAAGGGCTGGGCCGTGCGCACGGGCGATGCCGCGCTCGATGCGCAGCGCTGGCCGCATATCGTCGTGGCTGCTGGCGCCTGGGCGCCTGCATTGCTCAAGCCGCTGGGCATGCTGCTGCCGATCGAATCGCAACGCGGCTACCACGCCCAGTTTGCCGGTGCCCAGCACCTGGTGGAACGCACCGTGGTGCTGGCCGACAAAAAGGTATTTATCGCGCCGATGGAAGGCGGGCTGCGCGTGGGCGGCACGGTCGAGATCGCTGGGCTGAAGGCCCCGCCCAACCCGCGCCGCACAGCGGGCATCGTGCGCATGGCGCGCGAGGCCTTCCCGGCGCTGGCAGGCCTGGAGGCCCAGCACTGGATGGGCCACCGCCCCTGCCTGCCGGGCTCCGTGCCCATCGTGGGGCATATCGATGCGATCCAGGGCCTGTGGCTGGCTGTGGGCCATGGCCACTTGGGCCTGACCGGCTCGCTGCCGACGGCCCAGCGCATAGCGACCGGCATGTGCGGGCCACAGGCGCTGCCGTTTTGGCAGTTGCGCACTGCCGGATAAATCTCAACCCATCAGCTGGGCCAGCCTGCGCACCGCCGCCGGTATCGGCGCAATCACCGGCAGATCCAGGCGCTCGGCCAGCGCAATGGCGGCCTGGCCCAGCGGGCCGCCGCCAATGATCACGGCCTGCGCGCCATCCTCGTCCACACAGCGTTGCACGGCTTGGGCCAGTGCGGCTTCCAGCGCCTGCGCATCACCACTCAAGGCGCGCGGGTCGCCCTCGGTCAGGCGGATGCCGGTGTAGAGGTGTGCCAAACCCACGGCAGCCACGCGCCCGGCAATCGGCTCCACCAAATCCGGCGTCACAGTGGCCACACCAAAGCGCCGCCCGCCGCTGGCCGCCTCCAGCATCGAGGCCTCGGCAATGC
Source organism: Comamonas sp. JNW (assembly GCF_003105075.1). Lineage (NCBI taxonomy): Bacteria > Pseudomonadati > Pseudomonadota > Betaproteobacteria > Burkholderiales > Comamonadaceae > Comamonas > Comamonas sp. JNW. The sequence continues at coordinate 128,380 of NZ_QETI01000014.1, forward strand.
CGACGACGGGCACGGCGCTCAAGGCGCGCAGCCGCTCCAGCCCTGGGTCGCCAAAGGCGCTGATGATGACACCGGCGCAATCGCTGGGCGCCTCGCGCCAGCAGTCTTCTACCTCCAGCGCGGCTTGCGCCAGCTCGGTCGCGTTGACGATCATCAACGGGCCCTTGCCGGCGGTGCGCGGCAGAATCTGCCACGGCGCGGGCGCCGAGCGCTGGGCAATGTCGGCCATCATCGCAGTGGTGGCCTCGGAGGCATTGGGGTTGATCAGCAGGATTTTGGACATGCAGCAAAACTAGGATTGGGCCGTGGCAGGCGTGCCAGCCAGCGGCTCGGCATCGGGGGAGCGTCCATAGGTCTCGGGCACGCATTGCACGCTGATGATGAAAATCAGGTACATCGCAGCGGCCAGGCCAAACACGCCGCCCAGGCCAAAGCCATCAAACAGACGGCCGGCCACCAGCGGCATCAGCGCGCCCGCTGCCGTGCCGGTGGCCAGGATGAAGGCGGTGCCAAAGGCACGCACACGGGTGGGGTAGAGTTCGGGCGCATAGATCCAGATGGTGGTGTTGAGCAGCAGCACAAAGAACTGGAAGGTGGCCCCTGCAATCAGCAGCACCACAATGCTCTTGGCGGCAAAGCCAATCGTGAGCGCCGCCAGGCAGGCGCAGATGGCGCCGGCCGTCAGCACCCGCTTGCGCGGAAAGTGAAAGCCCAGCGCCGACGCCGCAATCGCTCCCAGCAGGCTGCCGCTTTGCATCACCATCGTGAACAGCAGGCTCTTGGACATGCTGTAGCCCAGGCCCACCAGAATCGTCGGCATCAAGGTCAGCACCGAAATCTGCGCGCCATAGGTCATCCAGATGGTGATGCACAGCGGCACCGTGCGGCGGCCGAGCGCGCCCCGGAAAATCTCGGTGATGCGCACCTTGATTTTGGCCGCCGTGGTGCTGGCGCCGTCATCGCTGATATAGGGATGCGCGGCTTGCGCGGCGCCCGCCAGCTTGCCCGATGCCAGGCGCGTCAGCACCGCATTGGTCTCGGCAATACGGCCTTGCGACAGCAGAAAGCGCGGTGTCTCGGGGATGTAGCGGCGGTAGAACGCCGCCAGCAGCGCCGGCACCATCAGGCAGACAAACAGCCAGCGCCAGCCGTTGTCGCCAGGGAAGATCCAGAACACCAAGAGGCCAAAGGCCGGCGCCAGAAAATTGCCCAGCCCGCCCGCGCCCACATTGACCAGGCCGACTGCCGTGCCCCGGAACTTGGACGAGCAGAACTCCGACAGCATGGTCACCGCAATCGCAATCTCGCCCCCCAGGCCAAAGCCCACCACCGCGCGGCCCAGCGCCATCACCGCAAGATTGGGCGCCATCGCGCAGATGCCCGCACCAATCGTGAACAGCAGCAGGTCCACCGTCAGCATCACGCGGCGGCCATAGCGGTCTGCGATATAGCCCGAGACAATGCGGCCAATCGCCGCGCAGGCAAAGGTCACCGAGTTGAGCATGCCGATGTCCGACGCCGTCAGCCCCCATTGCTCCTTGAGCATGGGCCCGATGATGCCGACTGCGTTCTGCTCGAAGCTGTCAAACAGGCAGCCAATTAGGATCAAAAAGATGATCGTGTGGTGCGAGCGGGTCACCCCTATCTTGTCCAGGGCCTGGTCGAGTTCGGCCACCTTCGGAGAGTCGGGTGCAGAGGTAAGTGCAGGTCCACCAGCCATTGAAAGCTCCTTGAGAAGAGTCGTACTTGCTCGAATCGGATCGCTGCGCCAGTGTTGGGCAGTTCATCGAAGTTTGGTATAGGTATTTCACTAATATGGTGCATATGAAATTGAAATTTCATGCACCAGCCAGACAAAGCAAGCAACGTGCCATCTATCTCGGTATCGGGGAACAGGGCGGTGGTGGTGGTTTTCTCAAAGCAAGGGTGCAGCTAGCTGCTGCGCCGGCGGCGTAGGGAGCCACGAAGAGAGAGGCTGCGATCCATGAGGTGAGGGCTGGTTGCGTCAGGGTGCAATCACCGTAGCCCCAGAGTTGTAGCGACTGGCCTGCTGAGTGACAGTGTTCGTGCGAACGGTTTGAAGGGGCTTTTGACTGTCTCTGAACGACCTACAGTAGTCATGCGTTCTGACTAGCTAAATGCTATCTTTTTTTAAAGCAAGGATGCTCTTTCCCTTCTCTGGATTTTCGGGCGAAAAACACTGCTGCGAGCCATCCTGAGAATCAATGAACAACCTTCCACAAGATCCACATTGCCACATCGTGCGGGCTGGCGTCTGGACTATTTTTCTTGCGTGCATGTATGCATCGTCTTTGCTTAATTTGCCGCTGAAAATTGAATCAATGATTGCACTATCGAGAGTGTCAAACACATCGAGCCAGCCTTGATCAGGCGTTATGTGTGCTTTGTTGGGTAAGCAGTCCGTACCATCAACAATGAACGAACCACAGAGGCATCGAATTTTCAAAGTAGAGCCTTGCGCTAGTGTTAGCGGAGTATTTTTTTCTGAATGTTAGATCGCAGTCGGCAGACTGTAAATTGCCGATGTGCTAACGTCGCAGACCGACGCTCAGCAGATATTGAATACGCCGCTCAGTTTTTTGAATTATATATATTTGGAGAGTATCGTTCCATATATGTATCTGGATATAGCGGGGATGTAAATCCATATTCCTTATATAAGCCATGGGCGTTGCTGGTGGCTAAAGTGAAACGCCGTAGCCCCTGAAGTAGAGGATGAGATAAAACAGCTCTCATTAGAGCTTTACTATAGCCGTTCCCCCGGCATTCAGGAATAACGAAAACATCAACAAGATTGGCAAATGTCGCGCTATCCGTGATGACGCGACAAAATGCTACTTGTCGATTTTCTATATAGCCCCCAAAGCATAGAGAGTTGTCAATTGCTTTGCGCAATAATTTCAGTGGGATATTCTTGGCCCACGGAGTTTCAGTGGAAAGAAAGCTGTGAATCAAAAGGATATCCAGCTCTTTCTTGTCGGTTGAAATGCGTAAATCTTTCATGATTGAATACCTCGTCAGCGCATGTCATATTGGTTGTCAGCTTCTGGCTGGAGGACTAGACCACCACCGCAAGAAAATTAGCTGCAGACTTGCTTATTCATTTGCTCTTGCATTGTGGGCTTCTTGCCGATTGTGGCGTCGTAAATCTAACTACTTTAGCCGAAGCTCAACGTGCACAAATTCGGTTGAGTCTGGAGCATCTCTGACTTCAAGGTAAGACTGCGTGCGAACCAAGTCGCTAAGCTTTTTAAAGCCGTAGTTACGTGGATCGAACGAGGTATGCGTCTTTCCTAATAGGCTACCCACGGTTGCTAGTCGGGACCATCCGCTATCGCGTGTGGTTTCTCGAATTGCGTGAACAAGTAGCTCCTTCAGGTCAGGGACGTCGGCGACTTTTGCATGGGCTGTTGGTTCTGCGGTAGCCTTTAAAACCTCGAAAAAAATGAACTTGTCGCACGCGGCAATGAACGGCTCCGGAGTTTTTCGCTCACCCATGCCATAAACAACCTTACCTGCTTCGCGCAAGCGAGTTGCAAGTCTTGTGAAGTCACTATCACTTGAGACAAGGCAAAAGCCATCTACGTTTCCCGCGTACAGCAGGTCCATCGCGTCGATGATGAATGCGGAATCGGTTGAGTTCTTGCCTTGGGTATAAGAAAACTGCTGAATAGGTTGAATCGCGTGTTTGTGAAGATGTGCCTTCCATCCAACAAGATTTTGCGTCGTCCAATCACCGAAGGCGCGCTTAACTGTCGCGATGCCGTACTTGGTAACTTCCTCTAGTACTTCCCTCGCCACAGAACTTGAGGCGTTGTCAGCATCAATTAGAACCGCGAGTCTTGCCGTATCGGTCATCTCAGAACACCTTCATATAGAAAAATAAAAACCAGAGTTAGCTATTGGCCGTTACCAGTACCTATCGTACTTGGCAGTCCATCCATCGTAGATCGTGTAGGTTATTGGAAAAATCTGCTCTTCGAGCACGCCCAGATGTCGAGCTAGACGGGCCTCTGTTTCCTGTCCTTCGCGTTTCATGTTCAGGTTGAATTTCACTGTCTCATCGCCACAGAACACAGCAAACGCAAAACCGCCGGCCATGTAACCCGGAAAAATGAGACCTGAAGGCATGCGTGTTTCCGCGCCAACATAGGGTCCGCGAACCATACCCGCCTCCGCGGTGGCCAGGTAAGGTCACCTTGTTTCTGGCATCCAGCTGCAAAACTGTGTTGTTGGTCGCAAACAGTACGACGCCCTAGCGGCTGCTGCACAAAACAGGAGCGTCCTGCAAGCCATCAAAACTCCTGGTGCTGCTCATGCTGCTGCTCAATGGCCGCCAGGCGCTTGCGGCCCGGCGCGCCGGCTGCCTCCAGCACCATGGTAGCCAGCAGGTCGCAGACGGCCATCACGGCCACATGGTTGTCCAAAAGGCCTGGGCCATGGCAGTCGCACTGGATGGACCAGGTGGCAGCAGCATAGTGGGGGGAGGCCTGGTCGCTGACCAGCAGCACAGCAGCGCCGGCCTTGCTGGCGCTGGCCAGCAGTGCGGCCATCTGGCGGGTCTGGCGGCGCATGCCAAAGATGATGACGCAGTCGTTTTTGTTGAGGCTGGCGGTGTACTCGGCCAGCGTTTCGCCGGGGCCGGGCAGGCTGATGACCTGGGGCACCACCTGGATGATCTGCCAGCGCAGGTACTGCGCAAACGCGTGGCTGCTGCGGCTGCCAAAGATAAGCACCTGGCGCGCGGCGATGATGGCCTGCACGATCTCGCTCAGCTGCGGCTCGCTCAGCTGGTCCAGGGTGTTCGTCAGGTTGGCGAGCGAGCGCTCGCGGTGCGTGGCCAGCATCTGCCCGCGCTGGAACGCCTCGGCCGCCGACTGGAACAGCGGCGAGCCGCTTTGCTTGTCCTCGCGCACCTGGCGGCGCGCTTCTTCGTAGTTCTCATAGCCCAGGCGCCGGATAAAGCGGCTTACCGTCGAGGGCGACACCTTTGCCAGCTGGGCCAGCTCATTGCCGGCATAGCTGGCCAGCTCACCGGGGAACTCCAGCACAAAGTCGGCCAATTGCCGCTCGGTGGCCGGCAGTGCCTGCAGGTGCTGGCGCACCCGCTGCAAAAAGGATTCGGTCGCTGGTGGTCGCATGGCGTGGCTGCGGGCCGGGAGGCCTGCGGCTAAAGGGGGATGAGGGGATTCTAGGTGTGAACTGTCAAGAGGTTGTTTGCAGATTTGAGCCTGGCCATCGGGGTAATTCGACCAATGCCGCTGTGAGGCCTGTGCCAGTTGTAGTAATGCTGCCAGCGATGTAAGGCTTGTGTTCGCTCAGCTGAATTCTGGTATGTCCAACCATAGGCCCACTCGCGCAGCGCC